>CALGOK010000103.1 GCA_937961295.1 uncultured Gemmatimonadota bacterium
GAGGGCCGCTTCTCGATCGCGCCGACGGCGCGGATCGCCACCTGCGGCTGGTTGATCACCGGCGTGCCCACGTAGGTGCCGAACCCGCCCGGGTTGGTGATCGTGAAGGTGCCGCGCTGGATGTCCTCCGGCGCCAGCTTCTTGCCCCGCGCGCGCTCGGCGAGGTCCTGGATCGCCCGCGCCACGCCGAGCAGCGACAGCTCGTCGGCGTGCCGGATCACCGGCACGATCAGGCCCCAGTCGAGCGCGACCGCGATGCCGAGGTTGATGTCGCGGCGGTAGATGGTGTTGTCACCCGACACCGCGGCGTTGATCACAGGGTGCTTGCGCAGGTTCTGCGCGATCGCCTTGGCGACGAACGCCAGGTACGTCAGGTTCACGCCGCGCTCGGCGTATTCCGCCTTGAGCTTCTTGCGCACCGCGGCCACGTGGCTGTAGTCGATCTCGATCAGCGAGTTGACATGCGCCGACACCCGTCGCGACAGCACCATGTGATCGGCAGTGAGCTTGCGGATCCGGCTCCACGGCTCGACCCGGTCGCCCTCCCAGGCCTCGACCTGCGGCGACGGCGCGACCCGTGACGGTCCTGCGCCGGGCTGCGCAGCCGCTGGCGGTGCGGAAGAGCCTGCCCCCGACTCGGCCGGCGCAGGCGCCGCCGCCGGCTTCGCCCCGCTGTCGAGGTAGTCCAGCACGTCCTGCTTGGTCACCCGGCCGGCACTGCCGGTGCCGGGGATCGCCGCCAGGTCGAGCCCGTGCTCCTCGACCATCTTGCGAACCAGCGGGGTCGACTTTTGTTGCAGCCGCTCTTCCGCGGTCCCGGCCTGCGCCGGCTGCCGCGCCGCGGGCGGCGCGGCCGATCCGGCCTCCTCCTTCGCCGCTGTCTTTGCCGGTGCCGACTCCTTGGCGGGCTCCGGCTTGGCCGGTTCCGGCGCCTTCTCGGAGGCCCCGCCGGCCCGCTTCGCAGGAGGCGGGGCGGACGCGGCGGCAGCCGCGTCCGTCTCGATCCGGGCCACCACGGTGCCCACCGCCACCGTCTCGCCCTCCTGCACCAGCACCTCGACCAGCGTGCCGGCGTTGGGCGCGGGGATCTCGGCGTCGACCTTGTCGGTGGAGATCTCGAAGATCGGCTCGTCGCGCTTGACCGCGTCGCCGACCTGCTTGATCCACTTCGACATCGTGCCCTCGGCGATCGACTCGCCCATCTGCGGCATGATCACGTCAACCTTGGCCATCCCCCAAGTCCTCTCGATTCCGTCGTCAGTAGGCGGCGAGCCAGCGGCTCGCGCGCACGATGTCCGAAGTCTGCGGGAGGACGAAGTCCTCCAGCGGCGGCGCGTACGGCAGCGGCACGTCGTGCGCCGCCACCCGGCGCACCGGGGCGTCCAGCCACTCGAAGCACTGCTCGTTGATCCGCGCCGTGATCTCCCCGGCGATCCCGCCGGTGACCGTGTCCTCGTGCACGAGGAGGACGCGGTTGGTCTTCTGCACCGACGCGACGATCGCCGCGTCGTCGATCGGCAGCACGGTGCGCAGGTCGAGCACCTCCACCTCCAGGCCGTCCTCGCGCGCCAGCTGCTCGGCCGCCTCGAGCGCCTTGTGCACCGTCGCCGCGTAGGTCACGATCGTCAGGTCGCGCCCCGCGCGGGCGATCCGCGCCTTCCCCAGCGGCACCACGTGCTCCGGCGGCGGCGACGGCGCCTTGATCCGCCGGTACAGGTACTTGTGCTCGAAGAAGAGCACCGGGTCGTCGTCGCGGATCGCCGCCTTGAGCAGCCCCTTGGCGTCCTCCACCGTGGCCGGGTAGGCGATCTTGATCCCGGGGGTGTGCAGGAACGCCGCCTCGGGGTTCTGCGAGTGGAACGGCCCCCCCCGAACGTAGCCGCCCGAGGGGCCGCGCACCACGATCGGGCACGGCAGGAACGCCCGGTACCGCGCCGTGGCCGAATAGTTGGTCAGCATGTCGTAGGCGCAGGAGATGAAGTCGATGAACTGCATCTCCACCACCGGACGCATGCCGTAGTGCGCCATCCCCGATGCCGCGCCCACGATGCCGGCCTCGCTGATCGGGGTGTCGATCACCCGATCGGCGCCGAACCGCTCCTGCAACCCGTCCGTCGCCTTGAAGGCGCCGCCGTAGCGCCCGATGTCCTCGCCGAGCAGGACCACCGACTCGTCCCGCTCCATCTCCTCGGCCAGCGCCTCGCGCACCGCCTCGACCAGGGTGATCTCAGCCATCGTGGGTCCCCCACGAGGCCGGACGCTCGTGCGCCTCGACCGCGCGCGCCGCGTCGCCCCGGTACCAGAGCACCGGCATCGCCGGCGGCTCCGCATACACCCCCACCAGCGCGTCCGGTCCGTCGCACGCCGGCGAGGCCTCGGCCTCGTCGGTCGCCGCGTCGACTTGCGCCGCCACCTCGGCGTCGATCGCGGCGAGCGTCTCCGCGGAAACCCCGAACTCTGTGGTGAGCCGCGCCGCATAGCGGTCGATCGGGTCATTGGTGGCGGCCCACTGCTCGATCTCGCCCTCGGGGACGTAGCTCTGGTTGTCGTGCTCCGCGTGACCCTTCCGCCGGTAGGTCATCATCTCGAGCAGCGTGGGGCCCTCGCCCGCGCGGGCGCGCGCCACCGCCTCGCGGGTCACGCGCAGCACCTCGAGCACGTCGTTGCCGTCGGCGCGCACCCCCGGGATGCCGTACCCCGCCGCCTTGTCGGCGAGCCGCTCGGCGGCGCACTGCATCCGGGTGGGGGTGGAGTACGCGTAGCCGTTGTTCTCCACGATCACCACCAGCGGGCAGCGCTGCACGGCGGCGAAGTTGATCCCCTCGTGGAACGCCCCGGTGCTGGTCGCCCCGTCGCCGACGTACACCAGCCCCACGCGCGGCTCGCGCCGGATCCGGAACGTCAGCGTGATCCCCGCCATCACGGGGACCAGGTCGCCGAGGTGCGAGATCTGCCCCACGAAGTGGCGGTCGGTCACGTCGCCGAAGTGGATGTTGAGCTCGCGACCGCGGGTCGGCGAGTCGCCCTTGGCCATGTACTGGCGGAGTACCTCGAGCGGCGTGGCGCCCTTGACCAGCATCGAACCGAGGTTGCGGATCAGCGGCGAGAGGACGTCGGTGCGCTCCAGCGCATACGCGCTCCCCACCGCACACGCCTCCTGGCCCAGCGAGCGGAACAGGCCGCCCACCACCTTGGTCTGGCGATAGAGCGCGACGAGCCGCTCCTCGAGGGTGCGGGTGAGGCGCATCCAGCGATAGAGCGCGAGCAGTTCGTCAGTGGGAGGAGACACGGAAGCCGGATCAGGTGAAGGTGAAGATGGTCGGTGCGAGATTCGCGACTGGAGATTCGAGATTCGAGACACCCGAGGCCTCGAATCTCCAATCACGAGTCGCGAGTCTCCGCTCCTAGTACGCGCCCCGCAACTCGTGCTCCGGCTCGGCCATCACGTGCACCTCGCCGAGGTAGCGCTTGGCGAGCTTGTCGAGCTCGCTCTCCCCGGGCTGGTCGGTGCGCACCGTGACCAGCGTGTAGTGGCCGCCTTCGGGCGCCGCGGTGACCGCGACCGACCCCAGCCCGCCGCTCCAGCTGCGGCGGCGGGGCCCCTCGGTCACCGGCGCCAGCCGCGCGCCGAACACCTCGGCGGCGCGGGCCATCGCCGCATCGGGCGAGACGGAGGTGCGATGGAAGTACTTCATGGGCGCCTCAGCTCTCCTGGTAGTACTCCTGCCCCAGGTGGGTGATCATCTCCTCGCCCATCATCCAGCGCAGCGTGTTCTTGAGCTTGGTCTGCTGGATGAACAGGTCGTGCTCGGGGTAGAGCCCGGGCGCGGTCTGCGGGCTCTTGAAGTAGAACGACAGCCACTCCTGCACCCCGGACATCCCGGCGCGCTGCGCCAGGTCGAAGAACAGCGCCAGGTCGAGCACCAGCGGCGCGGCGAGGATCGAGTCGCGGCAGAGGAAGTCGACCTTGATCTGCATCGGGTAGCCGCACCACCCGAAGATGTCGATGTTGTCCCACCCCTCCTTGTTGTCGCCGCGCGGGGGGTAGTAGTTGATCCGCACCTTGTGGTAGATGTTGCCGTACAGCTCGGGATACATCGCCGGCTGGAGGATGTGCTCGAGCACGCCGAGCTTCGACTCCTCCTTGGTCTTGAACGACTCGGGGTCGTCGAGCACCTCGCCGTCGCGGTTGCCGAGGATGTTGGTGCTGTACCAGCCGGCCACGCCGAGCATGCGCGCCTTGAACATCGGCGCCAGCACGGTCTTGAGCATCGTCTGGCCGGTCTTGAAGTCCTTGCCGCCGATCGCCACGCCCTCGCGCTTGGCCAGCTCGATCATCGCCGGGAAGTCGCAGGTGAGGTTCGGCGCGCCGTTGGCGAACGGCACCCCTTCCATGATCGACGCCCAGGCGTAGAGCTGCGACGGCGCGATCGCCGGGTCGTTGGCCTCCATGCCGGCCTCGAACGCCGCGATCGTCTGGTGCACCGAGGTCGGCGCGATGAACACCTCGGTCGAGGCGCACCACACCATCACGCACCGCTCCACCTTGTGCCTCGCCTTGAAGTCGCGGATGTCCTGCCGCAGCTGCTCGGCGAGGTCGCGCTTGTTCGTGCCGGTCTTGACGTTCTTCCCCTCGAGCCGCTTGACGTACTGCTGGTCGAACACGGCCGGCATCGGGGTGATGCCCTCGAGGAACGCGCGGATCGGCTCCACGTGCTCGTGCTTGTCGAACACGCCGCAATGCAGGCACGAGCGGTAGGCGTCGTCCGGCACCGGGTCCCACGCGCCGAACTCGAGGTCCTCGAGCGGATAGAGCGGCACGAAGTCCTTGATCAGCGGCGAGCGCCCGTCGGTCCGCTTGCCGAGGCGGATGGTGGCCAGCTGGCTGAGCGCGCCGGTCGGCTGCGCCAGCCCCCGCCGCGCCAGCTCCACGCCCGCGATGAAGGTGGAGGAGACCGCCCCGAGCCCCACGCAGAGCACCCCGAGCTTGCCATCGGCCGGCTGGATCGTGCGCGCCGTCGTATCCGTCACTGCGTCAGTCCTTTCCGAGAGTCGATGCGCCGGGCGTGGCGGTGATCCGGTGCACGTGCACGAACCGCTGCCCGACGGTGATGACCGACAGCACCGTGAGCGCGGCGACGATCGCCGTGAGCACGAGCCCTTCGGGTCCTGCACCCACCAACGCGGTGGGCAGCCCCAGCAGCAGGATCCGCTCCGCCCGCTGCGCCACCCCCACCTTGCACTCCAGTCCCAGTCCCTCGGCCCGCGCGCGCATGTACGACACCAGCAGCGCCGCCAGCACGCCCACCATGCAGAGGATCACCGCCGCCTCGCGCCAGCGGATCCCCGGCTCGTGCATCAGGTACGCGGCGATCCCGATGAACGAGGCGCCGTCCCCCACGCGGTCGAGGGTCGAGTCGTAGAACGCCCCGAACTTCGAGGTCCGCGCCGCCTGCCGGGCCACCTGCCCGTCGAGGGTGTCCACCACCCCGGAGACGAGGATCAGCCAGCCCCCCACGGCGATCCAGCCGATGCCGTAGGCCACCGAGGAGGCGAGGATCACCAGCGCCCCGATGGTGGTCAGGGTGTTGGGAGTCACCCCCGCCCGCACCAGCCACCCCACCAGGGGAGCCGTCGAGCGCAGGTACCCCCGCTCCACCGCCGCCGGCACCAGCTTGGTCACGCGCCTCCGAACCCCACGGGTCCACACGGAGCCGCCGCCCACGAAGGGGGGCGGCGGCGAGGCCGAAAACTTAACGGCCGTTCCAAGGGGGAGCAACGACTGGCGGGGCGACTAGGACCGGGGGTTGTCACCCCGAGCGCAGCGCGGGGACGGCAGCCGGACTTGGCGGTTCCCCCCTCGGCGCGGTACCCTACGTCAGATGTCCGATATCGAGGCGGTCCGCGCGGCCTTCGCCGAGTCGTATGTCGTCGAGCGGGAGCTCGGCCAGGGCGGCATGGCCACGGTGTACCTGGCCGAGGACCTCAAGCACCGCCGCAAGGTGGCGCTCAAGGTGCTGCGGCCGGAACTCGCCAGCGCGATGGGCCGCGACCGGTTCCCGCGCGAGATCCAGATCGTCGCCCAGCTCTCCCACCCCCACATCCTGCCGCTCCACGATTCCGGCGAGCTTGGCGGGTTCCTCTTCTACGTCATGCCGTTCGTCGAGGGCGAATCGCTCCGCCAGCGCCTGGCGCGCGACGGCCGCCTCGGCATCGCGGAAAGCATCCGCATCCTGCGCGAGGTCACCGACGCCCTCGCCTACTCGCACGAACGCGGCATCGTCCACCGCGACATCAAGCCCGAGAACGTGATGCTCTCGGGTCGCCACGCCCTGGTCACCGACTTCGGCGTGGCCAAGGCGCTGAGTGCAGCCGGCGCCGACAAGCTCACCACGGTGGGCCTCGCCCTCGGCACGCCGGCCTACATGTCGCCCGAGCAGGCGATGGGCGAGGTCGACATCGACCATCGCTCCGACATCTATTCGGTCGGCGCGCTGGCGTACGAGATGCTCACCGGCGCCCCGCCGTTCCAGCGACCCACGGCCCAGGCGGTCCTCTCCGCCCACGTCCTCGACACGCCGGCCGATGTCACCACCACGCGGGCCGAGGTCGCGCCGGCGCTCGGCCAGCTGGTCATGCGCTGTCTCGCCAAGGAGAAGGAGCAGCGCTGGCAATCGGCCGAGGCGATGCTGCCCGCACTCGAAGCGGCCGCGACGCCGAGCGGCGGGCTGACGCCGACCGACACGCGCCCGATCCCGGCCGCGGCGGCCCGCGCTGCGCGCCCGTCTCGCCGGGGCCTGCTTGCGGCCGCTGGGCTCGCTGTTGCGGCGCTGGCGGGCGTTGGCGTGTGGCAGGTGCTCGGTGCGGACGGCACACCCGGTCCCGATCGGATGGCCGTGATGCCGATCCGCGACGCCTCGGGCACCGACAGCGCGCTGGTCGCGGTCATGCACAACCAGCTGATCGTCGCACTCGGGCAGGTTCAGGGCCTCACCGTCGCGCCTGGATCGGCCGTCGATCCCTCTCGCGCGGCGCCCAAGCCGGCTGCGGAGGTGGCACGCGAGCTGAACGTCGGCGCGATCCTCGAGGGCAACGTGTTCCGGGCCGGCGAGCGCCTGCGCATCACGCTCCAGCTCACCGACCCGCGCACCATCGCCCAGATCTGGAGCGAGAGCTTCGACATCGACCTGAGCGGCGACCTGTTCGACGCGATCGACGGCGTGGTTCCCCGCATCACCAGCGGG
Organism: uncultured Gemmatimonadota bacterium; assembly: GCA_937961295.1. GTDB lineage: Bacteria > Gemmatimonadota > Gemmatimonadetes > Gemmatimonadales > GWC2-71-9 > Palsa-1233. The sequence continues at coordinate 7,245 of CALGOK010000103.1, forward strand.
ATCCGCGCGACGGTCGTCGGTTCACCATCACCGTGACGAGGATGCGCCGCATGCGACACCCGATCGGACTCGCGAGCTTCGTGCTGACCCTGGCCGCCTGCGCCTCGAGCTCCAGCGACGCCCCGCCGGAGGCCATCGTGGTCGTCAGCGACTCGCTCGGCATCCCCTACGGCGTCGCGGCGATCTCGCCCGACGGCCAGCGCCTCGCCTGGGCCCGAACGGTGGACGGCAAGAGCGCCATCTTCGTCTCGTCACTCGACGGGAGCGATGCAAGACAGCTCACCAGCGGGGTGTGGGACTCGGACCCGAAGTGGTCCCCCGACGGCCGCTGGATCGCCTACGAGGCGGAGTCGCCGGGCTACGACGTGATGGTGGTGTCGGCCGACGGCGGCGAGCCGCGCCAGCTCACCGCCGGCGTGGACCGCGACCAGCCCGTGGGATGGTTGGCTGACGGCAGTGCAGTGGTGGTGTTGCGGCAAGGCGCCGGCGGCGAGCGCACCATGCTCGCCCCGTTCGATGGCTCTCCGGTTCGCCAGCTCACCCCCAACCTGCCGGGCGCCCAGAACGCGTATCCCTCCCCGGACGGAACGATGCTGGCGTTCGAGGTCCACCGCGGCGATGGCGACCGCACCATCTGGCTGATGGACCACCCCGGCGGTGAGCCGCGCCAACTCACCCATGACGGGTTCGAGGATCCCGAGACCGATGCGATGTGGTCTCCCGACGGCAGGTACCTGGTATACGAGTCGCGACGCACCGGCACCCGCGACCTCTGGATCGCCGACGTGACCTCGGGGGAGTTGCGGCAACTGACCACCGACGTCAACGACGACTTCAGCCCCCAGTGGTCGCCGGACGGCCGTCACCTCGCGTTCCTGTCCAATCGCGGCGGGCAGCACGACATCTGGGTCGTCCCGGCGGCCGGGGGCGCCCCCGCCCGGATCACCAGCGATGCCGCGATCGAGGGACGGCCGGAGTGGAACGCCGACGGAACCGCCCTGTACTTCCTGCGGCAACTCGATGACACCGAGCTGCTGCGCTTCCCGGTGGAGGGCGGCGAGGCGCAGACCCTCGTGGCGTGGCCGGGTTTCAGCATCGAAAACCTCGACCTCTCCCCCGATGAGAGCTCGATCGTATTCCAGTCCGCCCGCAGCGGGAGGCCAGACCTCTGGACCGTCAGTGCGTCCGGTGGGGAGCCCGCGCCCTTCGCACCGAGCCAGGCCGGCTCCGTCTTCGCCACCTACTCCCCGGATGGGACCCAGGTGCTGTTCCTCTCCGATCGCGCCGGGACGATGGACCTCTGGGTCGCCGGTGCTGATGGCAGCGAGCCACGCCGGCTCACCACGGGGCCATCCGCCGAGTCCTGGATGGCATGGTCGCCCGATGGGGCGCGGATCGCGTTCGCCTCGGACCGGGACGTGGCGGGGGCAGACCTCTGGGTGATGGCGAGTACCGGAGGCGAGGCGACCAGGCTCACCAGCGGCAACTTCCGGCCCGAATGGCTCGACTGGTCGCCCGACGGCACCCAGATCTACTTCATCGGTGACCGGCCGGGCGGTGGCCGGGAGCTGTACCGGATCTCCGCAGGCGGGGGTGCGCCCCAGGGGTTGGGTGCCACGTCGCAGGTGGACAACAGTCACCTCTCGCCCGACGGCAGGCGGCTGGCCTACAGTTCGTTCGAGGGGGGGTGGTCGTACATCGACCTGTTGCCAGCCGCCGGAGGCGCGCCGCGACGACTCTCCGATCGCGCCGAGGCGATCTTCCAGCCCTTCAGCATCTGGTCACCCGACGGCGCGACACTCGCCGCGATGGACCTGGACTTCGCGGCCAACCGGGACGCGTTCGACATCCTGCTCATCGAGGTCGCCACAGGCTCCTCGCGGCGCCTGACGAACACGCCGCGGCGCAACGAAGTGCCGCAGCACTTCACTCGTGATGGTCGCGAGCTGTTCGTGGTGGCGTCGACGACCTCGAATGAAATTCGCAAGGCAAGCGTGGGCGGGCTGCTCGGCGGTCCGACGGAGTAGACCGCCACCCAGGCGTCGGCATTTCGCTCGCGCTCAGCGATAGAGACGCAACCCGGCGACACGCTCCGCGTGCGCCCGCAGGCCGGGCTGCCAGGATCGCACGATCTCCTCGGGTGCCACGTCCGCCAGCAGCGCCTCGCGCAGCGTCGGCCCGCCCGCCAACCGGTCGAACGACCCGCCGATCCGGATCTCATCGGGATGCACGGCCCGGATCGCCGCCAGCAGGTGCACCGCCACCGCCGGGGCGTCATAGCGCGCGCGATCGGTGATCAACAGCCGGATTCCCTTGAGCGGCGTGTCGGCGAACTTGGCGTCGCCGGGATTGCGCGGTGTGAGGGTCGTCCCCTCGAACGCGATGCCGGGAAGATTTGCCGCGCGCACCCGCGCGAGCACCGCGGTGGTGTCGAGCCACGGCGCGCCCACCTGGTGGAAGGGAAAGTCGCTCCCCCGCCCCACCGACAGCGCCGTCCCCTCGAAGAGGCAGGTGCCGGGATAGTGGAACAGTGCGTCCACGTCCTTGAGATTGGGGCTCGGTGCCCGGAACGGCAGCCCGGTCGACTCGAAGAAGTCGCCCCGACGCCATCCCGCGGCGGGGACCACGGTGAGGTCGACGTCGATTCCCAGGTCGGCCTTCGCCAGCAGCGCCTGCTCGCCGAGCGTGAGCCCGTGGCGCATCGGAACCGCCAGCGAGCCCACGAACGAGGCATGCGCCGGATCGAGGATGTTCCCCTGCATCGCGCCGCCGATCGGGTTCGGCCGGTCGGCGACGATCACCGGGATGCCGGCGGCGGCGGCCGCGCGCATCACCTCGATGGTCGTGCCGATGTAGGTGTAGTAGCGGGCGCCGACGTCGGGGAGGTCGACCACCAGCACGTCGATCCCCTCGAGCATCTCCGGGGTCGGGCGGCGAGTGGCGCCATAGAGGGAGTAGATTGGGATGTTGGCGGCGGTGTCCACGCCGGAGGCGACCTTCTCGCCCGGTGCGGCCGTGGCCGACAGGCCGTGCTCCGGACCGAAGAGCGCCACCAGCCGGAGCGGTGCCGCCCGCATCCGTGTGATCGCCGAGGCACCCTCGGCGTCCACGGCAGCAGCATTGGTCACGAAACCGACCCGGCGACCACTGACCAGTGACACCGAATCGGTGAGCAGCACGTCGATGCCGGGACGGACCGCACCCCCCCGCGCACTCGACACCGCCTGGTTCGCGCACGCCACCATGATCGCGACGCCGAGCGCCACGCCGGCGAGCAGCACCGAGTTCCTGAGCCTCAGCATTCCGGATCGCCCGTGAGCCACCCCAAGTCCCTCCTGTCGATGTTCGCCGCCGTGCCGCTCGCGGCGCTGCTCTCGTGCAGCGCGGCGATGGCGCCCGCCCCGGAAGCTCCCCAGCCGCGCCCCCCGGCGCCAGTCCCGGTCGACCCCGACCGCGTCGAGGCGGTGCCGGCCGACACCGTGGCGGCGCTGCTCCGCACGCTCACCGTCCGCCAGAAGGTCGGCCAGCTGGTGATGCCGTGGCTGCTGGGCGATTCCGTCCCCGATGACGATCCGACCATGCGCCGGGCGTACAGGTGGGTCGACTCGCTCGAGGTGGGCGGGATCATCATGTCTACCGGCACGCCGCGCCACATCGCGCAGAAGGTCAACGCGCTGCAGCGCCGCGCCCCGCTGCCGCTGCTAGTCTCGGCCGACTTCGAGGCCGGCACCACGCTGCGGATGGCCGCCGGCACCCCGTTCCCCACCCAGATGGGGATCGCCGCCACCGGCAACCCCGACTACGCCCGCGCCATGGGGCGCGTCACCGGCGTGGAAGGCCGCGCGGTGGGCGTGCACCTGGCCTTCGCGCCGGTGGCCGACGTCAACAGCAATCCCGGCAACCCGATCATCAACACCCGCTCGTTCGGCGGCGACCCGCATGACGTGGCGCGCTATGTCGAGGCCACGGTCCGTGGCCTGCGCGAGGGCGGCATCCTCTCCACCGCCAAGCACTTCCCGGGACACGGCGACACCGAGACCGACTCGCACCTGGCGCTGCCCACGATCACCGCACCGTGGCCGCGGTTCGATTCGCTGGAGCTGGTGCCGTTCCGCGCGGCGATCGGCGCCGGCGTCGACGCCGTGATGTCGGCGCACATCGCGCTCCCCGCGCTCGACGCAGGACAGCGGCGTGCCGGTACCCTCTCGCCCGCGATCCTCACCGGGATCCTGCGCGACTCGCTCGGCTTCCGCGGGCTGGTCACCACCGATGCCCTCGACATGGGGGCGATCGCCAAGGAGATCGGCCCCGAGGAAGCCACCATCCGCGCCTTCGAGGCCGGCAGCGACCTGCTGCTGATGCCGAGCAACATTCCCGCGGCGATCGACGCGATGGTGGGGGCGGTGGCGAGCGGGCGCATCTCGATGGCGCGCCTCGACCAATCCGTGCGTCGCGTCCTCGAGCTCAAGCTCCGGCTCGGGCTCTTCTCGGAGCGACTCGTCCCGCTCGAGCAGGTCGACCAGCTGGTGGCCAACCCCGCGTTCCTCGCCACCGCGCGCGAGATCACCGAGCGGGCGCTGGTGCTCCTCAAGGATTCGCTCGGCACCGTGCGCCAGCTTCGCAGCGGCCCCGGGCGCATCGCCCTCGTGTCGGTGTCCGACCGGCGCAGCCTCGGCAACACCCTCGCTGCCGAGCTGCGCAGCGCGGGGTACACCGTCGACCTGGTGCAGGTGAGCAGCGAACCGACCGCCGAGGAGCGTGCCGCGGTGGATGCGGCGATCCGCGCCGCGCCGCGCACCGTGCTCGCCACGGCGGTGCGTTGGGGATCGTACCGCGGCACCATCGGCCTGCAGCCTGCCACCGCCGAGTTTCTCGGTAGCGTCGCGCGCCGCACGCCCACGGTGCTGGTCTCGTTCGGGGCGGCGTACGTGATCGGGCAGGTGCCGAGCGCCGCGTCGTACCTGATCGCGTGGTCGGCAACGCGGATGAGAGACGGCG
>CALGOK010000104.1 GCA_937961295.1 uncultured Gemmatimonadota bacterium
ATCCCCGCGCAGCGGGAGTGCCCTAAGCGCGGGAAGAACCGGGCCGCCAAGAGGGGCTCCAAGAGGGCGGCCGAGAAGCGGCTTCGTCGCCGGGCCAAGAAGGCCGCGGCACCCGCTCCTGCGATGGCGTAAGCAGCCCGCAGGTGCCACAACGCACGGGGCCGGCGATCACTCGCCGGCCCCGTGTCGTTTGTGCCGGGAGGGGGTGACAGGTGACGGGGGACGGGGGACGGGTGACGGGTAACGTGGGGGTGGCTCCCACCTGGAAGCGCTTTCCCCGTCACCAGTCCCCCGTTCCCCGTCTCCCTTTTCGCGTCAGCTCGCGCTCTGCCGCTCGCCCTGCCGGACCGCGTGCTCCGCAGGCCTGGCGAAGAGCGCGCCGCGCGGCGGTGCACCGCGGGGTCGCCGTCCGGCCGGAGGCAGGGGCTCCCGCTGCCACGCAGCGTAGTGTCCCGCGAATCCTTCGGGGCCGGTTCCGGTCGCCCCGTCGGGGACCAGCGCGTGCAATCCCCCCACCGCGGTGAGCTCCTGCAGTTCGCCGATCAGCACCCGGCGCTCGCCGGGGGTGAGCTGTGCCAGGGTCCCCGCATCGATGACCACCAGGGCGAAGCCACCCGGGAGGCACGGCAGCCAGCTGCCGAACTGGACGCAGTAGGCGTCGAAGGTGCACGAGAGTGCCTCGGAGGCCACCCGGTGCTCGGCTCGCTCGATCGAGCCGAACTCCCGATCGAGGAAGGTCACGTCGGCGTCGTGAGCCGCCAGCAGGTAGGCACAGGCTTCCGCGCCCGCCCCGACCACGAGCACCGGGTCGTCCGGCTCGATCCTCGGCGCCAGTCCGGCGACCAGGTGCGACGGGTCGAGGTTCCAGTGGATCGGGTTGCGCTGGGTGGCCCGCAGCTTGGGGTACTGCTTGCGCCAGGCGTCGAACGACCGGATGCCGAGCCGCTTCTTGATCAGCTCGTCGACCGCGGTCTGGGCCAGCACCTCGGTCAGCAGGAACTGCTGGTCATCGTCGCGGATCTCGACCAGGGCGGCATCGGCGAGACGGAGCAGCTCGTCGCGGGAGAGGGAGTTCTTGTAGTGCTCTATCCGGTCCATGATGTACAGGTCGTACTGCTGCCGCAGCGACCGGAGCGGTCGATGCCTGGGGCCGGAGGCCAGCAGCTGCTGGGCGGAGAGCATGCCTCGAAAGTCGTGAACTGGGCGCGGCGCGTCAATCCGCGCGCAGCAGCAATCCCTTGAGATAGCCGGTCTCCGGGATCGCCAGGACCTCGGGATGATCCACGGGCTGGCCGAGCACCTGCTCCAGCGTGAACCGGCGACCGCTGCGGCCGGCGGCGGTGGCGACGGTCTCGAGGAACGCCGGGAGCCGCACGTGGGCCGAGCAGCTGGCGGTGAGCAGGCGGCCGCCTGGCGCGACCAGCGCCATCTCCCGGCGGTTGATCTCGCGGTAGCCGCGCAGCGCGGCCGGGAGGTGCGCCTTGGCCTTGGCGAAGGCCGGCGGATCCACCACCACCAGATCAAACTGCCGCCCCTGGCGTTGCCAGGCCGGCAGCTGCTCGAACGCGTCACCCGCCACGAACTCGATGTTGGCCAACCCGTTCATCTCCGCGTGCTCGCGGCCGCGGTCGAGCGCCTCGGTACTCACGTCGAGCGCCGTCACCTGGTCCGCCCGCCCCGCGAGGTGGAGCGCGAACGAGCCGTGGTAGGAGAAGCAGTCGAGTGCCGTCCCGCGGGATGGGACCAGTGCGCCGGCCAGTCGGCGATGCTCGCGCTGGTCGAGGAAGGCTCCGGTCTTCTGGCCGGTCCACGGCGCGGCCAGCCAGCGCACCCCTGCCTCGTGCACCTCGACGGTCTCGGGGACGCTGCCGTCTGCCAGCATGACCTGCTGGTCGAGCCCCTCGAGCCGCCGTGCGGGGACGTCGTGTCGCAGCAGGATCCCGTCGGGCCGGAACACCTCGCCGAGCGCGGCGACGAGCGTGTCGCGGTGGGCTTCGAGCGCGGCCGACAGGAGCTGGACCACGAGCCAGCGATCGTAGCGATCGACCACCAGGGCGGGGAGTCCGTCACCTTCGGCATGGACGGCGCGCCACGCGTTGGCGTCGATCCCCTCGCGGCGCGTGGCGGCGTCGCGAAGCCGTGCGACCCACCACGCGTGGTCGATCGCTCCAGGGTCGCGGCTCAGCAGCCGGAGCCGGATCTCCGACTGCTGGGAGCAGAGCGCCTGGCCGAGGAACTTGCCGCGATGATCGTGCACCGCGACGATCCCCGCCTCCCCGGGGGAGCGCTCCACGTCGCTGCGGTAGATCCACGGGTGGCCGTCGGCCCAGCGCCGCGCGCCGCGTGCCGAGACGGTCGCGGAGCCGGTCATCCCCACCGACTGGCGTCCGCGAGCGATCGTCGGCTGATTGAGATGATCATGGCGCAGAATCTAGCCGAGACCCTTCGCCTCCTCCTGGTGACCGACGACCGGCTGCTGGCCGGTCGCGACCCGGTGACCACCTGCCGGCACGCGGTCGCGGGGGGCGTGACCGCCGTGCAGCTGCGACTCAAGGCGGCCTCGCCACGGGAGCTCCTCGATCTCGCCCGCCGGCTCGTCGCGGCGCTGCCGGTGCCGGTGTTCGTCAACGACCGGCTCGATGTGGCCCTCTCTGTCGGGGCGGCTGGGGTGCATCTCGGTGCCGACGACATCGCCCCCGAACTGGCCCGCCGGATCGCCCCGCGAGGGTTCGTGATCGGTGCCTCGGTGGGCACCGCCGCCGAGGCGACACGCGGCGCCGCTGCCGACTACTGGGGGATCGGTCCCTTCCGTGTCACCGCCACCAAGGACGATGCCGGCGCCGCACTCGGCCTCGACGCCAGCCGGCCGTTGCTGGCGATGGCGGGTAGCCGACCCTGCGTGGCGATCGGTGGGGTGCTGCCGGGTGATGTGGCTGTCTTGCGCTCCGTGGGGTTCGCCGGCGTCGCGGTGGTGAGCGGAATCTTGGCGGCAGAGGATGTCAGTACCGCGGCCACGAAGTATCGATGACCGAGGACGCGTGCGGGCGCGCCGTTCACGGCGCGCGATCCCGGCATCGCGCGCCCCGAGGGGCGCGCCTTCGGGTCCTTCCGCCTCTCGGCCGACCCCTACCGCCTCACTTGCCGGATATTCCGCAGATGCTCCGCATACGTCCTCGCGAACACGTGGCTGCCATCGCCCCGGGCCACGAAGTACAGGTCGCGAACGTCGGCGGGCGACAGCACCGCCTCGATCGCCGCATCGCTGGGGTTGCCGATCGGCGTGGGCGGGAGCCCGGCGTGACGGTAGGTGTCGTACGGTGACGGGTAGGCGTAGTCCCGGTTGAACGGGCGCGGCTCGCGCTGGCCGCGATCGATCAGGAACGCATACTGGATGGTCGGGTCGGCCTGCAGCGGCATCCCCAGTCGCAGGCGGTTGCGGTAGACGGCGGCGATCCGCGCCAGCTCCTCCGCGAGGAACGCCTCGGCCTCGACGATGGAGGCGAGCGTGAGCACCTCATCGCGGTCGAGGTCGGCAGCATCGGCCCGTTCCTTCCAGTCCGCGGGCCATGCGGCCGAGCGTTCCTCGAGAAAGCGGCGGACCACGTCGCGGGCGTCATAAAATCCAACG
>CALGOK010000105.1 GCA_937961295.1 uncultured Gemmatimonadota bacterium
GATGGTGCCCGGGCACGAGATCGTCGGGACCGTGACCGCGGTGGGCAAGGACGTCAAGAAGTTCAAGGTGGGCGACACGGTGGGCGTGGGATGCCTGGTGGATTCCTGCCGCACCTGCCCGAGCTGCAAGGAGGGACTCGAGCAGTACTGCACCGGCGGATTCACGATGACCTACGGCTCGCCCGATCCGCACCTCGGCGGCCACACCCACGGCGGTTACTCCACGGCGATCGTGGTCGACCACGACTTCGTGGTGAAGGTGCCCGGCAACCTCGACGCGGCGGGTGCGGCACCACTCCTCTGCGCCGGGATCACCACCTACTCGCCGCTCCGCCACTGGGAGGTGGGCCCCAACACCCGCGTGGGCGTGGTGGGCCTGGGCGGGCTCGGCCACATGGCCGTGCAGCTCGCCAGCGCAATGGGCGCCGAGGTCATGGTGTTCTCGCGCTCGGCCGACAAGGCGGGCGAGGCGAAGTCGCTCGGCGCCAGTGGGACGGTGATCTCCACCGACGCCGGCTCGATGAAGCAGGCGGCCGGTTCGCTGGACTTCATCGTGAACACGGTGTCGGTGCCGCACGACCTCAATCCCTACCTCGACACGCTCGGTCGCGACGGCGTGCTCTGCCTGGTGGGCGTGCCGCCCGAGAACCACCCCTCACCCAACGTGATGCCGCTGGTGTTTGGCCGGAAGTCGATCGTGGGGTCGCTGATCGGCGGGTTGCCCGAGACGCAGGAGATGCTTGACTTCTGCGGCAAGCACGGCATCACGTCACAGATCGAGAAGATCCCGATGCAGAAGATCAACGAGGGATGGGACCGGATGCTCAAGGGTGACGTGAAGTACCGGTTCGTGGTGGAGATGGCGTCGCTCAAGTAGTCGCAACGCGAGGCAGGCAGGCGCGCCGCTCGCGGCGCGCGATGCCGGCATCGCGCACCCCAAGGGGTGCGCCTGCGACCCGCCGGCATCGCGCACCCCAAGGGGTGCGCCTGCTACCAGCTCCCCACACCCCCTCCGCCACCGCCTCCCCCCACGCTGCCGCCACCGCCGCTGCCGCTCGACGATCCGGGCGAGGAGCCCATGGTGCGGGTGGCCGCGGTGGTGAACGACGACAGCGAGCTCTTGAACGCGCTGGCGCTGAAGTGCCCGGGATGCGACCCCACGTACCAGGTGGGCGGCTGCGAGGCGAGCACGCTGGCGAACTGGTCGACCCAGATGTCGCTCACGTCGAGGGCCACGGCATAGGGCAGGAACGTCTCGAACAGTTCGGTGGTCTTCTTCGGCGCCTGGTGCATCTCCAGCTCGAGCTTCTCCGCCCGCCGGATGTACTCCTCCAGTCCCTTGAGTTCGGCGTAGCGACGCGAGCCCTCTCGGGTCATCGCCGGCATCGCCCGCGCGAAGCCGAGCATGATCACACCCGCGACTCCGACACCAACGCCGACCAGCACGCGCTGGGTGACGAACGCGAGCGGCACCGCGGCGAACAGCACCAGCACGCCGATGATGATCCACTTCGTGCGCACGCCGTCGGGGCTCTTGGCGAACAGGCCCTTGAGCACCACCTCGTCATACAGCGCCTTGGTGATGCCGGGGATCTCCTTGTAGAAGCTATTGGTCATGTCGGAGAGGCGGCGCGCCTGCTGCCCGTTGAACACGGCATCGAGCACCTCGCGCTCGAAGCGCGCGAGCCCGCCGGCGTCCTTTCCCGTCCGCGCGAACTCCCAGTCGGTCTTCCGGATGCCGAGGGTCTTGAGCGTGCGGCCGAGGAAGGAGTCCTCGTCGAGGCGGCCGAGAAGCCCCTCGGGCTCGACCTCCTTGATGGTGAGGTGTCCCTGCACGGCGAGGTCGAGGACGGTGGCGATGATGTCGTCCATGTCGGCCGACTGGTCGAGCAGCGTCCCGGCGGGACCCGGCCGGATCCCCTCGGGGACGCGCCAGCGCGGCACGATGCTCCCCACGTGCGGCTCGCGGCCGCGGGTCCACCACGCGCGCCACATCCCCAGCAGGGTGATCAGCGGGATCGCGATCGGCCAGAAGAATCCGACGGCTTCGGCGGTCTCCTCCGCCACGGTGGGTGCGGGGACGATTCCCTTGGGGAACGACGCGACCAGCGTGAGTCCCTCGCCCGGGTCGAGGCGGCCGACGCTGAACTGGTACTCGCCGGGCTGGGTCATCGCCGCGGTGCAGCGGCTCATGTCGTTCGACTCTTCCCAGCCGGCGTAGCACCACGCGCCCCAGGCCGGAAGCGTGTCGTCGACATCGGCGATCGGGATCCGCACCGTGGCACTCGCCTCCAGGATCGGCACTGGTGACTCGGTGCCGGTCACCTGCCAATAGAGTTCGTCGTGGTCGTCGAAGAACCCCACGCCGCGCTCGAGCCGGTAGCGGATGACATACACCTGCGGTCCCGAGACGGTGAAGTCCGGTGAACCGATGCGGATCCGCGCGTCGCGGCCGCGGGTGACCTTGGTCTGGAGCGGCTGGCCGGCGTCGTCGGTGACACCGAGGAGTTCGAGATCGACGGTGACGGTGCCGCCGGCGATGTTGGTGCCGTCGGCGGTGGTCTTGCGGTACTTGATGGGGATGTCGCGGTAGATGCCGTGCTTCTGGAGCGGACCGAAGTCGACGGCGATCCGTTCGGTGACCTCGATCTGGCGGTCAGCGCGGACGGTGTAATCGGCGGTGAACGAGGTGATGAGCCAGCCGGTATCTTCGCTTTGGGCCGCGACGGGCGAGGGGCGAAGGGCGAGGAGCGCAAGGAGGGTCAGCAGTCGCGCCGCCGCCATCATGGTTCGCCCCCCAGATCCGCCTGCGGGACCGCTCCCTCCGCCGGGCTTGAGAGCTCGAAGTAGCGCTCCTCGCGGAAGCCGAACGGCGTGGCCACGAGCAGGGTGGGGAAGGTCTCGCGGAGGATGTTGTAGTCGCGAACCACCGCGTTGTAGTAGCGGCGGGCCATGGCGATGTCGTCCTCGGTCTCGACGAGTTCCTGCTGGAAGGCGAGGATGCGCGCGTCGGCGCGCAGCTCGGGATAGCTCTCCACCAGCGCGAACAGCTGGCGGACACTGCGGGTGAGCAGCTCCTCGGCGCGTTCGCGCGCGTGCACGTCGCCCGGCGTCTCGCTCGCGGCGATCGCGCTGGTGCGAGCGTGGACCACCTGCCGGAGCGTGTCGGCCTCGTGGTCCATGTAGCCCCGGACGACGGCGACGAGGTTGGGGACCAGGTCGGTGCGGCGCTTGAGCAGCGCATCGATGCTGGCCCAGGCGGCGCGGATCGCGGCGCGCAGCGCCACCAGCCGGTTCCACGTCCAGGCGAGCCAGACGACGGCACCGAGGAGGAGGGCCAGGGCGAGGTAGGTGGCCATGAAGCAATGCTACACCCGTGGGGCGGGGAGATGTCACCCCGAGGGCGCGCAGCGCCCGAGGGGGCGGAGGCCCGCCGCTCTTCGCGGCGGCCCCGAGTGCAACGAGGGGGCGGAACTTGCCGAGCAAACTCCGCCCCCTCACCCTCGCTTACCCCTCGCTTCGCTCGGGGCAAGGCTCGGGGTCGGGGTGACAACTGCCTCCGCATACATTCCGACATGCCCGCCTCGCCTCTCACCCGTCTCCGCAAGCTCTGCCTGGCCTTTCCCGAGGCCCATGAGGTGGAGGCGTGGGGTGCGCCAACCTTCCGGGTGCGGAACAAGATCTTCGCGATGTATGCCGCGCCGAGCGAGAGTCACCGGCTCGAGCGGCCATCGGTATGGATCAAAGCCACGCCGCAGGAGCAGGCGATCATTTTGGCCGGCGATCCCGATCGCTTCTTCTCGCCGCCGTACGTGGGGAAGAGCGGCTGGATCGGGATCTGGCTCGACCAGGGTCCCGACTGGGGCGAGGTGAAGGGGTTCCTGGGTGATGCGTGGCGGGCGACGGCGCCGAAGAAGCTGGCGAAGGAGCATGGAGGGTGACGCGTTACGGGTGACGGGTGACGGGGTGTGCGTGCACTGCTCGTCGTGCTACCCTTGTCCCGCGTTCCGTGTCACCTGTTTCCCGTCCCCCGTCCCCGAGTGCCACCGATGGCTGAGGCTTCACCCTACCGTTCCCTTCCCGCCGCGACGCGGCAGCGCCTGATCGAGCACGAGCTCGGCGCCGACAAGTCGGCGCGGCAGGCCTACATCCAGGCGATCGTGTCGAAGGGCGGCGGGTTCCGCCCGGAGACGCTGCGGAAGTGGCCGCCGGCGCAGCTGGCGCGGGAGGTGGTGCGCCGCAACCTCGAGACGTTCGGCGACGAGCTGCGCCTGCTGCAGCTGCTGTACGTGGAGCTGGAGCCCGAACTGCAGATCGCCTTTCTCGATGCATGCGGCGTGAAGCACACCAACGGGTCGATCGACGACGAAGGCGACGAGGACGCCGCGCTGGCCGACGAGGCGACGGTGCGGAAGGCGGCCGACGCACTGATCAGCGCGCACGGCGACCGGGGCCGGCACTACCTGCGCACGATCGCGGCGTACAACTCCGAGGCGTGGCCGGGGCTGCGGCAGCAGCTGGGCATGGCGGGCTGACCGGCCGCGACAACGCGGGGGGCGAGAGGCGAAGGGCGAAAGCCGCCTGACCACCCCCCGCGCCTCGCCCCTCGCCCTTCGCGTTGTCGCCCCTGCCCCTTCCCCGATGGCGCGCCGATTGCGTACAATTGCAGCATCTACGATCTCGTAGGCCATCCACTTTCAGGGAGCTCCAATGGCTACAGGCAAGGCAGCGGCACGTTCGGCGAAGGCCTCGGCGAAGCGCGCCAGGAAGTCGGCGAAGCGGGCGGTGAAGAAGGGCGCCAAGGCGACCAGGCAGGCCGCCAAGAGCACCGCCAAGAAGGCCACCAAGCGGGCCAAGAAGGCCGGCGCCAAGGCCGCCAAGAAGGCCTCGACGGCGGTGAAGAAGTCGGCCAAGAAGGCCCGGTCGCGGGCGAAGAAGGCCGCGAGCAGGGCCAAGAAGGCGGTCAGCAAGATGTCGACCCCGGCCAAGGTTGCCGCGGGTGTCGCGGCGGCCGCCGCGGTCGTCGGCGCCGGTGTCGCCGCCGCGCGGGGTCGCAAGAAGTAGCCCCGCGCGCGCCGCGGGTGGCGCCCCGGAACGGGAGTCCGTACGTTCGTGCGGACTCCCGTTTTCCTTTTCCGCCCACCCGACCGGATCACCATGAGACTCCTCCGCCTCGCCGCCACCCTCGTGGTGCTCGCGCCCTCCGCCTTCGGCCCCTCGCCCGTCGCCGCCCAGGGCAATCCACCGGCCCGCCCCGTGGCGTCGCCCATGGACGAGGTGAAGGTGGTGTCCGACTCGACCATCACCCGCCGCAACCAGCAGGTGACCATCAAGGGGCAGACGGTCACCTATGACGTGACCGTGGGCACCCAACCAGTCTGGGACGAGAACAACAAGGCCGTCGCCTCGATGTTCTACACCTACTACCAGCGCACCGGCGTGAGCGACCGCTCCACCCGGCCGCTGGTGATCTCGTTCAACGGCGGGCCGGGCTCGGCGTCGCTGTGGATGCACATCGCCTACACCGGGCCGAAGATCCTGCGGATCGACGACGAGGGCTACCCGGTGCAGCCCTACGGCGTGCAGGACAACCCGCACTCGATCCTCGACGTGGCCGACATCCTGTTCGTCGATCCGGTGAACACCGGCTTCTCGCGGATCATCGGCGAGGCCAAGCGCGAGCAGTTCTTCGGAATCAACGAGGACATCCAGTACCTCTCCCGCTGGATCACCGCCTGGGTCAACCGCCACGAGCGGTGGACCAGTCCCAAGTACCTGATCGGCGAGTCGTACGGCACCACCCGGGTGGCGGGGCTGGTGGCACGGCTGCAGTCGTCGCACTGGATGTTCTACAACGGCGTGATTCTCGTCTCGCCGACGGGACTGGGCGTGGAGCGCTCGGGCCCGGTGGGCGACGCGCTGACGCTGCCGTATTTCACCGCCACGGCGTGGTACCACCAGGCGCTCGAGCCGGCGCTGCAGCAGCGCGACCTCGACCAACTGCTTCCCGAGGTGGAGCAATGGACGATCAACACGCTGATCCCCGCGCTGTCGCGCGGCGGCACGCTCTCCGCCGAGGAGCGGGACCGGCTCGCCACAACGTATGCGCGCTACGCCGGGCTCGACGCGGGTCCGGTGAAGCAGTACAACATGGCGGTGCCGACGTCGTTCTTCTGGAAGGAACTGCTGCGCGACCAGGGCCTCACGGTGGGACGGCTCGACTCGCGCTACCGCGGGCTCGATCGCACCGATGCGGGAACGTCGCCCGACTTCGACCCGGCGCTCACGGCGTGGAACCATGCCTTCGCGCCGGCGATCAACCACTACCTGCGCGACGTGATCGGCTGGGACACCGACCTGGAGTACTGGCTGTTCGGGCCGGTGCACCCGTGGAACCGCCAGAACGAGCGGACCGGCGCGCAGCTGCAACAGGCGATGGGCCAGAACCCCTACCTGCACGTCATGGTGCAGTCGGGATACTACGACGGCGGCACGCCGTACTTCGATGCCAAGTACACCATGTGGAACATCGACCCCTCCGGCCGCTTCCAGGACCGGATGGAGTTCAAGGGCTACCGGTCGGGCCACATGATGTACCTGCGCAAGCCCGACCTCTCCGCGTCGAACGACGACGTCCGCGACTTCATCCGGCGGACGATGCCGACGGCCGGGCAGCCGGCGCGGCAGTGACCTGCCGCGACATGGCGAGGGGCGAGGGGCGAGGGGCGGGTGCCATGCAGCGCACTTCGCCCTTCGCCTTTCGCCTGTCGCTCATTGCCCTGCTGGTCCTGCCGTTCGCGGCACCGGCCCAGGCGCCGGTGCGCGCAATGTCGTTCAACATCCGCTACGGCACGGCGCAGGACGGCGAGCACGCGTGGCCCAATCGCCGCGCCCACGTGGTGGCCACTATTCGCGACCACGCCCCGCACCTCCTCGGCGTGCAGGAGGCGCTCCGGTTCCAGCTGGACGAGCTCCTCGCCGCGCTGCCGCGCTACGAGTCGTTCGGCGTGGGACGCGACGACGGCAGGTCAGCCGGCGAGCACGCGGCGATCCTGGTCGACACGGCGCGATTCACCGTCCGGCAGCACGGCACCGACTGGCTCTCGGAGACGCCAGAGGTCCCGGGATCGACGAGCTGGGGCAACCGGATCACCCGCATCGTGACCTGGGCGCTGCTCGAGGATCGCGCCACGGGCGAGCCGGTGTGGGTCTACAACCTCCACCTCGATCACGAGTCGCAGCCCAGCCGCGAGCGGTCAGTGGGATACGTGGTGCGATTGATTGCCCGGCAGGAACTGGCTCGGATGCGGAGCGACTCCACGCACGGCGCGCTGGCCCGCGTGCTCGTCCTCGGCGACTTCAACGCCAACGAGGGCAATGCGGCGTACCAGCTGGCGGTCGACGCCGGGCTCGGCAATGCATTCCGCGCCGTCCATCCGGACGCATCCGATGTCCACACCTTCAACGGCTTCCGGCCCGACGGGTTCACCTCGGGGATGATCGACCACGTGCTGGTGGGACCGGGGTGGCGGGTGGTCGACGCCGGGATCGATCGCCGCCGGTTCGGCGCGCTCTGGGCGAGCGATCACTTTGCGGTGTGGGCCACCTTGAAGAGAGAAGAGAGATGAGAAAGACTGTCACCCCGAGGGAGCTGCAACCCCGAGCGTAGCGAGGGGGTAGCGACCGAGGGGGCGGGACTTGCCGAGCAAGCTCCGCCCCCTCGTTGCACTCGGGGCCGCCGCGAAGAGCGGCGGGCCTCCGCCCCCTCGCTCGCGTAGCTCGCTCGGGGTGACAGTTCTCCCTGGGGCTACAGCGTGAAGTTCAGCCCCCCGACGAGCTGCGCCATCGAGCCATCGGCGACGAGCACGCGACCCTCGATGAACGGGTGCACGCGTCCCCGCAGCGATTCCGCGCCGACGAAGACGTTGAGCCCCGTGTCGGTGTTGTCGAAGTCATCCACCGAGCGCGACAGGATGCCGAGGCCGGTGCCGATGTAGAGCCAGCGGACGTTGGTGCCCGGCAGCCGGTACTTGATGTCGACGTTCACGCCGAACAGCGATCCCTCGTCGACCAGGTGGAAGTCGGCCGACGGGTAGAACTCCAGGTTTCGGCCGATCGGGAACGACAGCTGACCGCCGATGGTGACGACTTCGGCGTCGAAGTTGTATCCGAGACGCGGACCGATGTGGGTCCGATTGGTCTGGGCAGCGGCCGTGGTGGTGGCCACGAGGGCCAGGGCCACGGCGGCGGTGATCACGCGGATCGGGAAGGTGCGCATGCAGCCTCCGGTTGGGGTTCTGGGCGGGGGCCCCGTCTACCCGGTCGCCCCGATCGGGGGTCCGGGCCACAGTCGGGAGTGACGGCCGGGGCGTCCGAGACCGCACACCCCACCCCGTAACTCCCGTTGCAACAACGACTTGCGCGTCGTGTCGAGGTCACCCCCCTTGCTCGGCGAGCCAGGTGGTCGCCATCGCGAGGTGGGCGCGAAGCGCCGAGAGCCGCCCGCCCACGAACGCCTTGATGGTCGGGTGTCGTGCCGAGGGAACCGCGACCCGGGTCACCTTGGCGACCTCCGCCTCGTGCGCGTCGCGCACGTACTCCACGAAGGTGCGGTCGAACGCCGCGCCGCTCAGCAACGCGAGCTGGTCCATCGATTCGAGCTGGGTTCGCGCCATGGCCGAGTCGGCCGGGAGCTCGCGGGAGAGCTGCAGCTCCTTGGCGAGCTCGCCGCCTCGGGTGAGCGACTCCTGATGCGACTCGAGCAGCTGCGCCGCGAGTGCCCGGACCTCGGTGCTGCTCGCCTTGTCCCTGGCCATGGTGCAGGCCTCGATCAGGTTGGCGTCACGCGCGTTGATTGCGCCGAGGATCTCGGCGTCGCTCACCGCGTGCACGGCGGTTGCGGGCCGGGTGTTGGGCAGGGCGCCCGTGGGCACGAGCTGCGCCAGGGTCACCGCGCCAATCAGGGATGCCAGCATGCTGCACCTCGAATGCCAATGAGAGAGCGTGAATGGGTGTGCGTCGCGCGGGTCATGCGGAATCTCCCGCGGCCGCTTCCGTCGTGTCGGAGGTGGCCGGCGGCGCGCGACGGCAACGACCGCCGCTGGGGTCCCACAGCCGGCCGCTCGTGTCGATGAAGATCGAGCGGTACTCGCCCTTGCCGAGCGAGAGCTTGAGCACCCCGAAGTGCCCCTCGACCCGGCGCGCGCTGTGCGGCAGCGGACGTCGCATGCCGCGCAGCGAGCCCCCGCCGGTGCCGACGAGGAACGACGTCAGGCCGTTGACGGAGTCGATGACGCCCGCCGAGGTCGCCGGCAGGAAGCGCTCGTAGTGGTGGTCGTGCCCCACCAGCGCCAGCGTGGCCTTGCCCTCCACCAGGATGTCCCAGATCCTGGTGATCCGGGAATCGTTGCCGTGGTAGCCGGAGCTGAACCGCGGGTGGTGCCAGTACGCCACGATGCAGTGCTTCTGGGTGGACTGCAGTTCGTTGCGCAGCCACTGCTCCTGGGCGAGCCGTTCCGCTGACGAGAAGATGCGGTTGACGATGATCTCGCTGTTCAGTGCGATGGCACGCCATTCGCCGATGTCGTAGGCGTAGTAGCCCTTGTCGGGGTCGCCGGCCTTGTCGCCGAAGTACTGGTAGTACGGCGCGGCGCGCAGCGAGCGGTGCTCGTGGTTGCCGACGGAGGGCCGGATCCGGTCGAGGATCAGCTTGGTCGAGTCGCCCCACGACTCGGCGAAGCAGATGGCGAAGTTGCTCGCCGATCCGTCGGGATACGCGTTGTCGCCGAGGGTGGCCACGACGTCGGTGACGCCGGCGGCGCTGTCGGCGCGGAGCAGGCTGTCGACCAGCGTCGCGGTGCGCTCGTCGCCCTGGGAACTGCACGAGGCGATGTCACCGACCGCGATCATCACCGACGCGCCAGTCCCGGCGATCTCCTCGGCGCGCGCCTCCGGCGGCGCCGGGGTGACATCAACGGGCGGCTTGCAGGCGGCCGGGAGGACGGAGGCCGCCAGCACGGCGGCGGCGCGAAACGACCCGGTCATGGCAACTCCATGGTGTGGCTCACCTGCAGCGCGGGTCCGGCGACGCCGCCCACCTCGTGCCGTTCGATGAGCCGGAAGGTGAAGGACAGGTTGCGATAGGCCGCCCACACGCCGGCGCCGAAGGTGTCGTGCCATCCGCCGGGCGAGCTGCCGTCGACGTAGACGCGACCGACTTCCTGCGCGGCGAAGAGGCCGACCTCGAACGGAAGCAGGACGTTCAGTTCCATCACCGGCACGCGCAGCTCGAGCTTGCCGGCGAGCGAGGCGTCGCCCGCGTAGCGATGGGGATCGAGGATCCGCACCCCGCCCCGCCCGCCGATGAAGGCCGACTCGTGGAACGGGAAGTCGCCGAACACCTTGCGGCCGGTGACGCGCAGGCCGACGTAGGGCTCGAGCGGCAACGGCAGCGTGACATAGCCGCCGGCGACCGCGCCGACCGACCCGAAGGCAGCCCGGGCGTCCCACACCGCGGGGAACCAGTCGGTGCGCGCGTCGAGAATCACCCCGCGGCGCGGATGGCTCGAGCGATCGCGCGAGTCGTGCACCAGCGAGGCGCGCAGCCCCACCTGCCCGAAGCGCCCGGCGCCGTACGGATCGGTGAGCTCGAGGAAGCCGTCGGGCGGCCCGTTGCTGACGGTGTACTGCACCACGGGTCCGAAGCTCAGGTCGCTCTTCGGTCCGAGGGCGTACGCCACGGCCGGATGCAGCAGCCACTGATCCTGGTGCACGGCGTAGCGGCCGTCGCGTGGGGAGCGCGTGCCGAGCGGAATGCCCGGCGTCGACGGCGTGGCGTTGCCGAGGCCGTGATAGTTGAGGACCTCGAGCTGGGACATCCGGGCCAGCGCCGTGAAGTGCACGCGCGACATCGGCTGGCGCTTGTCGACGGAGAGTGCGACCGCGCCGGCCTCGTTCCGGAACGAGTACCGCCCTTCGAGTGCCACCCGGCTTGCGTAGGGATGGTTGCGGAATCCGTAGCGCTTCCAGGCCCAGCCAAGCTCGGGCGTGAACCCCATGTCGCGGTTGGTGCTGAGGCCGACCACCGGACCGCCACCGCCGCCGTAGTCGCGGCCGGGGTGCTCCTGGTGACTCCCGATGCCGATCAGGGGCCGGCGATCGAGCAGCGTGTCGGCCTCGTACTTGACGCCCGACATCGCTCCGGTGTCGTGGAGCCCGGCCTGTTGGCCGAGGCCCGCCACGCGCGACGAGTCGACGAGGACGTTGGTCCCGTTGCCGCCGATCACCCGGACCCGGATGCTCGCGGGGACGTCGCCACGGATCACGGCGTGGTCGTCGCCGTCGTGGAGGTAGACGCGGATCTCGCGGGTCTCCAGCGAATCGAACTGCCGCGCGAAGGTGACCGCGCCGTCGGGGCCGGTGATCCGGACATCGACCAGTCCCGGGCCGGCGCGGGTGATCGTGGCGCGCTCATCGGCGTCGGTCGCGTGGATGTCCACGACCATGTCGTTGAGGGCCAGGTAGAACCGCTCGGCCACGGCCCGGAGCGAGTCCCGGCGGATGCGCAGCTTGGCACCCACCTCCGCGCGCGAGGCGGCGTACTCGTCGGGCATCCGGCGCATCGCGGTGGCGATGACGTCGTCGGTGATCCGGGCCTGGACCCACGCGGCGACGGAGTCGAAGCCGGTGCGCGAGGTGCCGCGGAGGAGGCGGCGGTCGAGGTGGAGGCTGTTGAACATCAGCGCCCGCATGGACGGGTAGCCGCTGTCGAACGACACCACCTTGGGGGTGACCGCCCTGGCCATCCGCGGCAGGACCCCCTCGAGCGAGGAGAACGCGTTGTCCATGTCGCGGGCGATCGGCACCCAGTCGCCGTCGTGCTCCAGGCGCGCAAACTTCCAGTTGCCGGTGTGGCGGTCCCAGTTGCCGGTCAGCATGTCGATCAGGCGCGCGCGGAGGTAGAGGGTCGGATCGACGCGCTCGTCGGCGTACCGGTTCAGGCGCTGCACCAGGCTGTCGGTGTCGACGATCGCCACGGCGCCGAACTTGGCCGCGGCCTCCGGGCTCTTGCTCGGGAAGAGCGTGAGGACGCCGAGCCGACCGGCCATCTCCTCGCGGTACTCGCCGAGGATCGGGTCGTCGGGCATGACGTAGAGGCGCGGCCCGTCGTCGTGCAGCACGCCCACCGCGTCGAAGAACGGCTCGAAGATCAGGTTGGCGGCCGGGTGCTTCGCGGAGGTGAGGTCGCGGGCGATGTACTTGACGAGCTTCACCTTGTCCATGTCGGCCGGCAGGTTGCGGGGATCCTTGTCCACCGTGCGGAAGACGTACTCGGCGCCGTTGGCCGCATCGAGGTGCAGCGAGCGAGACGAGTTGCCGCCGCCGAGCTTCTCGGGGACGAGTCCGCCGCCGATGCGCCGGAGGTCGAGCACCGGGACGCGGATCGGCGTGGTCCACAGGTCGCGGTAGCTCCTGCCGAGGAGCCACTGGTGGAAGCGGCCGACGCGGTAGTGCGCGCCGGCGGCGAGGGTGACGCTGTCGGTCCGGAGCGTCGAGGTGTGCGCGAGCTGCGCAGCGGCGCGTTCCGGCGAGCCGAGGCTCGCCAGCAGCATGAGGGCGATCGCGCCGCCCGCGGGAATGACACGTGAGGTCATGGGTGCCACCGATAGGCGGTGAGGACGGCCGGTCCCAGCGTGGCCTCGTCGCTCACCAGCAGGAGGTTGTCACTGGTGATCGCCACCCCTTCCGTCTGGGGGTGGCCGGGCGGCAGCGACCGGCTGAGCATGACGGCGCCGGCGGGCGTGATCGCGGCCAGGGCCTTCTGCCGAGACGCCACGATGAGGTAGTTGCCGCTTCGGGAGTCGAAGGTGATGTCCGACGGCTGGAACGCGGTCCACTCGCGGGTGCCGATGACGGCGGCGAGCGGGACCGTGAGGAGCATGGGGGCCGGCGTCGCGGTGGACATCGGCCAGCGGTACAGCAGCATGGCGTCGTCCCCCGCGTCGTCGAGGGCGTTCTTGCACGCGAGGATGAGCGCGTCGGCCACCGGGTCGAAGGTCATCCCCTCGAACTCGCAGCGGCCGCCCAGCCCGGTGTCGATCCTGGAGTAGGGCACTGCCGCCGAGTCGGCTCCCTCGGTGAAGCGGTACAGCATCCCGTCGCTGGTGAGCATCAGCATCGTGTCGCGCACGATGGCGATCGCCTCGAAGTCGCCCCGCACCGGCGGCGAGCCGAGGGAGAAGCGCTTGAGGATCACGCCGCGCCGGTAGTCGATCTCGTGGACCATGGCCTGCTCGTCGCCGTGCACGAACAGCCGGTCATCGGCGGTGAGCACCATGCCGGAGATCTCCCGGAGGGCGTCGGGGAGGATCCAGCGCAGCACCGGTGCGTCGGTCACCACGCTGTCGGGGAGCGCCAGCGCGCGCTCGATCCGCTCCTCCCGTCGCGCCAGGATCTCGGCGAGCTCCGGGTCGCGGCGCTGCAGCTCGGCGCAGCCGGCGAGGGCGATCAGCGGCAGCCAGGCGAGCCACCGCGCACCGCGCGGTCTCACGCGGCCTCCCCCTGCTCCTGTTCCTGCGCGAGCGCGTCGCCGATCTCCACGTCGGCGGTCTCGATCGCCGGACCGGCGCTCTCGCGCAGCGCGGTGAGGAACTGGTCGCGGCTCACGCTCTTGCGGATCCGCACGAGGTAGTAGAGCTCGGCGGGCTTGCCATTGTGGCTGGCGACCTCGTCGAGGCGCCAGCGCCGGGTCATGGTGTCGAGCACCTTCTCGATCCGGACCTGGGCCTCGCTGATCGTCTTGGTCGTGACGGTCAGGATGGCGTTGTAGCGCGGCTTCCGCTTGGAGGTGCCGAGCACCTTGCTGATGCGGCGGAAGCGCTTGGCGAGCACCGCGGCGCGCTGCGGCGAGAGCGCCAGGATCAGGTCGCGATCGGGGACGGCGTTCTCCTCGTCCTGCCCCGCGATGTCGCCGAGCGGCTCGGACCACTGCGCGTTGGCGGTGGGCTCCAGCACCTTGCGCCCGAAGTCGTAGCGCCAGATCAGGAGCACGACCACGTTGAAGGTCACGGTCAGCACCGCGGCCACGATCACCGCGTGCACCCCGACGGCCAGGCCGACGCCGATGCCGAGGAAGAGGTAGACGGTGTCGCGCACGTCGCGGATGCGCGGACGCAGGCGGAGCGCCGCCACGATGCCGGCGAGCGAGAAGGCCAGGGCGAGGCTGGTCTGCACCACGACCACGATGCCCGCGACCACGAGCGGGAGGATCAGCAGCGTCTGGACGATGCTCTGGTCGAACGACGCCGCCCGGCGCGCCGACATGAACACCCAGCTCACCGGCAGCATCAACGCCAGCGAGAAGAACATCACCTGGATGGTCTCCAGCAGCAGCTCGAGGCTCGACGCCGCCGGAGCCTCGCCGATGCCCCCGCCGGTGCCGGCCAGGCCGTCCTGCAACAGCTGCTGCGCGGAGTCCGCCGCGGCCAGGCCGACGCCCTCGGCAACCCACTGGATCACGGGAACGAAGCGGCTCAGCGCGAAGACCACCGCGGCCAGCAGCACGTAGTACGCAAGCAGCCGCCGAATCGGCTTCTCCGAGCGCAGGGTGACCAGGTCCAACAAGCGCGTGAACGGTCTCATGCCGTGCCTTCGTGATCTTGCGCCGGCGGGGGCCCGGGGGTCCCCGACGACTCAGTGGCTGTCCGCGGTGTCCGCGGTGGTTCCGTGACACCCGGCACCGGCGCATGGCTCGGGTGAGCCGGCGCCGCCTACCCCTTCACCAGCGAGTTGTGACGAATCGGTATCACCCCGCTGCACCAGTTCGGTTCAGCGCCGGGTTCCCGGGATCCTTTGGCCAGGCGCGGGGTCTTACGCGCCCGCGCGCGGGGCGTTTGCCCGGACCCGCGAGGGGGGAACCCGGACGATGCAACGGGGATAGCAGACTCGATTCGCACGGTGCGGGGCGGTCCCGGCCGGGCCGGTTCGGGGTACCAGCCGGCGTGCCTACGCCTTCGAGGGAGCAGCATGACGACGGAAGTCCATGGCCCGACCCGGGCCGCTCCGGCGCCGGAACGCCGGGTGATCGGACCCCGTGGCCGGGGGCACCCGCCCCACCGGGACGGGGCGCTCCCGGGGCCGCCCAACCTGCGCGACCCGGTGCTGTTCCTGAACCGCGAGCTGTCGTGGCTGGCGTTCAACTGCCGGGTGCTCCACGAGGCGCTCGACGCGCGCACGCCGCTGCTCGAGCGGGTCAAGTTCCTCGCCATCGTGGCGAGCAACCTCGACGAGTTCTTCCAGGTGCGTGTCGCGGGGCTCCGCCACCAGATCCACACCGGTCGCCGCGAGTTCGTCGCCGACAAGCGGCCGCCGGAGGAACAGCTCGACGCGATCCGCGCCGCCGTGCGCGACATGATCACCGCACAGAGCGAATGCCTCCGCGCGGAACTGCTGCCGGCGCTGGCGTCGCACGGCATCGTGCTGCACGACCGAGTCGCGTCGCTCCCGATGGAGGAACAGGAGCGCCTCGAGCGCCACTTCACCGAGGAGGTGGCGCCGCTGCTTACCCAGTTCCAGGTGGACGAGGCGCACCCGTTCCCGCAGGTGCGGAGCCTGGCCCTGACGGTGCTCGTGCTGCTCGCGGACCCCTCCGGGGAGGAGCACCTCGCGCTGGTGACGCTGCCCAGCGAGCTGCCGCGATTGGTTCCCCTCGCGACACGGCATCACTTCCTGCCGCTCGAGCACCTGGTCGGGGCGCACCTGGGTGATCTGTTCCCCGATGCGGAGGTGCTGAGTTGGCACATGTTCCGGGTGACCCGCGGTTCGACGCTGAGTCTCGAGACGGACGGGGGATCCGCGGGCGCCTCCGACGATCTCCTCCAGCTGATGGAGGAGGAGGTGCAGGAGCGCCGCTTCGGCGAGGTGGTGCGGGTGGAGGTGCACGTGTCGATGCCGCGTGCCCTGCGGTCCCGGCTGCTGCACGAGCTCAACGCGGCGGACGATGGGGAGGGATTGCCGCTGGTGGAAGACGACCTCCTCGCGGTGTTCGGCCCGCTGGACCTGACGGCGCTGTGGGCGATCGCCGGGCTGGAGCTGCCCGAGCTCCAGGACGCCCCGCTCCCCGCCTCGGTGCCGCAGGCACTGCGCCGCGAGGGCGGAATCTTCGACCGGCTGCGCCAGGGGCCGATCCTGCTCCACCATCCGTACCACGACTTCGAGCAGACGGTGGAGCGGTTCCTGGCCGAGGCGGTGGACGATCCGGCGGTCCGGCGGATCCGCGTCACCCTCTACCGCACCGGGCGAAGCCTGGCGGCACTGCTGCTCCGCGCGGCGGAGCGCGGCAAGCAGGTGCGGGCGATGATCGAGCTGCAGGCGCGCTTCGACGAGGAGAACAACATCTCCTGGGCCAAGCGCTTCGATGATGCCGGGGTGATCACGTCGTACGGCGTGCGCGCGCTCAAGACGCACGCCAAGCTGATGCTGGTGGATCGCGAGGAGGGCGGCCGGGTGGTGCGCTACGCCCACGTCGGCACCGGCAACTACAACTCCCGCACCGCACGGCTCTACACCGACCTGGGCCTGCTCACCGCCGACCCGGCGGTGGTCGAGGACGTGAGCGCCCTGTTCGACATGCTCACCGCCACGGTCGAGGAACCCGAGTTCCATCGGCTGCTGGTGGCACCGCGCGACATGAAGGACGCGCTGATCGCGAAGATCCGGCGCGAAGCCGGTCATGCCAGGCTGGGTGGCGCGGCACGGATCATTGCCAAGATGAACTCGCTGGTGGACCCCGAGGTGATCGAGGCGCTGTACGAGGCCTCGCGCGCCGGCGTGGAGGTCGACCTGATCGTGCGCGGCATCTGCTGCCTGCGCCCCGGGGTGCCGGGGGCCTCGGCACGGATCCGGGTGATCTCGATCGTGGGCCGATTCCTGGAGCACTCGCGGGTGTGCTACTTCCACAACGGCGGCGACCCGGAGTGCTACATCGGGTCTGCGGACTGGATGCCGCGAAACCTGCTCAAGCGCATCGAGGCGGCGGCGCCGATCGACGATCCCGACCAGCGCGCGCGCCTCCTCGACTGGCTCGAGCAGATGCTCGCCGACAACCGGCACGCCTGGGACCTCGGCCCGGACGGCCGCTACACCCAGCGCCACCCGGTCCCGGGCGAACCGCTGCGGTCGTCCCAGCACCTGCTGGCCACGAGGATCGACTGAGGCGCTAGCCGGTCCTGGCAGGGAGCGGGCTTGCACCGATTTGATTGAACGATTAATCATCAGCCATGACAATGACTTATGCGGACCAGGACTCGCGCGCCGCGATCCTCGACGCGGCGACCACGCTGTTTGCCCGCCAAGGACTCGAGGCGACGACCATCAAGGAGATCGGCCGGGAGGCGGGACTCACCCCCGGCCTCCTGTACTACTACTTCGCCGACAAGGACGCCCTCTACCAGGCGGTGCTGGAGCGGTTGATGGAGGCGCTCCCCGGCAGGCTGGGTCCGGTGGCGGAGTCGGCCATCGACCCGCGCGAGGGGATCGCCGCGCTGGTGCGGATGCAGGCCGAGATCTTCCTCGCGGAACCGCGGCTGCCGCGGATCCTGGCGCGCGAGTTGGCCGATCACGAGGCGCGACACGCGGCGCCGCTCATCCGTGAACACGCCCAGCGGCTGCTCGGTGCGATCAGCGGCCTCATTCGGCGCGGCCAGGATGCCGGCCAGTTTCGGCGCGGCCTGGAGCCCGAGCTTGCCGCCGTCTCCACCCTCTCCCAGCTCAACTGGTTCTGCATCGCCGGTCCGGCGATCGAACTGATCCTCGGCCGCGAGGGTGCCACGCGCGACCCGGCGACGGTGCGGGCGTTCGCCGAGCACGCGGTGCGGTTTGCGCTTGCCGGCCTGGAGGAGGTGCAACAGGCGAGGGGCGAAGGGCGAGGGGCGCCATGATGAACGCGACGTGCGAGGGGCGAAGGGCGAAGGGCGCGGCGCTGCTGGTTGCCGTGCTTGGTGCAGCGGTCGGTGCTTGCGGCGGCGGAGCGGGATCCGGCGTCATTGCCAACGGCACGGTGGAGGTGCGCGAGGTTGACCTGGCGCCGCTTGCTGCCGGGCGGGTGACGCGCGTGTTGGTGGATGAGGGTGAGGCGGTGGCACTTGGTGACACGCTCGTGGTGCTCACGGCGCCGACGCTCGATGCCGACCTCGACGCGGCGGTGGCGCGTGTCGCTGCGGCGGAGGCGAACTTGCGCGACCTGGTGGCCGGGTCGCGGCCGCAGGAAGTGGCTGCGGCGCGGGCGGAGCGCTCCGCCGCGGAGGCGGAGGCGGCGCGACTGCAGCGCGATCGCGAGCGGATGGCGGCGTTGCTCGATGCGGGGGCGGTGGCACGAAGCGAGTTCGAGGCAGTGGATGCCGCGGCGCGGGTGGCGGCCGAGCGGGTGGCGATGGCGCGGGAGCGGGTGTCCCTGCTGGAGGAGGGGAGCCGCCCGGCGCGGATCGCGGCGGCTCGGGCGGAGGCTGCGCAGGCCCGCGCCGCGCTCGAGGGAAGGCAGGCGGCGACCGACGAGTTCGTCCTGGTGGCACCGGTGGCCGGGGTGGTGCTGTCGCGGGTGGCCGATCCTGGTGACCTGTTGATGCCAGGGGTTCCGGCCCTGGTGCTTGGTGTGATGGCGGAGCCGTGGGTGCGTGTTTTCGTGCCGGCCCGCGTCCTGCCGATCGTGGTGTTGGGGACCGAGGCGGAGATCTACCCACCCGGGGCGGGGGGGCGTGTGGTTGGCGACGGCCGTGATGGGGCGATGGCGGACACCGTCACCGGCCGCGTGGTCGCCATCAACCCCCGGGCGGAGTACATCACCCGCATGGCGCTCACCGAGGAGGAGCGCGCCGATCTCCTCTTCGGCGTGAAGGTGGCGATCGACGATCCGGCCGGGCACTTCAAGCCGGGGATGCCGGTCACGGTGCGACTGCTCACGCGCGACACGCTGCCATGACTGCGACGGCCATCCGCACGGTGGCGCTGCGCAAGGTGTTCGGCGACCTGGTGGCGGTCGATGCGCTCGACCTCGAGGTTCGCACGGGCGAGGTGTTCGGGCTCCTCGGCCCGAACGGTTCCGGGAAGACCACCACCATCCGGATGCTCTGCGGGCTGATGCCACCGACGTCGGGTGCGATGACGGTGGCAGGGATCGATGCGGTGCGCGACCCGGAGGCGGTGCGCCGGCGGATCGGCTACATGTCGCAGAAGTTCGGCCTCTACGATGACATGACGGTGCGCGAGAACTACCGCTTCTACGCCGGGCTGTACGGGCTGCGCGGCGCGGCGCTCGCCGATCGCGAGGCGGAGCAGTTCAACGCGCTGGCGCTCGGACCCCGCGCGCACCAGCTGGTGGGCACGCTGTCGGGCGGCTGGAAACAGAAGGTGTCGCTGGCGTGCGCCACGGCGCACCGTCCCGACCTGGTGTTCCTCGACGAGCCGACGGCGGGAGTCGATCCCGCGGCGCGGCGGCAGTTCTGGCAGATCATCGGGGACCTGGCCCGGGGCGGGATGACGGTGCTGGTCACCACGCACTACATGGACGAGGCGGAGCGCTGCGAGCGCCTGGCCTTCCTGTCGCGGGGCCACCTGATCGGGGTGGGCACGCCGGCCGAAGTCAGCCGGCAGTTCGGCGAGGCGACGGTGGAGGACGTGTTCATCGCCCTGCAGCGCAAGGACGAGGGGGTCGCCGCGTGAGGCGGCTCCGCGCATGGCTCGGCGGCTCGAGCGTGTGGCCGATGCTGGTGAAGGAGTTCATCCAGCTGCGGCGCGACCGCCCTACGGTGGCGATGATGGTGGGGATCCCGGCGATCCAGCTGCTGCTGTTCGGCTTTGCGATCCGGACCGAGGTGCGCCAGCTCCCCACCGCGGTGCTCGACGAGGCACGCAGCGCCGACTCGCGGGCGCTGGTGCAGACGATGCTCAACACCGGCAACTTCGCCCACCGGCTCGACGCCACGTCGCGCGAGGAGGTGCGCGCGCTGATTGGCGCGGGGCGGATCAACGCGGCGATCATCATCCCGCCCGACTTCACCCGCGACCTCAAGCGCGGGCGGACCGCCGAGGTGCAGGTGATCGTCGATGCGGCGGATCCGCTGGCGTCGCAGGCGGCGATGAGCGGCGCGGCGCTGGGCGGCCAGCAGCGGGCGCTGCAGATCGCCACCGCGCGCGGCGGCTTCCAGGTGCCGATCGCGGTGCAGGTGCGGCCGCTCTACAATCCCACGCTGCGGAGCGCCACGTACATCGTGCCGGGGATCGTGGGCGTGCTGCTGTCGATGACGCTGATCATCGTGATGAGCATGGCCGTGGTGCGCGAGCGCGAGCGCGGCACGCTGGAACAGCTGGTGGTCACCCCGATCTCGCGCACGTCGCTGATGCTCGGCAAGGTGCTGCCGTTCGTGCTGGTGGGCTACGTCCAGATGACCGTCATCCTGCTCCTCGGCCAGCTGGTGTTCCACGTCCCGATCCGCGGCTCGGTCACGCTGCTCTACGTCACGGCGCTGGGGTTCATCGGGGCCAACCTGGCGATCGGGCTGTTCCTCTCCACGCTGGTGCGCACCCAGGCCCAGGCGATGCAGATGGGGTTCCTGTTCCTGCTGCCCAACCTGCTGCTGTCGGGATTCATGTTCCCGCGCGAGGCGATGCCCGAGGTGGCGCAGTGGCTGGGACTGGCGCTGCCGCTCACCTACTTCCTCGAGGTGCTGCGCGGCATCCTGCTCAAGGGCGTCGGCATCGATGCGCTCTGGCTGCAGGTGGGGCTGCTGGCGGGATTCGCGGCGCTGTTCGTGATGCTGGCCGTGCAGCGATTCCAGAAGACGGTGGAATGACGGAGGACGGAGGACGGAGCCAACTCCACCTACGACCCTCCGTCCTCCACCCTCCATCCTCCATCCTCCACCCTCAGTCCACTGGCACCAGCCTAACCCCTGCGTCGCTGTCCACCCGCCGCCATCCCTCCGCCACCGTCAGCGTCCACTTCGAGACGCCGTCGGCGGGGAGAGCCACGCGCACGCTGCGATAGTCCGGTGACACCAGCGCGCCGCCTGCCTCCACCTGCAACGAGCCCCACGGCCCCGAGAAGTTGCCGGCGGGGTGCACCACGCCGTGGGACCCGAGCGGGAAGACGCGGTTGGGATCGAAGGTGAAGCGCAGCTCTCCCTCCGGCGATGCGAACGCCGGTCCATCGACGAGCCGCCGCA
Source organism: uncultured Gemmatimonadota bacterium (assembly GCA_937961295.1). GTDB lineage: Bacteria > Gemmatimonadota > Gemmatimonadetes > Gemmatimonadales > GWC2-71-9 > Palsa-1233. The sequence continues at coordinate 21,216 of CALGOK010000105.1, forward strand.
GGTAATCATCGCGGATTGCCGCGAGCGAATCGGCACGGTGCCGCTCGAATGCGGCGAGCTCGTCGCCGCCGTGGCGCCGCACGCGCGCGGGCAGCGGCTACGCGCTGTCGGCACACTCCCGTCGCTCGAAGAACAGTGCCGCGGGACCTTCAACCGCGGAACAAGCGAGATGGAAGCCT
>CALGOK010000106.1 GCA_937961295.1 uncultured Gemmatimonadota bacterium
TTGCATGTGTTAAGCACGCCGCCAGCGTTCGTCCTGAGCCAGGATCAAACTCTCCAATGGAGATTTCGATAGTAGCTCGAAAGACCGAACACACTGGTTCACAGTTGTCCGGATTGGTCGTTCAGTTGAAAACCCTCGGCCATGCCGCTGAACCGGCACGACCTCACAGGGTCCGCACTTGCCGACTTCTCCCAACCTTCACTTGTCAAAGAGCTTAAGTGTCGGCGACCACTTTAGTCGCCAGCCCCTAATAGTAGCGTGTCTCACAGCGCTGGTCAAGGCCTCGAAAACCCGCTCCAGCACCCCTCCGCGCCGCACCCGGCCGCACGAGGGACGGCAATTCTAGAAGCGGGCCTCCGCCGACGCAAGGGGCGACAACGCGAGGGGCGAGGGGCGAGGGGTAGACGCCATCGCCCCTCGCCCTTCGCCCCTCGCATTGTCGCGCTTCAAGGCTCCCGGCGCGCCCCGTCCGCCACCAGCGGGAAGCGCGGAATCCGGGCCTCGAACGCCGTCCCGTCGGGGCGCACCAGCTGGTAGCTCCCCTCCATCGCCCCCCGCGGCGACTCGAGGATGCAGAACGACTGGTACTCGTACACCCCGCCCGGCGCGATCGTCGGCTGCTCCCCCACCACCCCCTGCCCGGCCACCTCGGACTCCCGGCCCGAATGCTCGACGATCCGCCAGGACCGCGACACCAGCTGGACCGGACGCTCCGCCACGTTCTCCAGCCGGATCCGGTAGGCGAACACGAAGTGCCGGTCACCCGGCCGGGACTGCTCGGCCACGAACCGCGGCCGGGCCGTGATCCGGAGACCCTCGGTGATCGCGTAGAAGAGCTGGGTCATGGCCTGACCCCGGTGGCGACAGCGCGAGGGGCGAGGGGCGAGGAACGCTGCGGGTGGCCGCCGCTGGCCCCACCCCCCGCCCTTCGCCCCTCGCCCCTCGCGCTGTCGCGCTTCATGTCGTGGGCGGGTTGAACTGCGCGTGCTGCTGCTCGAGCCACGAGGCGTGGTAGTCGGGATCCTCGATCGCCATCGCCGGCCTGGCCACGTGCAGCGGCCGGAACGAGTCCATCATCACCGCCAGCTCGTTGGTGTACTTGGCCCCGATGCTGGCCTCCGCCCGCCCCGGGTGCGGCCCGTGCGGCAGCCCGTCGGGGTGGTGGGTGATGCTGCCGTACTCGATCCCCTTGCGCGACATGAACTCGCTCGAGGCGTAGAAGAGCACCTCGTCGGAGTCGACGTTGCTGTGGTTGTACGGCGCCGGCACCGCCTCGGGGTCGAAGTCGTACGGCCGGGGGCAGAACGAGCAGATCACGAAGCCATCGCCCTGGAAGGTCTGGTGCACCGGCGGCGGCTGGTGGATCCGGCCCACGATCGGCTCGAAGTCGTGGATGTTGAACGCCCAGGGATAGAAGTAGCCGTCCCAGCCCACCACGTCGAACGGGTGGTGGTCGAGCACCAGCTCGTTGACGGCGTTGTACTGCTTGACGTAGACCGGGAAGTCGCCCTTCTCGTCGTGGGGCTCGAGCTCCTGCGGCCGGCGGATGTCGCGCTCGCTGAACGGCGCCCCCTCGAGCAGCTGGCCGAACTCGTTGCGGTAGCGCCTGGGCCAGCGGACGTGGCCGCGGCTCTCCATCACCAGCAGCTTGGCCGGCCCCTTGGCGTGGTCGAGCCGCCAGCGATGGGTGATGTTGCGGTGGATCACCACGTAGTCACCCTCGCGCACCGGCAGGGTGCCGTACACCGACTCCAGGGCGCCCTGCCCCTCCACCACGTACACCACCTCGTCCGCCTGCGAGTTGCGCCAGAAGTGTGCGTCGTGCTCGTCGGGCGCCACGTACGACATCCCGATGTCGGCGTTGAACAGCAGCGGGGTGCGGTCGAGCGTCGGCGATCCGCCGTCGCGGATCCGCGCGGTGAGGAAGTGGCGGTGCCGCAGCGAGGTCTCGTCGTCGGCCTCCCACTTCATGTCCCGCACCTTGCGCACCGACTTGACCGTCGTGGGCGGATGGATGTGGTAGAGCAGCGACGAGGTCCCCACGAATCCCTCGTGCCCCATCAGCTCCTCGGCGTACAGCCCGCCGTCGGGCCGCCGAAAGGCGATGTGGCGCTTGCGAGGGATGGAACCCAGGGAATGGTAGATCGGCATGCTGTCAATCCATGGAGGGCGACAGGCGAGGGGCGAAGGGCGAAGGGCGCACCGCCCCTCGCGCCTCGCTCCTCGCGCGTCGCGTTACAGGTTGCCCCGCCGCGCCTGCTCGCGCTCGATCGCCTCGAACAGCGCCTTGAAGTTGCCGGCGCCGAACGAGCGGGCGCCCTTGCGCTGGATGATCTCGTAGAACAGCGTCGGCCGGTCCTGGACGGGCTTGGTGAAGATCTGCAGCAGGTACCCCTCGTCGTCGCGGTCGACCAGGATCCCCAGCTCGGCGAGCGGCGCGAGGTCCTCGTCGATGGTGCCGACCCGGGCGGGGACCATCTCGTAGTAGGTCTTCGGGACGGTGAGGAACTCCACGCCCCGGGCGGTGAGCTCGCGCACGGTGGCGATGATGTCGTCGGTCGCGATGGCGATGTGCTGCACGCCAGGCCCGCGGTAGAACTCGAGGTACTCGTCGATCTGCGACTTCTTCTTCCCCTCGGCGGGCTCGTTGATCGGGAACTTGATCCGGCCGTTGCCGTTGCTCATCACCTTGGACATGAGCGCCGAGTACTCGGTGCTGATGGTCTTGTCGTCGAAGGTGAGGATGTTGGTGAAGCCGAGGACGTCCTCGTAGAACTTGACCCAGGCGTTCATCCTGCCGAGCTCGACGTTGCCGACGCAGTGGTCGACGTACTTGAGCCCGGTGCCGGACGGCTGGTACGGCGAGTCCATCGCCTCGAACCCCGGCATGAACAGCCCGCGGTAGTCCTTCCGTTCGACGATCGAGTGGATCGTGTCGCCGTAGGTGCGGATCGCCGCGACGACGATCTCGCCGTGCGCGTCGCGAAGCACCTCGGGGTCGCGTGCGCTCGTGGCGCCCCGCTCGAGCGCCACGGCGTGGGCGGCGCGGGCGTCGTCCACCCAGAACGCCATGTCCTTCACCCCGTCGCCGTGGCGCCGGATATGGTCGGCGATCTCGCCGTCAGGGCCCAGCGGCGAGGTGAGCACGAAGCGGAGCTTGTCCTGCACCAGCAGGTACGACGCGCGGTCGCGGACGCCGGTCTCGGGACCGCGGTAGCCGGCCAGCCGGAAGCCGAACGCGGCGCGATAGAACATCGCCGACTGCTTGGCGTTGCCGACCCAGAACTCGATGTAGTCGGTCCCGTTGATCGGGAAGGCGTCGTGGACCTCCGGCGACGCGTGACTGGCGACGGGTGACGACATGGTGCTTCCCTCCCTCAACCCAGGCCGGCGGCCTCGAGGAACGAGGCGAGGTCGGCCTCGCCGATCTCGGGCTCCCCGGGCGACACGTTGTCGAGCCGCCCCGCCTTCACCCACTCGACCAGCCGGCCCACCTCGTCGAAGAGGTGGTCGAACGAGTCGACGACGAAGAGCAGCGGCTGGTAGTGATCGATCTCGAAGTACTGGTTCACGACCCACTCGAGCTGGAACGGCCAGCGCTGCACCTCGTCGCTCTCGATGCAGTGCGCCAGCTCGCCGTACGAGGAGAGGAGGCCGCTGCCGTAGGCCTTCACCTCGCCCGGCTTGCTCCCCTTCATCAGCCCGAACTCGATGGTGAACCAGAAGAACCGCGCCATCGCCTTGATCACGCTGGAGAGGCGCCGAATCCGCTCGGCAGCCGGCATGTCGCGCGCCCGTTCGGCGGCGGTCCGGGCACACTCGCCGAAGCGCACCAGCGTGTCGGCGAACGCCGGGTCGGTGTGCATCGGGACGTGGCCCGAGATGTCGTGGAAGATGTCCGGCTCGGGGAGGTAGTCGAGCACCTCGCCGTCGCGGATGGTGATGGTCGTCGGGAACTCGCGCTTGCGCAGGCAGTCGAAGAAGACGTATGCCGGGACGTAGCCGCTCACCGCCTTGGCCCGGAACCCGGTCAGCGGGGCCATGAAGCGGTTGACGTCCTCGAGCCGGGGCACCCGCTCGGGGTTGAGCTGCAGGGTCTCGAGCCCCTCGAGGAACCGGCGATTGGCGTAGCGCTGCCACCGGTCGCCCATCCGGGCGTACAACCGCCGCCAGACGTCGTGGTTGGCGTCGGTGTACAGGTCGTACGGCTGGTCGATGTAGAGCCGGCCATCCTCGCGCGCCATCTCGATGAACGGCGACTTGGTGGTGGTGAGCCCCGGCGGGGCCGACGTGCGTGTGGAGGTGTCCGTCATGCGATCCTCCTCGAGGGGCCGAACTCCTTACAACATAACCGCATACGGAAGCTGGTGACGGGGCACGGGGGACGGGGGACGGGGAGATCGTTGCCTGCGTCGCTCCGGCGAGGGCCCCGATCCCCCATGTCGACCGCCGCCCTCGTCCCCCGTCCCCCGTCCCCCGTCACCCCCGCAGTTCCGACCGGTCGCGGAACTGCTCGAGCGCCTCGGGATTGGCGAGTGCGCCGACATTCTTGACCTCGCGGCCCTCGACCACGTCGCGCACCGCGAGTTCGGAGAGCTTGCCGCTGCGAGTGCGGGGGATGTCGGTGACCGCGGCGATCACCTTCGGGACGTGGTGCGGCGAGGCGCCGCTCCGGATCCGTCGGCGGATCCGGTCCTGGAGCGACTCGTCGAGCGCCACCCCGTCGCGGAGCCGGACGAAGAGCACCACGCGCACATCGTCGCCACGCCGCTGGCCGATCACCAGCGACTCGACCACCTCGTCGATCGCCTCGACCTGGCGGTAGATCTCCGCCGTGCCGATCCGCACCCCGCCCGGGTTGAGCGTCGCGTCGGAGCGGCCGGTGATCACGAAGCCACCCGCGGCCGTGCGAGTGGCCCAGTCGCCATGGCACCACACCCCCGGCCAGCGACCGAAGTAGGCCTCGCGGTAGCGCTCTCCGTCCGGGTCATTCCAGAACCCCACGGGCATCGAGGGGAACGGCGCCGTGCAGGCGAGCTCGCCCGCCTCCCCGATCCCCGCCGGCGTGCCATCCTCCGCGAGCACCTCCACCGCCATCCCCAGCCCGGGGCCCTGGATCTCGCCCCGCCGCACCGGCTGGAGCGGATTGCCGAGCACGAAGCAGGAGACGATGTCGGTGCCCCCCGAGATGCTCGCCACCTGGACGCCCGGCAGCTCGGTGGCCAGCCAGTCGAACGATTCCGGTGCCAGCGGCGACCCGGTGGACAGCACGGCACGGAGGCGGCCGAGTTCCCGGCCCCCCCGCGGGCGCATTCCCTCCTTCTCCGCGAGCGCGATGTACTTCGCACTGGTTCCGAACACCGCCACATCTGCTTCGTCCGCCATGCGCCAGAGGATGTCCGGTTCCGCTGCCGGCATCGGTGAACCGTCGTACAGCACGATGGTCGCACCCGTGGCGAGGGCCGTGACCAACCAGTTCCACATCATCCAGCCACAGGTGGTGAAGTAGAAGATCCGTTCGCCCGGCCTGAGGTCGACGTGGAGCTGGTGCTCCTTGAGGTGCTGCAGCAGCGTGCCACCGGCACCATGCACCAGGCACTTGGGGAGGCCGGTGGTGCCCGACGAGTAGAGGATGTACAGCGGGTGGTCGAAGCCGAGCTCGGTGAACGCGAGTGGTGCGTCGGCGGAACCCGCACCCAGGTCGTTCCAGCACAGCACCTGGTCGCCCGCCGCGGGCACGTCGTCGCCGAGGTGGTGGATCACCACCGCGTGGCGCACCGAGGGGAGTCGCTGGAGCAGCTCGGCGGCGCGGGTGGTGCATTCGTGATCCTTGCCGCCGTAGCGATAGCCGTCGGCGTAGAGCAGCAGCACCGGCTCGGTCTGGCCGAACCGGTCGACGATACCATCCACGCCAAAGTCGGGCGAGCACGAGGTCCACGTGGCTCCCAGCGACGCCGCGGCGAGCATCGCCACCACCGCCTCGGGGATGTTGGGGAGCCAGCCGGCGACCCGGTCGCCCGGCGCCACGCCCAGCTCGCGGAGGCCGCGGGCGACGCGCGCCACCTCCGCACGCAACTGGTCGAACGTGAGTTCGCTCGCCGGACCGCGCTCGTCCCACGCGATGATGGCGGGCATGTTGCCCTCATGGCGGAGGAGGTTCGCCGCGAAGTTGAGGCGCGACTCGGGGAACCAGCGCGCGCCGCCGAGCGGCGGCGGGAGCATCGCGCCGTCGTCCACCACGGCGGCCCCCCCGCGCGATCCGCGCACGCCGCAGTCAGCCCAGATCGCGTCCCAGACCGCGGAGCGGTTGGTGATGGACCAGTCGTGCAGGGCAGCGAACGCGTCCGCGGATTCGGCGCCGGGCAGGTTCACCCCATCGGCGCGCCGTCGCGCCATGAACGCCGCCATCGCTGAGTCGCGTCGCCGAGCCGGATCGGGACGCCAGAGGATCGCGTCGTCGGTCATTGGCTAGCGCCTCCGCATCAGCACGTCGTCGCTGCGCGCGTTGCGTCCGATCGCAAGGTTGAGGTTCTGCGTGCGGTAGCCGTCCGCAGCGACCCGGACCAGCTGGACCCGGCAGCGCTGCAGCAGGGCCGGATCGAACTCGAGCCGGTATCGCCCCTGGCCGTCGCTGAACGTGGCGAAGCTGGCCCCGACGATCTGCAGGTGCGCCCCGGGGAGCGGCCGCCCTGCCTGGTCGCGCACGATCCCGCTGACCGAGGCAAGCACCGGGGTCCCATCGGGATTGCGGCCGAGGTCGGGGATCTCCACGCAGCGGCCGGCGGCTTCGGGGAACGACTCCCGCCAGGAGCGGGTGTCGCGGGAGCCGAAGCCGAGCCGGCCCATCGAGCCGACCGACCCTGAAGCGACAGCACCACCCGACGGCGACGGCGGGGTGGCTGAGGGCCGACCGAAGGGCGAGGTCGGCGGACCCAGGATCGTGCCGCTCGAGCTGAGGTCGGCCGGAGTGGCGATCCGTGACGCGGCGTCGCCGACCGCGGGCTCCCGGGTGCGGTCCCGCTCCTCGGGCGGATCCTCCTCGGGGTCTGGCACCTCGGTGGGCGGGGTCTCGGGCCCGGCCTCGCGCGGCACCGGGGCGTCCGGGCGCTCCGAGTCGGGACCCAACGGGACCGGCTGCTCCGGGACCTGCGCCGGCTGGGGGGGGGGGTTCTCCGCCTGCTGGAAGGGGGTGCGGGAGTCGATCGCAATCGGCCGGGCATCGCTGGCCGGATCGACGGGGCCGGCATCGGGGGTGGGGATCGGCCGCAGCAGCACCAGCAGGATCACGAGCACGTGCGCGGCGACACTGTAGGCCACGGCCTTCCAGTCGCTCGCCTCGGTCTCGATGGGGTGAACCTCGAACGGCTCGGGATTCTGCACGGCCACAGCTTAACGGGATCGGGGACGCGACGGGATGCCGCCGCCGGCCGGGCGAGGACCGGCGATCGGTGCACGGGGGTGTCGGAAACGTGCCGGCATGACCCGGTTCTCCTCCCGGAATGCGATGACGAGAACCCCTCTCCATGATGCCCCACGCCGCCGCCCGGTCGCCGTCGGACCGACCGGGTGATATTGGGGGGATGAACCTTCCCCGCGAGACGCCCGCCCTGATTGTCGGTGCCGGCCCGATCGGCCTGGCCGTCGCCATCTCCGCCCGGCGTCGCGGCATCAACTGCTTGGTGATCGATGCCGGTGCCATCGTCAACTCGATCGCCAGCTACCCGGTCGGGATGCAGTTCTTCACCACCCCCGAGCGGCTCGAGATCGGTGATCACCCGATCACCTGTTCCGGCACCAGGGTCACCCGGGAAGAGGCGCTGATGTACTACCGCGGCGTGGTGCGTGCCGAGCGACTCGACGTCCGCCCCTGGGTTCGCCTCGTCGATGCCGACCGGGATGCCGACGGCTGGACGGCGGTCGTCGAGTCGCGCTCCGGGGAGGCCCGGATCCGGACCGACCGGCTGGTGCTCGCCACCGGCTACTTCGATCATCCCAACCTGATTGACGTTCCCGGGGAATCGCTGCCACACGTCTCCCACTGGTTCGATGAGCCGCACCGCACCGCGAAGCAGCGCGTCGTCATCGTCGGCGGGAAGAACTCGGCGGTCGAGGCGGCGCTGCTCGCCTATCGCGCCGGGGCGACGGTGACCCTGGTCCATCGCGGTCGCGAACTACCCCCCAGCGTGAAATACTGGCTCCGCCCCGACTTCGAGAATCGGGTGAAGGAGGGGGCGATCGCCGCCCGGCTTGGCAGCCGGGTGACGGCGATCAGCACCGAGGCGGTCACGATCGTCGACGACACCGGCCAGACGGGGACGCTGCCGGCCGACCGGGTGTACTTGCTCACCGGCTACCACCCCGACTTCGCCCTGCTCGAGCGGCTCGGCGTGGAGCTGGAGGCGGAGACCGGACGCGCGACGATCGATCCCGAGACCCTCGAGAGCAACGCGCCGGGACTGTACCTGGCCGGGAGCGTGGCGTCCGGCCGCAAGATCTCCGAGGTGTTCATCGAGAATGGCCGTTTCGACGGCGAGAAGATCTTCGGTGACGCGGCGAGCCGGCGCCGGGCGGAGGCACGCTATGCCGAGGCGCCCCGACCGGTCGGGGAATGAGCACGGATCGCCCACCCTGCCCTGGCCGCTGATGGTGCCAGCCTCGGTCCAGCAACTCTCGCCGTCCTCCGTCCTCAGTCGTTCCGCCCTCTGCCCTCACGTCGCCACACGCCGGAGCGGACGCCGCACGGCCGTCCGCACCCGGAGCAGCAGGATCACCGCCACTGACGCGAGGCCAAGGACGAGTCCCCACCAGAGTCCCACCGGGCCGAGCGGGGTACGAAACGCGAGCAGCAGCGACGCGGTGATCCCGATCCCTACGAATCCGACGAGGTTGATCAGCATCGGCGCGCGGGTGTCGCCGAGCCCACGCAGCACGCCGGCGGCCACCACCTGCAGGCCGTCGAACACCTGGAACACCCCGGCGATAGGCAGCAGCAGGGCCGCGAATGCCACGACGCCGGCGTCGGTGGTGTAGAGCGACGCGAGGAAGCGCGGCACCGCGAGGAACACCAGCGCGGTGCACGCCATGAACGCCGCGCCGGTGCCGAGCGCCGCCGTGGTCGAGGCGCGCAGTGCCACCGGATCGCCGCGCCCCACGGCGCGCCCCACCAGTGCCGCGGCTCCCATCCCCACTCCCAGCGGCACCATGAACGTCAGCGAGGCGAGGTTGAGCGCCACCTGGTGCCCGGCCACCTGCAGCGTGCCGAACGATCCCATCAGGAGCGCCACGGCGGCGAAGGTGCCCATCTCGATCTCGATCTGCAGGCCGATCGGGAGGCCGAGCCGAAAGAGCCGACCGAGCGCGGGCAGCGCGAACGCCTCGCGCCGCCAGGGACGGAGCGGCGCGCCGAGGTCGTGGCGCGCCAGCACGAACACGCCGACCGCCATGATGGTGCGCGAGATGGTGGTGGCCCACGCCGACCCGGCGACGCCGAGCGGGGGAACCCCGAGGCCGCCGAAGATCAGCCACTGGTTGAGCGCGACGTTGAGGATGTTGGCCGCCGCGATGGTCCACACCACCGGTGCCACGCGATGCATCGCCTGCAGCGCCTGCCGACCCACGCTGAAGGCGAGGAAGGGGAACGCGCTCGGCACCAGGATCAGGCAGTAGGTGCCGACCAGCGGCAGCACGTCTCGCGGCTGGCGGAGGGCGCCCATCACCGGTTCGGCGACTGTGAGTGCCAGCATCAGCGGCAGCGCAAGGAGCGCCGCGAGGACCAGTCCGCGCTGGAGTCCCAACGACACGCCATCGTGATCCTCGGCCCCGAGCGCCTGGGCGAGGACGGGGTCGAGTGCGAGGGTCACGCCCACCGCGAACATCGCCAGCGCGAAGTAGTAGACGTTGCCGATGGCGACCGCGGCGAGCGCCTCGGCGTTGAGCCGACCGACCATCAAGGTGTCGACCGCGCCCATCAGGTTCATGCCAAGGTTGACGGCGACGATCGGCAGCGAGAGGCCGATCAGGGTGCGGAGGGTCGCGGATCCGCCGGCCGGGGCCGGCGCGGTCACCTCGTGTGGTCCGGCCGGCGGTCTGGGTCGGCGAGCATCCGCTCGGCGAAGTCGACCCGCTCCTGGAGCTCAGCCATCTCGGCGCGCAGGTGGTCGAGCTCGTCGAGGATCGTCCCGGCGGTGCCTGGCGGCATCAGCCGCTCGCTCTCGGGTTCCCAGTCGGTCACCAGTCGGCCTTCGGCATCACGGAACGAGCCGGCGAGGATCATGATGTTGTCGGCCAGCCACCAGATGCCCAGTCCGCCGAGCGTGAACAGCATGCCGAGGCCGCTGCCGATCTTGCCGACATAGAAGCGGTGCACGCCGAACACGCCCAGGAAGAAGGCGAGCAGCATGGTGACCAGGCGGGACCGGGGCGAGGCGAAGAGTTCGTCGTTCATGGCATCCGGTACGGGTGAGTACCCCCGGCAGGATTCGAACCTGCGACCTACGAGTTAGAAGCTCGCCGCTCTATCCAGCTGAGCTACGGGGGTGCGTCGCAGGCAATGTAGCGCCGGACCCGGGGCGATGCCCGGGCCCGGCGGTCGTGGTCAGCGCTTGAGCGCGTCGCGGATCTCGCGCAGCAGCACGATGTCCTCGGGCGGCGGCGGCGGAGCCGCGGGTGCCTCGGCTTCCTTGCGCTGCAGGTTGGTGATCGCGCGCACCATCATGAAGATGATGAACGCCAGGATGAGGAAGTCGAGGGCCACCGTCAGGAAGTTGCCGTAGGCCAGCACCGGAACCCCCGCCTCGCGAACCGCCGCGACGGTTGGCTCGGTCCCGGCCGGCACCTCCCCCAGCGGGTAGTAGAGATTCTCGAAGGAAAACCCCCCGAACACCTTGCCCACCACCGGCATGATGACATCCTCGACCATCGAGGAGACGATCTTGCCGAAGGCGGCGCCGATGATCAAGGCAACGGCCAGGTCGACGACGATGCGCGTGACGGCGAACGCCTTGAAATCCTTGAGCATGCTCATTGAGCCTCCGTGGCTTCGCGGGGACGGGTGACACGTCACGGGTGACGGGAGATGGTAGGATGGATCGGCGCCGGGCGGGTGTCGACGGATCGCTGCGCCGGTTGCCCGTCACCTGTCCCTCGTCACCTCCCTGCCAATCTACCGGAAACCCGCAGGTCCGCGACCCCGTAGGCTGGCGCGACCCGCACCGAGGACCGAGGAAGCCGCATGCCCACGATCGCCCTGCTCGCCGCCCTTGCCCTGCCGATCCATGCCCAGGCCGCCGACGGCGAGGCGCTGCTCCGGCAGATGAACGCCGCCCATCGCGACAGCTGGTTCCGCACGATGGTGTTCGTGCAGCGGACCACCTTCCCCGCCCAGCCCGGGCGCGCGGAGGAGACCTGGTTCGAGACGATGGAGCGGCCGGGGAAGCTCCGGATCGACATGGAGCGCGGCGATTCGGCGATCGGGACGCTCCTGTTCCGGAACGACTCGATCTACCAGTTCAACGGCGGACAGCTCCAGCGCAGCGCGCCGCTGGTGCACTACCTCCTGGTGCTGGCGCACGACATCCACGTGATGCCGTCGGCCGACGACGCCATCGCCAAGCTCAGGGCCCTCAACTTCAACCTCGCCACCACCCACCGCACCACGTGGCAGGGGATCCCGATCACGGTGGTGGGGGCCGCGGCGGGCGACACCACCAGC
>CALGOK010000107.1 GCA_937961295.1 uncultured Gemmatimonadota bacterium
TGCGGTGCCACGGGGCAGGTGAGCGCGGCGAGCTCGCCGAGCGAGATGCCCGGCTGCAGGGCCAGCTGACGCAATGCGAACAACTGGGCTCCCGACAGACCGGACTCGCGCTCGGCGATGCGCTCGCGCAGGCGCACCGTGTGCGCCAGGCGCCGCCACGCTGCCAGCACCGGCTCGACGCCGCGCGGCAGCGCGGCCGGATCAGGACGCGGCGCGGCCATGCTTCATGTCGCTGAGGGTGTCGTGGATCGCGAACACGCGCTGGGCCTGGACGTCGAGCACGGCGTGGACCGGCGCGGGAAGGTCGGCGTCGAGTGCCCGGCGGTACGCCTTCACCGCTTCGTCTTCGGCGCGCTCGCATTCGTTGACGAGCGCCTTGTCGCCCTTGGGTGAGAGCTTCTGGCGCACCTGCATCCAGACGCGATGCATCGAGCCGTCCAGCGTGCCGTCATCATCAGGCTCGCCGCCGGCGTCCTTCACCAGCGGACGGAGGGCACGCGCGAACGACGCGCGTTCCTGCCGGGCGCGCTCGAACAGTCCCTTCAATGTCGTGGACTCGGCCAGCTCGGCCGCCTTCTCGAATCCCTCCTCCGCGTCGCGGTTGAGGGCGAGCAGGCCATTCAAGAGATCAGCGCGCTCGGCGAAGCGGCGCGGTTGCGGTTCGTCGTGGACCGGGCGGTCGGTCGTCGCAGTGGACCGGACCATGGGGTCTCCTTTCGTCGGATCGGCGGGGGACGAAGGGGTACGCCAGTTTGGTTTGGCGCCCAAATGAATATATGGGAACCCAACTGTCGTGTCAAATCAAAGGGCCCGTCACCGGTCGGCGACGGGCCCTTCAGTTGCCCCTCCTGGGATCGAACCAGGACTCTCCTGATCCAGAGTCAGGCGTGTTGCCAGTTACACCAAGGGGCAGTGGTCCGGACTGGCCAAAGTAGCGGCGACGCGGCCCCGACGCAACGCGCCGGAGGCCCCGATCAGGCCGCCCGGCCGGTGCTCTCGTCGGACCCGTTTTCCCCCCGCTCGTCGGCGGGGATCCCCTTGAACCAGCCGCCGAGTGCCTCGGTCGCCACCGGGCAAAGCTCCCCTGCTGCCACCAGCTCGTCGAGTCGGGCCAGCACCGCCTCGATCGGCATCGCCCGGCGATAGGGGCGGTCGGCGGAGAGCGCCTCGCACACGTCGGCCACGGCGAGCACCCGCGCCGCCGCCCCCAGCTCCTCGCCCTTGAGGCCGAGGTGGTAGCCGCTGCCGTCGAGCCGCTCATGGTGCGCCGCCGCGGTGGCGGCGAACTGGCGGAACCGGCTCACCCGCTTGAGGATGTCGAAGGTGTGATTGGTGTGGCGGCGCATCACCTCGAACTCGACGGGGTCGAGCGGCGCCGGCTTGTCGAGGATGGTGTTGCTGACGCTCAGCTTGCCGATGTCGTGCAGCAGCGCGGCGCGACGCAGCGTGCGCAGGTCGCGCCGCGACATCCCCAGCTCGCCACCGGTCCGCACCGCCAGGAAGGCGACGTTCTGCGAGTGCCGCGCCGTGTACGGACTCTTGGCGTCGATCACCTTGGCGAACGCCTCCGCGACCGTGTCGAGCTGGCGCTCGTCGCAGTGCACCACGCGGTCCTCGGGCTCCCGGGCACGCAGCGCGGCGATCAGGTCGCCGTCGCGGATCGTGGCCCAGAACTCCGCGTCCATGCGGAACGCGTCGAGGCAATCCACCAGCACCGGGTCGAACCAGCGGCCCCGGCGCGCATGCGCCATGTCGTAGGCGGTGCGCACGTCGAATGCGTGCGCGAAGACCTCCACCGTCTGGGCCAGGCCGGCGATCCGCGCCAGCATCGGGATCCCCGAGCCGCGGATCCCGTACGGCATGCCGTTGCCGTCCCAGTGCTCGTCGAGTCCGCGAATCGCCTCGACCGACCCCTTGGGGAGGCCGAGCATGCGGGCAATGTCGGCCCCGCGCTCGCAACGCGTCGCGATCATGTCGCGACCCGATCCCTTGGCGCGGGTGCCGAGCATCAGCGTGTGCCACGCGCGGGCCAGCCGCGACTTCCCCGGCATCGAATACTTGAAGGCGTACCGGGCCGCGTCGTGCCCGGCGGTCCAGTCGGTGAGCTTGTGGGCGTACTTGAGGAGCCGGTCGTCGGCACCGAACAGCTGGGACATGCGCGCCGAGTTGCTCGAGCAGCCGAGGTCCTTGAGCAGCAGGCCGTAGAACAGCGCCGCCTTCTGGTCGTCGGTGATGCCGAGCGCCTCGCCGATCCGCAGCCCGATCAGCGTGGTGCGCGCCGCGTGCCCGATCGCCTGGCCCTCGGTCAGGTCGAGCGCATGGGACAGCGACCCCACCACGTCGGCCAGCCGGATCCCGGTCGGCGACGGGTCGTCGCGGAGCGCCTCCGCGTCGGTCCCCGGCGCGGTGCGCAGCCCGGCCACGGCAGCGGTGGCGCCCGCCCGCCCCCCGCCCTCCCCCACCTGGAGCGGGGTCTGGGAGCGAGGGACGGCGGGCGCCGCCTCCCCCGGCCAGGTGCCGCGGGGGCGCCGGAGGCCGGTGGCAGAACTGGTCAGCGCGAGGAGCCGATCGGTCATGCCCCGGGGAGGGGGCAAAAAGAATGCCCACGCCGGATCGGCGTGGGCGTATGGAGCTGAGGGGAGTCGAACCCCTGACCTCTGCAGTGCGATTGCAGCGCTCTCCCAACTGAGCTACAGCCCCGGGAAGGGCCGCAAGATACCGATCGGGGCTGGGCGCGGCAAGCGGCCTCACACCAGCGAGTGAAGGGTGATGGGTGAAGGGTGAAGGGGGCGGCAGCGGCGGCCGATGGTACCCTGCCTCAGTCGTTCGATCACCTCGACAGGTCTCCCTTACTCCTCCTTCCCCCGGGTGAGAGACCATACCTCGCTGGTGGCGTGGCAACTCGCCGACCGGATCGCCCTCGCCGTGTATGAAACCGCGACAGCGCACTGGAGCCCCAACCTCGCTCCGGCATGGGACCAGATCAGGCGGTCGGCGCTCTCTACGCCCCTCAACCTCGCCGAGGGGTACCGGTGGCGACCGGGGGCCCGATGGAGGTTCCACCTCCGGGTCGCCAACGGCTCCGCCCTCGAGACTACCGAGGCCCTTCGGTTCCTCCAGAAGCTTCACGGGATCGAGGAGGCAATCGCCCAACGATTGATCGCCGACTCGGAACGGTGCGAACGCCTCATCTGGGGTCTATTGAGAAGGGAGTAGAAGTTTCCCCTTCACCCTTTACCCTTCACCCTTCACCGCGCGATCGGCAGCGCGACCGGCCGAAGCGGCGCCGCATCGGCTCCCCGCAGTCGCAGCGATCCGGCGATGAACGCGAACTCGTGCACGCCGTCGCGCGCGAGCTCCTCGAGGTTCACCAGTTCGAGGATCATCGCCCCCTGCTCGGCGAGCAGGTAGGTGTGCACCGGCACGTAGTCGTCGGGAAGCTCCGACGGGAACGCCTCGAGCGAGAGGTTGTCGGCACCGACGATCATCGCCCCCTTCTCCTCCACCAGGTATCGCGCCGCCGACATCCCGATGCCGGGCGAGTTGTCCATGTACGCCGCCGCATCGTCGTAGACGCGCATCCGGCCGGTGCGCACCAGCACCACGTCGCCCTCGCGCAGCGACGTGCCCTGCCGCTCCAGCGCCTCGACCAGGTCGGCCCGCTCGATCCGGTAGCCGGCGGGGAGCATCGCCACTCCCTTGGCCGCCGCGACATCGATCAGCACGCCGCGCGCGATGATCGGCGGGATCGCCCCCGCGCTCGCCCGGGTCCAGCCGCGGTCCCCGAGGTGCTCGTCGGCTCGGAAGCCGTTCCAGATCCGGCCGTCGAGTCCGAAGTGGTTGGGTGCATCGATGTGCGTGCCCATGTGGGTGTACATCGAGATCGCCGCCCCGCTGTAGCTCACGTGCTCGTTCATCTCCCGGCCAAGCCCGAGCGGATCGTCGATCGCGGTGCCGTGGGGCGTGTGCGTCATCCACAGCCGGTAGTGCGGGTCGCCCGCCGCCTGCCAGCTCGGCATCCCGATCCGGTACTCCACCGAGAGGTCGTACACCTTGCCGCCCGCCACACGCGAGAGCACCTCGGCCCGACTCGCATCCGTCATCAGGTTGAGCCGGCCGATCTCGTCCGCCGGCCCCCACGGGCTGATCCCCACGTCTCGCGCGGTGCCTGCGCGCTCCGCCGGCCCCTGTGCCGCCAGCGCTCCCGCGCCGGCGACGATCGCCAGCGCCGCACCCGTTGCCATCATTCCCTGCCGCCGCATCGCAACCTCCATAATGTGTTGTAAACACGCATTCCCGCACGAAAACGTCGCCCCGCTCAGGACAGCGCCAGCCTCCGGCACCCCTCGGTGATCGCGCGGAGCGTTGCCGCATCGAGCGGCGCGGTGGCCTCGCGGTGCACCGCCAGCACCGCGGGGTCGAGCCGGTCGAGCAGCGCCAGGCCGCGCGCGGTGATCCTGGCGATCGACAACCGGCGGTCATCCTCCGACCGCTCCCGACGCACCAGCCCGTCCCGCTCCAGTCGGTCGAGCAACCGGGTCACATCCGGCGCCCGGTTGATCAGCCGCTCCGCCACCGCAAACCGTGCCAACCCTTCCGGCTCCGCACCGCGCAGGATTCGCAGCAGGTTGTACTGGTCGTGGGTGATGTCGGCCCCCGCGCACACCTCCTCGAGGCGCGCGAGCAACCTGCTGGCCGCAACGAGCACCGCCACCATCGCCTCCTGCCCCGGCCCGCCTCGACGAACCCGGGATCCCCCGGCACGTCCCGTCATCGCGATCCCCTCCTGGAGTCGCCCCGACATTATGTGTTGTAAACACGCTTGTCAAGGGGCGGTCCCGGGCCGGACTACCCTTCGAGGATGCCCACCTGGTTCGTCGGACCCTGGGAGCTCTCCTCCGCCACCGCCGTCCTGCCGCCCACCCCTGACGAGGGCCGGGTCCTGCTGCTCGACTCGCGCGCCAAGGGCGCCGCCCTTCCCTGGCACCGCAAGAAGCTGGTGCTGGTCCTCGCCGCGATCCGACACTTCCGGGAGGAACTCCGCTCGGCCGGACACGACGTGCACCACCGCGCCGCCGACTCGTATGCCGACGGGATCCGCGACTGGCTCGAGGAGCATCCCGACGACATCGTCACGGTGCAGGCGCCCGCGGAGCACGGCCGCGCGGCGCCGATCCGGGCGCCCGCCCGGAAGGACGACCGCGTGAGGCTCGTCCCCGACCGGCGCTTCATCGTGTCGCGGGAATGGTTCGCTGAGTGGGCCGAGGGACGGAAGCTCTTCCGGATGGAGGACTTCTACCGTGCCCAGCGCCGCGCGCACGGCATCCTGATCGGCGACGACGGCGAACCGGCCGGCGGCGCGTGGAACCACGATCGCAAGAACCGCAAGACCGCCGCCGCCCTTCGCCGCCACGGCCTCCCGCCTGCACCGATTTCCTTCGAGCCCGACGAGCGAACCCGCCGAGTGATGCGGCACGTGAGCGAGCGTGACGGGCACTGGGGCAGCGTCGACGGGTTCGACCGTGGGGGGACACGCGGCCAGGCACTCGAGGCGGCAGCCGACGTCATAGCCAACCGGCTGGCCGACGTCGGTGCGTTCGAGGATGCCAGCCTCGCCGGCGAGCCGGTGCTCTACCACTCCCGGCTCTCGATGGCGATGAACATCGGCCTGCTCCACCCGATGGAGATGATCCGTCGGGTCGAGGCGGCGTGGCGGGACGGCGACGTGCCGATCCAGTCGGCGGAGGGATTCATCCGCCAGGTCCTCGGCTGGCGTGAGTACGTCAACGGCATCTACTGGCACCAGGGGCCGGCGTACCGCGACGTCAACTACTTCGGCTTCGACCGCGCGCTCCCGAAGGCGTACTGGGATCCCGGTGCGAGCGATCTCGCCTGCCTCCGCGACACGGTGGCCACCGTCCGGGAGCACGCGTGGGCGCACCACATCCCGCGCCTCATGGTGCTCTGCAACTTCGCGGTGCTCACCGGCACCGACCCGGGCGCGCTCCCGGACTGGATCACGGCGGCGCTCGCCGGCGCGACGGAACGGGTGGAGTTGCCCACCGTGGTCGGGATGGGGACGTTCGGCGACGGCGGCCTGATGGCCAGCAAGCCGTACGTGTCGTCGGCCAACTACATCAACCGGATGAGCGATCACTGCGGCGGCTGCCGCTACGATCCCTCGAAACGCACCGGGAAGGACGCCTGCCCGTTCAACTTCCTCTACTGGACCTTCCTCGACGACGTGCGCCAGCGCGAGCTCGACGTCGGCGAGCGGATGCGCCTGCCGCTCGCCAACCTCGACAAGATCCCGGACACGGAGCTCGACGCGATGCGCGAGGCGCGCGAGGCGTTCCTGGCGCGCCTCGAGCCCGAGGACACCGGCTGGGAGTTCCACCACGACCAGGGCTGACTGCACGCGCGAACCCCGACGCGTCGCGTGAGTAGATTCGAACGTCCGCCCACCACTCGCCCTTCGCCGCGGTGAGGCCAGTGCCCGACATCCAGCTTGCCGATGAGCGCCTCTGGCTCCCCTCCGGGGAGTCGCGCGTCGAGCCCGCGTCGTCGGGCGACTTCGTGCTGTACTGGATGCAGGTCACCCATCGCGCGCACGACAATCCCGCGCTCAACTTCGCCGTGCACCAGGCCAACGACCTCGGCGTCCCGGTGCTGGTGTACCACGGCCTGCGCCACGACTACCCGTGGGCCAGCGACCGGCTGCACACCTTCATCCTCGAGGGGGTGCGCGACCTGGTGGCCGACTTCGCCGACCGCGGCATCCAGTACGCCTTCCACCTCGACCAGCGCGAGAAGGGCGCGAAGGGCTCGCGCGACGACTCGCCGCTGGTGCAGCTCGCCGAGCGGGCGCGGCTGGTGGTCACCGACTGGTACCCCACGTTCATCATGCCGCGCCAGCTCAAGCGGCTGCGCGAGAAGGTCGGCGTGCCGGTGGTCGCGGTCGACTCCGCCACGGTGGTGCCCGCCAGGCTGCTCGAAAAGCAGTACTCCGCCGCGCGCTGGATCCGGCCCGAGCTGATGAAGCGGCTCGACGACTGGCTCCACCCCGTGGGCGACCTCGACCCCGACAAGCGCGGCACGGTGGAGCTGCCGTTCGACCCGACCGAGCCGGGTGACGACATCGCCGAGCTGGTCGCCGGCTGCGCCATCGACCACTCGGTGCCGCCGGCCAGGGGATGGACCGGCGGATCGGGCGCCGCGCACGAACGCCTGGAGTGGTGGGTGGAGCACGGTCTGCCGCGCTACCTCGAGCGCAACGACCCCAATCTCGATGTCACCTCGAAGCTCTCGCCATACCTGCACTTCGGCCACATCGCCCCGCAGGCGATGCTGCTCGCGGCGCGCGACGCCGGCCACAAGGAGGAGTACGAGAAGTTCGTCGACGAGGCGGTCGTGTGGCGGGAGCTTGCGGTGAACTTCTGCCGCTTCGAGCCGAAGCACCGCACGGTGGCGGGGATCCCCGACTGGGCGCGCAAGGAGCTCGCGGAACAGGAGGACGCCCCCCGCGACGCCCTCTACGACGACGAGGAACTCGAGCGCGCCGAGACCGACGACGAGCTCTGGAACGCCTGCCAGCGCGCCTACCTGCGCGACGGCTGGATGCACAACTACTGCAGGATGCTGTGGGGGAAGTCGGTGATCGGCTGGACCGAGAACGCCGAGCGCGCCCTCCGGATCCTCGAGCACCTGAACAACAAGTACGCGCTCGACGGGCGCGACCACAATACCTACGGCGGGATCCTCTGGTGCTTCGGCCGCTTCGACCGGCCGTTCTTCCGCCGCGACGTCTACGGCACGGTGCGCTACATGAGCACCAACGCGGCGAGGAAGAAGTTCGACGTGGACGAGTACATCGCGTCGATGACGGAGGCGTGAGCGAACTGCAGGCGCGCCGTTCACGGCGCGCGGTGCCGGCATCGCGCGCCCCAAGGGGCGACTGCGAGTACCGCAGTCATCCCTCCCGGTACGGCACCTCCACCACCATCCCGTCCCGCGCCACCGTCGTCTCCGCGAAGACCTCGCGCGCCTCGGCCAGCAGCTCGGGCGCCTCGCGCGAGTAGCGCGGCGAGATGTGGGTGAGCACCAGCCGGTGCGCGCCGGCCGCGCGCGCCACCTCCGCCGCCTGGCGGGCCGTGGCGTGGCGGGTCTCCACCGCGCGCTCGCGCTCGTCCTCGCCGAAGGTCGCCTCGTGCACCAGCAGGTCGGCGTCGCCGGCGAGCGCGATCACCGCATCGCACGGCGCGGTGTCGCCGCTCACCGTCACCCGCCGCCCCGCGCGCGGCGGACCCACCAGCTCCGCCGGCTCGACGCGTCGGCCATCCTCGAGCGTCACCGCGTCGCCGCGATGGATCCGGCCCCACAGCGGCCCCTCCGGAATGCCGAGCTCCCGCGCCCGCTCGGGATCGAAGCGGCCCAGCCGGTCGCGCTCCACCAGCGCGTAGGCGAGGCACTTCCCCTTGTGGTCGGCCGCCGCGGTGACGATGTCGAACTCGCCGCGTGCGATCGTGTCGCCGGGCGCCAGCTCCACGATCTCCACCGGGAACTTCGGCCGCTCCATCCCCAGCTTCACCAGCGCGCCGAGCTCGCGGCGCGCGCCCGGCGGGCCGTGCAGCGTGAGCGGCGCGGCGCGGCCCTGCAGCCCCATGGTGCGAAGCAGCCCGGGGATTCCCAGCGTGTGGTCGGCGTGGTAGTGGGTGACGAACACGTCGGCGAGCGTGAAGCCCACGGCGTAGCGCATCATCTGCCGCTGGGTCCCCTCGCCGCAGTCGAACAGGAACGCCTCGCCCTCGCGCTCGAGCATCAGCCCCGAGACGTTGCGCTCCACCGAGGGCATCGCGCCACCGGTGCCGAGGAAGGTCAGCCGGATCATCGCGCCCCGTTGTGGACCAGGCGCAGGAACTCCTCGCGGGTGCGGCCGTCGTCGCGGAACGAGCCGCGCAGCGCCGAGGTGATCGTCTTGGAGTCCTGCTTCTCCACGCCGCGCATCATCATGCAGAAGTGGGCCGCCTCGAGCACCACGCCCACGCCCTTGGGGCGCAGTGCATCGACCAGCGCATCGGCGACCTGGTCGGTCATCCGCTCCTGCACCTGCAACCGGCGGGCGAACACCTCCACCACCCGCGCCATCTTGGAGAGCCCCACGATCCTGCCGTCGGGGATGTACGCCACGTGGGCCTTGCCGAAGAACGGCAGCATGTGGTGCTCGCACAGCGAGTAGAACTCGATGTCGCGCACCACCACCATGTTGTCGTGCCCCTCCTCGAACAGCGCGTCGCCGATCACCCGGCCGGCATCCTGGCCATAGCCGCGCGTCAGGAACCGCAGCGCCTGCTCCACCCGCTCCGGCGTCCTGGCGAGCCCTTCGCGCTCAGGGTTCTCCCCGATCGCGGTGAGAATGGCGCGGACATTGGACACGATGCTGGACACGACGAACCTCGATCTCCGATGTGGAGTGGGAATCTACACGAGGACCGGACACCCGCGGGCGCACCCCTCGGGGTGCGCGGTGCCCGCATCTCCTGTGGGCGCCCCTCTCGGGGTGCGCGGTGCTTGCATGTCCTGTGGGCGCACCCCTCGGAGTCCGCGGTACTTGCATCGCGCGCCGTAAACGGCGCGCCTGCTAGAACACCCTCACCGTGATCCCCAGCCGCTCCGGGTGCGCGGCGAGCGAGTCGACCAGGGCGCGCGTGGCGCTCAGCGTGCGCTCGAGTTCCACGTAGAGCCCGCTGTCGGCCGCCATCCGGCCGAGGGTCCCCTGCCCGGCGTTGATCCGGGCCAGCAGCGAGTCGGCGCGAGCGGTCATCGCGGAGAGCCGGGTGGTGAGCATCGTCGCCGCCTGCAGCGTGGAGTCGAGGCGCGCCGCAAGCGCAGGCGTGTCAATCCCGGTCAGGGCCGTGTCGAACCGCGCCGACACCGCCTGCAGCTGGCGCATCGTGGCGTTCACCTCGGCGGTGGGGCCATCCCGGCGATCGGCGAGGTAGCGCATCAACCGCTCCGACGCGCGCAGCGTCTGCCGCAGGTCGCTCACCAGCGCCGTGTCGAGCATCGCGTTGAGCGAGGTGAGCGTGGTCGAGGCCTGCCCCGCGAGCTCCTGCCCGATCGCCGCGAACCCGGTCTCGAGCTCGCCCTCGATCACGGCATCCTCGGGAAGCGGCGCGCCCTCGCCCGGGTCGAAGTCGATGACCATGTCGCCGAGCAGCCCCACGCCGCGGATCGTCGCGGTGGCGTTGACGGTGGGAGTCACCTGCTCGTCGTCGTAGGTGAACACGACGATCACCCGGCCCACCCGCTCGAAGCGGAGCGCCTCGACCCGGCCGACCTGGACGCCGGAGATGAGCACCGGCGAACCGACCTTCAGCGTGGCGATGTGCTCGTAGGCCGCGCGCACCTCGGGCGGGTTGCCCCACGACTGGCCGCGCAGCCACATCGCGCCCAGCACGAAGGCGATCACCCCCGTGATCACGAACAGGCCGACGGTGGCTTCCTTGCGATAGGAGTTCATGCGGACGTTCCCGTCTCGAGTGGCGCGAGGTCGAAGTCGCGCTCCAGGAAGGCGCGGACCTCCGGGTTGGACGAGCTGCGGAATTCGTCGGGCGTGCCCTCGGCGACCACCCGGCCGCCGGTGAGCAGCGCGATGCGGTGCGCGGTGCGGAACGCGCCGCGCACGTCGTGGGTCACCATGATGCCGGTCACTCCCAGCTCGTCGTTGAGGCGGCGGATCAGCCCGTCGATGATGTCGGAATTGACCGGGTCGAGCCCCGACGTCGGCTCGTCGTAGAGCACGTACTTCGGTCGGCCGGCGATCGCGCGCGCGATCCCCACGCGCTTGCGCATCCCGCCCGACAGCTCGGCCGGCATCTTCTCGGCGACCGCGGCCTGGAGGTTCACCAGCGAGAGGCACTCGGCCACCCGCTGGCGGGCGAAATCGCCGTCGGCGAACTCGGCCGGGTCGGTGAGCCCGAGCCGGATGTTCTCGAAGACGTTGTCCGAGTCGAACAGCGCGCCGTTCTGGAACACGTAGCCGATCCGGCGCCGCAGCCGCGCCAGCGCGTCGCGGTCGAGCGAGGTGACGTGCTGGCCGTCGACGTCGATGTCGCCCTGGTCGGGCCGGATCAGCCCGATGATCGTCTTGAGCAGCACGCTCTTGCCGGTCCCCGACGGGCCGAGGAGCGCGAGGGTCTCGCCGTCCTGCACGTCGAGGGTGACCCCGTCGAGCACGGCGTTGACGCCGAAGCGCTTGTGCACGTCGCGGACCTTGATCATGGCACCAGCAGCAGCTTGGCGAGGACGAGGTCGAGCAGCAGGATCAGCACCGAGCTGCTCACCACGGCCCCGGTGGTGGACCGGCCGACGCCGGCGGCGCCGAACCGGGTCATGTACCCGTAGTAGCACGACACCAGGCCGATGGTCAGCGCGAAGAACGCGGCCTTGATGATCGAGTAGTAGGCGTCGAACGGTCGCCAGAACACCCGCGCGCCGTAGGCGAAGTCCTGGTCGGTGATCGGCAGCGCCTGCTTGGCGGCGAACCATCCCGACAGCAGCGCCACCACGTCGGCGAACACCACCAGCACGGGGATCATGAGCAGGCAGGCGAGCACCTTGGGGAGCAGCAGGTGGCTCGCCGGCGAGCGCCCCAGCGATTCCAGCGCGTCGATCTGCTCGGTGACCCGCATCGTCCCCAGCT
>CALGOK010000108.1 GCA_937961295.1 uncultured Gemmatimonadota bacterium
ACGCCTCGCGACGGCAACGCGGCGACGACGTACTTGCGCGAGGCCGCGGCGATGGGGCACGGGCAGGCCACGATGACCCTCGCGTTCCGACTCGAGAACGGCGCGGGCATGCGGCGCGACTACGACGAGGCGGCGCTCTGGTACCGGCGCGCCGCCGATCGCGGCGACGCCACGGCGATGCTCAAGCTCGCCGACTGGAGTCGGCGAGGGCGCGGGGTGGAGAAGGACGAGGCGGCGGCGGTCGACTGGTTCCGCAAGGCTGCTGACGCCGGCTCGTCGGAGGGTGCCTGGCAGGCGGCGCAGGCGTACCTCGAGGGACGCGGCGTCGCGAAGGACGAGACCCAGGGAATGGCGCTGCTGCTCCGCGCGGCACAGATGGGCAACGCGCAGGCTGCCGAGGAACTGCGCAAGCGCGAGGGATGACGGGCGACGGGGAACTGGGTGAAGGGTGAAGGGTGAAGGGGAAGGCGGCTCCATCCGGGAGCCGCCTTCCCCTTCACCCTTCACCCTTCACCCTTCACCGTTACCCTTCACGTTCAGTCGGGACGGCGGGATTTGAACCCGCGACCCCTGCAACCCCATTGCAGTGCGCTACCGGACTGCGCTACGTCCCGGAGACCGGAACCCGAAGGTAGCCGGGGCATCGGAGCCGGGCAACTGCATCCACTCGCACCCGGGACAGCACGCGATCATGGCTGAAGCACTCGAATACTCCATGCACGAGGGAGCCCCGGAGGGCGCGGTGCTGGTGCTCCTCCATGGCCGGGGCGCCGACGAGGGTGACTTGCTGCCGGTGGGCCGGATGATCGCCGAGGATGCCACGGTGGTGACGCCCCGTGCCCCCTTCCCCGCGGCGCCCTGGGGCTACGGACCGGGGTGGGCGTGGTACCGATTCCTGCAGGGGACCACCCCCGAGCCGGAGTCCTTCGCGGCCGGCCAGGCCCGGCTGGGAGAGTTCCTTGCCGGGATCCGGGACGTACTCGGCCGGCCGGACGCGCCGCTCCTGGTGGGCGGGTTCTCGCAGGGCGGCACGTCCTCGCTGGCCTGGGCGCTCCAGCATCCGGGAACCGCGGTGGGGATCCTCGTATTCTCCGGATTCCTCGCCGACCATCCGACGATCCGGGCGACCGCGGAGACCGTGGGCACCACGCCGATCTGGTGGGGACACGGCACCGCCGATCCGGCGATCCCGTTCGTCCACGCCGAATCCGGCTGGCGCGCCCTCGAGGCGGCCGGCGCCGATCTCGAGCGCCACGCCTATGAGGGCGCGGGCCACACGATCACCCAGGAGGAACTGCGGCACGCGGCGGCGTTCGTGCGGAGGGTCGCGACGGGCGAGGAGCGAGGGGTGAAGGGCGGTGCGTGAGCAGGGTTCGGCGTTCGGGACACCGCGCGCTTGGCCCCTCGCTCGTCGCCTCCAATGCAAGACGCCCCGCCAAACTCCGGCGGGGCGCTGCGATGTCTGGTGCTCGAGGAGAGCCACTGGTCGGATTTGAACCGACGACCGCTCGATTACGAATCGAGTGCTCTACCCCTGAGCTACAGTGGCGAACGGCGGGGCCTGCGCATGCCCTGGCGCGGATTCGAACCGCGACGCCTTTCGGCACTACCCCCTCAAGATAGCGTGTCTACCAGTTTCACCACCAGGGCGCGGCGGGCGATAACATACCCACCGCGCCCCCCCGGGGTCAACGCCGCCGACCGCCGGTCTGGAAGGTGATCTGGCCGCCAATGTTGAGGACCCGCTCGGTCAGGGTCGGCTCGTCGCGACGGGTGAACGACCCCTGGTAGAGCTCGATCGAGGGGCCGATCGCCAGCGACCTGGAGAGCTGCACCTCGTAGCCCGCTCCCACCGTCCAGGCGAACCCGGTCTCCGCCGTCCGCGCCCCGTTGAAGAAGTCGATCGCGCTCTCGGCATAACCACCGCCGG
Organism: uncultured Gemmatimonadota bacterium; assembly: GCA_937961295.1. Lineage (GTDB taxonomy): Bacteria > Gemmatimonadota > Gemmatimonadetes > Gemmatimonadales > GWC2-71-9 > Palsa-1233. The sequence continues at coordinate 1,931 of CALGOK010000108.1, forward strand.
CCTTCAGGAAGAGGCCACCATCCCGCAGCGGGTAGAACTGGATCACGCCCAGCACCGCGCCGAAGGTCTCATCGCCCTCGGCCGTCTCGGCCCCCCAGCCGAACAGCTCGCCGCCGACCCGGACGTAGGGGTCGGGGGTGCCACCGAGACGGAGGGTCAGGGTCGGCTTGGTGAGGGGCTCGCTGAAGCCGGACTCGTCGGAGAACTTGAACTGCTCCCGGCCCGCACCGACACCGCCCTGCAGGTAGAACCCGCCGCGCAGCGCCGGCTCCTCGAGGACCACCAGGCCGCGGTCGCGGTCGCGACGATCCTGCGCCGTCGCGTCGGTGGGAAGGCCGGCAGCGATGGCGACGGCAAGGGTGGACACGGCAAACAGGGTACGCATCGGGAAGATCTCCTCGGGCAACGGTCAGGGTCGGTCATCGGTGCGGTGGTTCCGCTGCCCTGATCATGAGCAGGGGACGTACCAGTCGGCTATCTTCCACACCAGCAATGACTTGGCACGCTTCGGTCGGGTCGGTTCCCGGGCCGGGTGTCCCTCTGGAGGGTCACTGATGTCCACTTTCCGTCGCGCCGCGGTGCTGGTGCTGATTGTTGCGCTTGCGGCCGTCGCGGTGCGGCTCGGCATCTGGCAGCTCGACCGATTGGAGGAGCGCCGGGCGCGAAACGCGATCGAGCTCGCTGCGCGGGCCCTGCCAGCGATCGACCTCGATGCGGTCACCCCAGGCGACTCGCAGCTGGTCGGGCGCCGCATCACCGCGACGGGTGCATTCCTCGCTGGCGAACAGCTGCGCCTCCGCAGCCGGGTGCACCGCGAGGCGCCGGGGGTGCACGTCGTGACCCCGTTCCGGGTGGCCGGGAGCGGCGCCCTGCTCTGGGTCCTGCGCGGCTTTGCCCATGCTGCCGACGGCACCAACCCCATCGCGATCGAGCCGCCCGAGCAGGGCGTCGTCACGGTGCGCGGGGTGATGGCGGCGTTTCCCGTGACCGGCGACGGCGGACGCCCGGTCGCCATGGCCGGCGACACCACGTGGCAGCGGCTCGACTCGGCGATGGCGATGGCACGACTTCCCGGCGGGTACGCGGGCTTCCTCTACCTCGAGGGCGGCGAGTCCGGGCCGGGACGACTGGCGGCCGTGGAGCCACCCACCCTCGACGAGGGCCCCCACCTCTCCTACGCGATCCAGTGGTTCGGGATCGCGGTGGCGATCGCCGCCTTCGCGTTCATCGTGCTGCGGCGAGGCGAGCGCTCGTCCGTTCCGCCTCCCGCAGCACCCTGAGCGCGTTCCCGCCAGCGAGCTGGAGCAGCTCGGCTTCGGTCCAGCCGCGCCGGATCAGCTCGGCGAACAGCAGCGGATAGCCGCTCACGTCCTCCATCCCCACGGGGAGCTCGGAGGTGCCGTCGTAGTCGCCGCCGATGGCGACGTGGTCGATGCCGGCGATGCGCCGTACGTGCTCGATGTGATCCGCAAGCTCCGCCACGGTGGCTGACGGCCTCGGGTTCGCCTCGCGCCATGCGCGCATGGCGGCGCGCCGCTCCTCCTCCGGCATCCCTCGCGCCGCCATCGCTTCCCCGGTCGAGTCCGCGATGCGGCCCCAGTCGGCCAACGGCTGCGAGATGAAGCTGCCCACGAACGTGACCATCACGATGCCGCCGTTGGCGGGCAGCCGCGCCAGGATCGAGTCGGGGACGTTGCGCGGCACGTCGGTGAGCGCGCGCGCCGAGGAATGCGAGAAGATCACCGGCGCCGCGGTGGCATCGAGGGCATCCGACATCGTGCCGGGCGAGGCGTGACTCAGGTCGACGAGCATGCCGAGCCGGTTCATCTCGCGCACCACCTCGCGGCCGAAGTCGGTGAGGCCGCCGTGACGTGCCTCGTCGAGTGCGGCGTCGGCCCAGTCGAGGGTGACGTTGTGGGTGAGCGTCATGTATCGCACACCGAGGGCGTGGTACATGCGCAGCGCGCCGAGCGAGTTCTCAAGCGCGTGGCCACCCTCCATGCCGAGCAGCGAGGCCACCTTGCCGGCGGCACGGATCCGCTCGACGTCGTCCGCGGTGAGCGCCAGCTCGAGCTCGTCGGGATACATCGCGATCAGGCGGTGGGCAATGTCAATCTGTTCCAGCTGCACCCGGGCGTAGCCCGAGTCGGCAATCTCGCCGGGGATGTACACCGACCAGAACTGCGCCCCCACCCCGCCGGCGCGCAGGCGGGCGAAGTCGGTCTGCCCGGGCGCGGGCGTCCGCAGCGGATACTTCGCCACGTCCATCTGCGAAATGGGATTGGTGCGGATCTCCCACGGCAGGTCGTTGTGGCCGTCGATGATCGGCCGGTCGGCCAGGAGCTCGTGCGCGTGGCGGAGCGCCGCATCGTCCTGGGCGTGGAGCGCGGCGGGAGCAAGCAGCAGGACAACGGCCATCGCAGGGCGCATCGGTCAGGACCTCGGGTCGCCGACGACCTCGGCCAGCGGCCGGCCGTCGAGCGGTTCGGTGAGGGTGATGCCGAGCAGCTCGGCAAGGGTGGGTGCAAGAGGAACCACATCCACGCGGCGATCGACGCGGCGCCGGGAGACTCCGGGTGCCGCCATCGGTATGCGCATGTCGGCGTTGCGGAACAGCGGAACCGCCGCGCGACCAACGGGTAGGATGGCCCCGCGGTCCCTGCAGGAGGCCGACCGGCGCTCGAGGAGCTCGGGGCGCACCTGGTCGATCGTCAGGTGTACCACCAGGCGGATCCCCGGCCCCGGTTGCTGGCCGGCCAGCGCCACCGGCAGGACGAGGAGCAACACCAGACCGGGCAGCCGACGGCGGATGCGGGTGGTGCTCGCATTGGGGTTCATCGCAGAGGAAGCATAGTATTGTCACGGCGACAACTCCCACCCCGGTGGAGGTGGCATGGAACGACAGACCCGGCAGCGTGGCGCCATCCGGCGAGCCTTCCAGCGCGCGGGCCGTCCGCTGTCGCCGGCCGAGGTCCTGGCCGACGCGCGTCGCGATGTCGGCGGGCTCGGCATCGCGACCGTGTATCGCAACATCCGCGCGCTCCTCGACGAGGGCTGGCTCGTCGCGGTCGACCTGCCCGGCGAGGCCTCGCGCTACGAGCTTGCGGGGCGCGAGCACCATCACCACTTTCGTTGCCGGCGGTGCGAGCAGGTGTACGACGTGGACTGCACCGTGGGCTCGCTTGAAGCCGCCGTCCCGAAGGGGTTCCAGCTCGAGCGGCACGACATCGTGCTGCACGGCACCTGCGACACCTGCGCCAGCTGAGGGATCTTGGCGGCAATCGCCTATCCCGTTGTCCGGGGACTCATCCTGTTCACCCTGCTCGCCCTCGTCGGGACGGTCGTGGCCGCCCGGCTGGTGGCGCGCTCGGGTGTCGGCACCCTCGGGTCCCCCGCGATCGTGATCGACGGGTGGCTCCGGCGACTGCCGGGCCTGCTCGCCTGGTTCCTGCTCACCCTCTCACTGCTGCGCGGCGGGTTGCAGCTGCTCGCCTTCAGCGACCCCGGCATGCCGATCGACAACGCGCTGGCGGTCGCGGTGCTGACCGTGGGACCCTGGGGCACCGGCTGGATGGTGCAGACCGCGGCCGCCTTCATCCTGCTGGCGCTGTCGTGGCTGCTCCGGCGCGACGCCACGCGGCTGCAATGGACCGTGGCCCTGATGACCGGGATCCTGATCGTGGCCCAGTCCGGGATGGGCCACGGCGTCGAGGACTTCTGGCGGCCGGCACTGCTCGGTCGCGCCACCCACGCGGCACACCTCCTCGGCGGCGGCCTGTGGGTGGGCACGCTGATGGTGCTGGCGCTCGCGGTGATCCCTTCACTCCAGGGCGCAGCCGCCCGACCGGTGCTCGCCGACATCATCCGGCGCTTCTCGGTGCATGCGCGCACCGGCGCGCTGCTGGTGGTCGCCAGCGGGGTGGTGGCCACGCTCACCTACACCGCCTCGCTCAACGACCTCTGGTCGAGCACCTGGGGTTGGCTGCTGCTCGCGAAGCTTGCCGGATTCCTCGGAATTGCTGCCCTCGGCTGGTTCAACTGGCGCATCCTCACGCCCCGGCTCACCGCCGGTGATCGACCGGCGGCATCGCAGCTGCGCCTCGCCGTGGCGATCGAGGTCGCCGTGGCGATCGCGGTGCTCGGCCTCACCGCCGTGCTGGTGGCGGTGGAACTCCCGGTGACCGCCGGGTGACGGCGTTGCCATGAGCGACCCGGCGGAGTCCCTGGCCGAGGTGATGCTGACCTTCGCCCGCGCGCTGCGGACCCGTCACGGCGAACTGCTCGCCGCGCACGGCCTGCATCCCGGACAGGATGCCCTGCTGCGGCTGGTCTGGGACGAGCCCGGACTGCGGCAGGCCGAGCTGGCGAGGCGGCTCGCGATCGAGCCGCCGACGGTGACCCGGATGGTGCGGCGGATGGAGCGCGGCGGATTGCTCGAGCGCCGCAAGGATCGCGACGACGCCCGCGCGGTGCGGATCCATCCCACGCCGCGCTCGCGCCTGCTGGAGGTGATGATCCGGCGAAGCTGGGCCGATCTCGACGCGGAACTAATGGCGAGCGTGGGACCAGAGGAAGCCGAGCGGCTCAGGCACCTCGTTGCGGCGGCGACTCGCCGACTGCGACAGGATCCGGAGTGAGGCGTTCGAGCGCGGAAGCCCACGCGCCGACTGATGGCTGTTCCAGCGGTGGTCGCACGGCGTTGCGGCGCCAGCCGTAGAGCGCCTCGCACGCCGGCCCGCAGACGGCGCCTTGGCACGCACCCATGGCCACGCGGGTCCACAGCTTGGCCTGGCGCTGGCTCCAGGCGGGATCGATCGATTCCTGCCGCACGTCCTCGCATCGGCAGATCACGGTGCGCGGAGTCACCCGATCAAGCAGCTCGCGCCGAGGAGCGAATTCCTCGCGCAGCAACCAGCCGAAGGCGCGGCCCCGGTCGCGGCGCCGCCCCAGCGCGGCCGGAATCTCGGTCGCACCCGCGGCGGCCATGCCCGCGATCGCGCCCTCGGCCTGCGCCGCGTCGTCGCCCGCCACGCCGCAGCATTCGCCCGCGGCCCACACGCCGTCGATGCTCGTGGCCTGCTGCTGGTCGACCACGATGCCGTCATCACCGACCGCGCAGCCGAGCAGCGTGCCGAGTTCGGTGCGCGGCAGCAACCCGGCTGCGGTCGCGATCCAGTCGCACGGCTCGACGCGTTCCTCGCCGCCAACCGAGAGGATCGCCCGCTCCACCGCGTGATGCCCCTCCGCGCGGACGACCCAGGTGTCGCTCCGGTAGGGCACCGGCCAGGTCGCGGCGCGGTACTGCAGCGCCTGCGCCAGCCGCGCAGGGCTCAGCAGCGCGCGCATCGCGAACCGGCGCAGCCGCCGTGCGGGCACCTGCTCGCCGATCAGCACGAGCCGCGCCCCTGCCCTGCGCAGCGTCGCCGCCACCGGCAGGAGCAGCGGTCCGGTTCCCGCGAGCACCACCCGCGCTCCGGACAGCTCGAGCCCCGACTTGCAGAGCGCCTGCATCGCACCGACACCGACGACCCCGGGCAGCGTCCAGCCGGGAAACGGCAGGAAACGCTCGACTGCACCGGTGGCCAGCACGATGCTGGACGTCTCGATGATCGCGGTGCGCCCATCGAAATCCACCACGAGCTCGTGCGGCGAAGCTGCATCGATGACGGCGGCGCGGCGCGCGACGGCGACCCGCGGCGGCTGCACGGCACCGAGGAGCCGGCGAGCCGCGCGCGGCAGCCGCTCACCGGGCCGATGGCGCCACACCTGTCCGCCACCCCGGCTTCCCTGGTCGATCAGCAGCACGCTCCGGCCGAGCGCCGCGACCGCGTCGGCCGCGGCGAGCCCGGCCGGGCCGGCCCCGACCACCACCACGTCGAGCCGGCGCGATGGCCTCACGGCTCCGTCTCCACCCGGAGCCCCTCGCGCACCGGTTCCAGGCACGCGCGCACAGCGGGGCGATCGTCGATCGTGACGCGACACTCGTGACAGCTGCCCATGGCGCAGAGCGGCGCGCGCGGGGCGCCGCCGACGGAGTGCCGGAACGAGGCCGGTCCGTGCTGGAGCAGTGCTGCGGCCACGGTGATGTCGTGCGCGACGCGACGTGGCAAGCCGTTGACCACGATGGTGATGTCGCTCATGCCGCGGCTCCCGCATGGGCAACGTCGCGCTCGGGCCGAAACGGCGCCGGATCGAGTGGCGGCTCGCGGCCGAGCAGGTCGGCCGCAATGAGGTCGGCGGTGCCGGGTGCCATGCTGATGCCGAGCCCCTCGTGCCCGGTGGCGACCCAGGTGCGCTCGATCGCGGGCCAGCGGCCGATCAGCGGCAGCGCGTCGGCAGTCGCAGGGCGGAATCCCACCCATGTGCGCGACACCGGCGCCCCCGCGAGCGCCGGCAGGAACGCTGTCGCGCGCGAGAGCATGCGCGCCACCAGCGGACGATTGATGCGCGCGTCGAATCCCACCAGTTCGCGCGAGGAGCCGACGAGCAGCTGTCCGGTGCGACGGGGCTGGACATTGAACGCGACCGAGGCGCCACCGAGCGTGTGCGCGGAGTCGAGGTAGCCAAGGTCGACCAGTTGGTGGCGAACGGAAATCGGCATGCGGTCGGAGATGGCGAGGTGCCCGCGACGCGGCAGGGCAGGGAGGCCGGGGAGCAGGCTCGCCGAGTGCGCCCCAGCTGCCACCACCACGGCCCCGGCGCTGACGTTGTCGCCGTAGGCGGTCCGCACCAGCCCCGACTCGACCGCCAGCACGCGCACGGGTTGCAGGAGCCGCGCGCCCGCGGCCACGGCACGCTCCAGCAACAGCTGGGCGATCACCGGCGGGTAGCACACCATGTCGTCGGGCACCCGCAGCGCGCCCGCCAATCCGGGTCGGAGCGCGGGCTCCGCCTCGGCGAGCTGCTGGGCATCGAGCAGCTCCGCGCGCACGCCGTCGCGCCGGAAGCGGTCGACCTTGGCCTGCGCGATGGCCAGCTCCGCGTCGCTCGCCGCCAGCCACAGGGTCCCGCAGCGGTCGGCCTCGACGGTGGGCGGGAACTCGGGAAGCATCGCATCCCAGCGCAGCCGGGAGTGGTGGCAGAGCCGCAACTGCGCCGGCGAGTCGTCCATGACCACCAGGTGGCCCATCGCAGCGCCGGTGCTCCCGGCGCCGGCAAACTCGCCCTCGAGGACGGCCACCTCCATCCCCTCGTGCGCGAGCACGTCGGCGATCGCGGCACCGACCACGCCGGCACCGATCACCGCCACGTCGCAGGTGATCATCCCAGGCCGTGCCTCAGCGGGTCGTCCGCCTCGAAGTGCAGCGTGGCGCGGCCGGTGATCCAGGCCCGACCGCTGATGTGCGGCACCATCGCATCACCGTGGGCCTCGAGCCACCCGGTGAACAGCGAGCCGGTGATGCTCTCCTGGCGCCAGCGCCCGCCGGGGGCGAGCTCGCCGCGCGCATGCAGCACGGCCATCTTGGCGGAGGTCCCGGTGCCGCACGGCGAGCGGTCGTAGGCGCTCCCGGGACAGAGCACGAAGTTGCGCGCGTCGGCGTCGGGGCGCGACGGCGGGCCGAACAGCTCGACGTGATCGATCAGGCCACCGTCGGCACCGGTGATCCCCTGCGCGATCAGCGCGTCGCGCAGCCGGGTGGTGACGCGGAGCAGGTGGTGGCGGCGCGCAAACTCCAGCGGTTCACCCGGCAGCTCGGTGAGGAAGAACCAGTTGCCGCCCCACGCGACGTCGCCGACCACCCGGCCCACCCCCGGCACCTCGACCGCCACGTCGGCCGCGTGACGCCAGGACGGCACGTTGCGGATGGTGATCGTGCCGTCACCGGCCAGGTCGGCCGACACCGGTCCCACGGGGGTGTCGAGTTCCACATGTCCGGGGGCGATGCGGCCGAGATGCGCCAGGGTGCGCACCACGCCGATCAGCCCGTGCCCGCACATCCCCAGCCACGACACGTCGTTGAAGAACACGACGCCGGCGACCGCCTCGGCACGATCGGGTGGCACGAGCAGCGCGCCGACGATCGCATCGTGCCCCCGCGGCTCGAGCACCGTCGCGCGCCGCAGGGCATCACACTCGCGCCGCAGCCATTCGCGCCGCTCGGCGACGCTCCCGCCCGCCGGCTCGGGCCAGCCGCTCAGCACCACGCGGGTCGGTTCGCCTTCGGTGTGCGAATCGATCACCTCGATCGGCGGCGGCACGCTCATCGCCGGGCGCCGCTCCGCATCGCGAGCCGCTCGCGGATCAGCGACAGCGCCACTTCGCGTTCGGCGCCCTCCAGGACCATGCGCGGCGCGCGCACGCGCTCGTGGCCGAGTCCGCACTCCTGCTGCACCAGCTTGATCAGCTGGACGAACTTGGGCACCGTGTCGAGTCGCAGCAGCGGCAGGAACCACTCGTACAGTTCGCGCGCCTCGGCATCGCGACCGGCGAGGGCGTGCTCGAACACCAGCACCGACTCCTCGGGGAGGGCGTTGACCAGTCCGGCCACCCATCCCGTGGCGCCGGCGGCGACACCCTCGACCACGGCGTCGTCGAGTCCCACGAACAGCGCCAGCCGGTCGCCGAGCAGGGCGCGCATGGCGGTGATCCGCCGCACGTCGCCGCTGCTGTCCTTGACGGCGTGCAGGTTGTCGTGCGCGGTGAGCTCGCGCACCTGCTCGGGGAGGAAGTCGGTGCCGTAGGCGATCGGGTTGTTGTAGAGCATGCACGAGAGGCGGGTGGCGTCGAGGATTGCCTCGACATGGGCGCGGGTCTCGTGCCAGTCGCCACGATACACGTACGGCGGCAGCACCATCAGCCCGCGACCGCCGACCGCATCGGCCTGGCGCGCCAGGTCGGTCGCCTCGTCGGTGGAGAGCGCCGCGATCCCGGCCACCACGGGCACCCGGTCGCCGACCGCACCGACCAGCGTGCGGAGCACCTCGACCTTCTCGGCGAACTGCAGCGTGGCGCCCTCGCCGAGCGACCCGAGCGCCACGACGCCGCGGCAGCCGGCGGCAACCAGCCGCCGCGCGTGGCCGGCGAGAAACTCGTGGTCCACGCCGCCATCGGCATCGAACGGGGTGGTGATCGCGGGGAAGACGCCCTGCCACATCGTGCGACTCATTGCGGCTCCTGTCAGGGATGGATCTGGACGGTGCGGGTCTCGGTGTAGAAGTCGCGGGCGGCGCGGCCCTGTTCCCTGCTGCCGGACGAGCTGGCCTTCATGCCGCCGAACGGGGCGTGGGGATCGACGCCGGTGGTGTCGCCGTTGACGCGCACCAGCCCCACCTCGATCTCGCGAATGTAGCGGAAGGCGCGGCCGAGGTCGCGGGTGAACAGCGAGGCGGAGAGGCCGTAGCGCGTGGCGTTGGCCAGCGCGATCGCCTCGTCGAGGCCATCGGCCTGCAGCACCGCGAGCACCGGGGCGAACAGCTCGTCCTGCGCCACGGGATGCGCGGCATCGACGTGGAGCGCCCGCGGCACGAGCCAGTTGCCGCGCACCCACTCGGGACCGTCGGGGAGGACGCCCTCGAACGCCGCCTCGGCGGGTGCCGCGCCGAGCGTCGCGGCGACCCAGACGCGCGACGTCGCCGTCACCAGCGGGCCGATGGCGCAACCCGGATCGCTGACCGGACCGAGCTTGAGTGCGGCGGTCGCGTCACGGAGGCGATCCACGAAGGCGTCGGCAACCGCCCGGTCGACGATCACCCGCGACGTGGCAGTGCACTTCTGCCCGGCGAACCGGAATGCGCCCGCGGCGGTGAGCTGCGCGGCGCGATCGAGGTCGGCGTCGTCGCAGACGATCACCACGTTCTTGCCGCCCATCTCGGTCTGGCAACGCACGTTCCGCGCGGCGGCGGCGGCCTGCACCCTGGCACCCACCGTGGCCGAGCCGGTGAAGGACACTGCGCGGACACCATCGTGCGACACCAGCGCGGCGCCGGTACTGCCGTCACCATGCACCACGTTGAACACCCCGGCGGGGAAGCCAGCCGCCACGGCGGACTCCACCAGCAGCGCGGCGACGGCCCCGGCATGCTCCGACGGCTTGAGCACCACGGTGTTGCCGAATGCCAGGGCCGGCGCCGCCTTCCACAGCGGAATCGCGACCGGAAAATTCCACGGCGTGATCAGCCCCACCACGCCCACCGGATCGCGCAGCGTGAACTGCATCGCGTCGGGTGCCTGGGCGGGAATCACCTCGCCCAGCTCGCGCACCGCCTCGCCGGCGTAGTAGCGGCAGATCACCACCGCGCGCGCCACTTCGCCGCGCGCCTCGCCGATCGGCTTGCCGACCTCGCGGGTGATGAGCTCGGCGAAGCGGTCGGCGCGCTCGGCGATCGCCTCGCCCCAGGCGTGCAGCAGCTCGGCGCGCGAAGGGCCGGTGCGGCGCCGCCAGTCCGCCAGCGCCGTGGCAGCGGCATCGATGGCGGCGGCGACGTCATCGTGCGTGCCGATCGGCACCACGCCGACGAGGTCGTCATGGTCGGAAGGGTTGCGGCGCTCGAGCACGGCGCCCTGCCCGTGCCGATCGGCGCCGCCCACGTGATGACGGAGGGGAGTGGACATGCGAGTGAATATGCAGGGGGAGGACGGATCACGGAACAATTGTCACCCCGAGCGCAGCGAGGGGACGGAGCCATGTCCGGGCTCCGCCCCCTCGCTTCGCTCGGGGTGACACACACGAGGAGGCCCCGCCGCTCGGGCTGAAGCCCGAGGGCGGGGCTATTGCCGCACGTAGACCACCTTCCGCGACATCTTGCGCGGCATCGCGGGCCCGCCGAGCTCGAGCTTGACCTCGAGCGCGGCGCCGTCGTCGATCAGGTGGATCTCGCGCTTGAGCTCGGCACTCCCCTCGATGCCGTCGACGAGCTCGACCTTGCGGCCCTTCCAGCGGGCCGAGTTGTGGAGCAGCGTCCCGTCGAAGAGTGCCTGCTGCCGCTTGCGCCCGTCGGGGGTCCACGAGACGTGGACATCCTGCACGGTGACGATCACGCTGGTGTCGCTTGCGAAGAGCGTCATCAGCTCGGGTGCGCGGAGTTGCGAGACGAGCTCGCGCAGGTTGGGGTCGCGCATCGCCCCCCGGGCACCGGCGGGGAAGCCGCCGCCGCTCGGCGGCGCGGGGGCGGCGCCGCGACGACCACTCCCTCCCCCTGCTCCCGTGGGGGCACCGCCAACGGCCGCTGCCGGGTTGCCCCGCTGCACCTCGGGCTCGGCGGCCGGACCCGGCACCGGCTCGCTCCGCTCGCGGTCGATGATCCAGCTCCCCGACATGGCCGCAGCCGTGGCGGGGTCGTAGGCCTGCTGGGCAACCAGGGCGGCGGGGAGGAGCAGGAGTCCCATGAGGACCCCGAGGCGGGCGCGAGACACGGTGGACTCCGGAACGGGAGGCGCAGGGGGCTGGAGAGATACGCGCCCGTGCGGCGATTCGTTGTCGGAGCACAGCGCTGGGGCCCGAAGTGCGCTTTGCCCCTCGCCCCTCGCCCCTCGCGCATGCAGAAGCGCCCGCCTCCTCGCGGAGACGGGCGCCGGCATGCCCCGACCAGGACTCGAACCTGGAACCTACTGATTAAGAGTCAGCTGCTCTACCAATTGAGCTATCGAGGCGCGAGTCCCGCCCGGGCGGGTGTTCGGCATAGCCCCAACGGGAATCGAACCCGTCTCTCGACCTTGAAAGGGTCGCGTCCTAGCCGATAGACGATGGGGCCAGGGTCCCGTCGGGACTGCTGCATAGCGCTAACGGGATTCGAACCCGTGTTCCAGCCTTGAGAGGGCTGTGTCCTAGGCCTCTAGACGATAGCGCCGCGTCGGACCGGCCAATATAGCCGGGGGAGGGCCCTGATCAAGGGCGACAACGCGAGGGGCGAGGCGCGAAGGGCGCTGTGGGAACCTACCCCTCGCCCCTCGCGATGTCGCCCCGTCGCTCCCAACAGGCCCGGAGGGAATCGAACCCCCAACCCCCGGTTTTGGAGACCGGTGCTCTACCAATTGAGCTACGGACCTTCGCGCGGGTCCTGCAGGGTGCCTGACGGGGATCGAACCCGCAACCTCCGCAGCCACAGTGCGGCGCTCTAACCGATTGAGCTACAAGCACCACGAGACCCCACGAACCCGGAAAGATCGCCACCGGACGGGGCCGGGTCAACCCGGCCGACGGCGCCAGAATCGGCTGGAGACCGCGGTGGTGCGCAGGTTTCCGGGCACCGGCTCGCCGTCGAGCGCACTCACCAGCACCATCCCCCTGGCGGCGTTGCAGGCCACCAGCGACCGCCACGCCAGCTCCTCGTAGCGGAGCGCGGCGGTATGGATCCCGCCCCGCACCGTCTCCGCCAGCCGGGCCCGGGCCACGCTCGGCAGCCCCCCAAGCGACAGTGGCGGGAAGAAGAGCCGCTCGCCGTCCCACCAGCCGATCGCCCAGTTGGTGGCCTCGATCACGAACCCGTCGCCGTCGAGCAGCAGCGCGTCGTCGGCACCGAGGGCCTGCACCGAGGTCCTGGCTGCCTCGAGCCAGGCGCGGTCGGTGGTCTTGTGGCGATAACCCCGATGCGGCGCGGGGGAGGTGGCGAGCACCAGCGGCACCGTCGGCACCGGCTCCCGCTCGGAAATCGTCACCCCGCTGGAGGAGATCTCGTAGCGGACCACCCGGTCGTCCCCGTGCGCCGGCGCGGTGAGCGCGGGCATCGGCAGGCCCACCGCGTGGGCCGACTGCTCCAGCCGGGCCAGGTGGAACGGCCAGAGCGGCACCTGACCGTCGATCACGCGCACCGTCTCGATGAGCGCCGTCATCCGAACTCCGCCCGCGCCGGCCGGAGGGCACCCGCCGCGGCGTGCAGCGCGGTGGCACCGACGATGATCGCCCCGCCGGCCACCGCCGCCGCGCTCGGCACCTCGCCCAGCAGCAGCCACGTCCAGACCGGGTTGAGCGCGGTCTCGATCAGCAGGAGCAGCGACGCCGCGAGCACCGGGACGTGGCGCAGTCCGGACGTCACCAGCAGGTAGGCCAGCCCGATCTGGAAGGCGCCGAGATATCCCATCAGCAGCCAGTCCCCCGCCCCGGCACCGGTCACGGGGAGCGCCACCGGCAGCGTGACGGCACACGCGATGATGTTGCCGAGCACCACGGCGGCGAGCGCACCGTCGGTGCGGTTCCCCTCGCGACCCAGCCAGCGCAGGCCGCACATCATCAGCGCGAACGAGATGCCGGTGCCAAGGGCGAGCAGGTTGCCGCGAGCCGGATCAGGCGACGTGGTGCTCGCCACGTCGCCACCGCCGAACACCAGCAGCAGCCCCGCGAGCACCGCGAGCAGGACGGGGAGATCGCGCCGCCGGACCGGCTCGCGAAGCAGCAGCGGGGCCAGCAGCAGCACGAAGAACGGCGCGGTCGACTGCAGGTAGATGGTGTTGGCGCTGGTGGTCAGCCGGTTGGCGAGCACGAACGAGATCAGCGTGAACGCGTAGGCCAGCCCCACCACGGCCGCGCGCCAACTGAAGCCGCGCCGCGCCGCGGGGAGGAACACCAGCAGCACCAGCGCGGCGATCCCCGAGCGGAACGAGGCGACCTGCCAGCCGGTGAAATCGGCCAGCTTGATCGCCGCCGCCAGCACCCGCTCCTCCGTTGCCTCACTCGAGGCGCGGCGGGAGCGACGGGGCGGCGGGGGATCCCTGACTCACGCCCGCAAGCTATGCCGGTCGGCGGTGGCGGCGGAAGTCGGGACGGGTCCTCGCCTATGTTTGGGCCATGGCCGACGTCCCTGCTGCCGCGCCGCGACTCGCCCGCTGGGGGTGGGCAACCGTGGCGGTCAACCTCCTGGTGATCCTCTGGGGCGCGTGGGTGCGCGCCAGCGGCAGCGGCGCCGGCTGCGGCGATCACTGGCCGCTCTGCAACGGCGAGATCATCCCGCTCTCCCCCACCATCGAGACGATCACCGAGTTCACCCACCGGGTCACCTCGGGATTTGCCCTGCTCATGGTGATCGGCCTCGTGGTCGGCGCGGTACGCACCTTCCCGCGGCGCCATCGGGTGCGCGGAGCAGCGTGGCTGGCGCTGGTGCTGATCGTGATCGAGGCGCTGATCGGGGCCGGGCTGGTGAAGTTCGAGCTGGTGGCCGACAACGCCTCGATGGCGCGTGCGCTCACGCTCGGCGCCCACCTGGTCAACACCCAGTTCCTGCTGGGCGCGATCGGACTCACGGCGTGGTGGGCCGGCGGCCGCCCGCCAATTTACGTCGGCGCGCTCGGCAGCCGCGGCTGGCTGCTCGTGCTGGGAACGCTCGGCCTGCTGGCGGTGGGACTCACCGGCGCCGTCGCTTCGCTCGGCGACACGCTCTTCCCGGCACGCACGCTGCGCGAGGGGATCGCGCAGGACTTCGACCCCACCTCGCACCTGCTGTTGCGGCTGCGGATCCTGCACCCGGCCATCGCGCTCGGCACCGGGATGCTGATCGGGTGGATCGGGCTGGTGGCAGCGGGGTGGCTCGGGGGGAGCCGGCGGTCAGGCGTGGAGAGCCGAGGAGACCCCGCCGCTCGCGGGCGTGCGACGGCCGCGAGGGCGGGGCGCATCGTGGCCGCGCTGGTGGGTCTGCAGTGGACCATTGGCCTGGTGTCACTGGCGCTGCTGGTGCCGACCGCGCTGCTGCTGCTGCACCTGATCACCGCCGACCTGCTGTGGCTGGCGTGGGTGCTGTTTGCCGCCATCCTGCTGGAGGACCGAACGACTGATGACGGAGGACGGAGGATGGAGGATGGAGGATAAGGATTCCCTCGATCCTCCATCCTCCATCCTCCATCATCCGTCCGGCACCAACCGCACCATCGCCGCGACGCCCTTGGCCGCCTCGAGGTCGAACACCGTGCCGGCGCCTTCCTCGAGGTACGCCAGCGCGCGCGCCGGTGGCCATGCCGGACGGTACGGCCGCGCGGCGCGCAGCGACACATAGGCGCTGCAGGCCCCGGCGAGCCGCGACGCCCAGTGCGGCGCGCCGCGAAATCGCCGCTCCGGGTACCCGGAGCCATCTGGCCGGAGGTGGTGCTCGAACGCGACGACCGCGGCGAGCTCCATGATGCGTCCCCCCCGCTCGAGCAGCAGGTGCGATCCTTTGACCGTGTGCGTCTCCATCATCGCACGCTGATCGGGGGTGTACTCCTCCATCAATCGCAGCTCGGCCGGAAGGAGCGCCATGCCGATGTCGTGCAGCAGCGTGGCCACGCCGATTCGATGGCGACCCGGCACGTCGACTCCCGCTGCCGTGGAGACGGCCATCGCCAGCAGCGCGGTGTTCACCGCGTGGAACTGCGGGTACGCCTCGTGTGCCTTGGGCGCTGCCGCCTGCGGCAACTCGTGGCGATCGAGATGGGCGCCCAGGATCCGGACCACGGCGTCCGCCTCGGCCCGCGCCACCTTGCCGCGCGACGCCTGCGCCAGCGTGAACGCCACCGCCTCGAGCTCGTCGGTGAGGTCGAGCGCGAACTCGCGAGAGTCCTCTTCCTGCTCCTGCTCTTCCGGAGAGGCCTCGTCGTCAGCGAACGGGTCGACCACCGACACGCGACCGAAGCGCACGCCCGGATAGCGGGTCTCGTCGGGCATCGTCTCGACCGGCGCACCGCTGGCCAGGCGCCGCTGCACTTCGCGCAGGAAGTCGAGCAGCGCGGCGGGCGTCGCGTCACGATCGAACTCGAGCCGGCGCACGCCCGCGTCCGCGAGCCGCGCGCCCCAGTTCCAGTCCGCCAGCTCGTGCACCGCGCGGCCGTTGAACACCGGCGCCGTGCCGAGGAAGTAGAACGTCGGTTCGGCCTGCTCGCGCAGCAGCTGCTCGAGGGCGTCCCAGAGCGCCGCGGCGGCCTTCTCCGCCGCGGGATGCCCGGGGTCGTAGAGCGCGAGCGTGGACATCGCCTGCGCGAGCGAGTGCAGGAACCGGATCGCGACGTTCACCGGATCGGCCCCACCAGCGCCCGGATCTCGGGGTCGTCGCTGCGCGCAGCCAACTGGGTCACGATCAGCACCGGACGATGATGGTTCCACCGGCGACAGAGCACCTCCAGCGCCGCAAACGTGGCGGGCGTGCGGGGCCGCAGACGCCACCGCCGCAGCAGTCCGGCCCGCTCCCGGACGAGCGTGAGCAGCGGCGGCACCACGAGCGGATTGTCGCTCTCCGCCAGGAGGCGGATCGCCTGGGCGGAGAGATCGTCATCGCCGAGGGCGAGCACCGCCAGCACCGGCGCGACGAGCTGCGGCGGACACGGGGCGCGCACCGCCGCGAGCGCCAGCTGCGTCATGGCGATGTCGCCGCTCTCGAGCGCCTCGGTCACCGCCCGGTCGCGCGAGCGCTCGTCGCGGAGCAGCACCTTCATCGCCTCGAGGCGGACCCGTGGCTCCTCGTGCTCGAGCAGCGGCAGGATGCGATTGACGTCGGCAACCTCCTCGTGCTGGGCGAGGACCGCGAGGATGTTGCGCGCCAGGTGCCACCCCGCTCCCGCGAGGCGATCGAGCAGCGGCGCCTCGATGCGGCGCCCCATCCGCACCAGCAGGTCGAGCAGCCGGCGACGGACCGCGCGGTGCTGGGCACGGTCCATCGCGTCGAGGATCGGGTCGACCGCCGCCTCGGGGGCGTGCAGCCCCACGCGCTCCACCACCGCCCAGTCAGGCGCGGGCTCGCCGAGGCGCTTGGTGAGCACCAGCTCGCCACGCACCTGGCGCGAGATCGTTCGCGCCACCCCCGGAGCGTCGCCGCCACGGCCGATGAGCTGCAACACGACGGTGAGCTGGCCGCGCTCGGCCATCCGCTCGGCTGCCACGAGCACCGGCTCGGTCGCGAGCTCCAGTTGCAGCCCGAGCGTCACCAGGCGCGATGACTCGGGTGCCAGGCGCCGGTCGGCGTCCTCGGCGAGCTCGGTGGTCACGCCGTCCCACTGCTCGAGCAACGCCATCACCTCGGTGGCAAAGTGCCCCTCGGGCACGCTCCGCTGGCTGCCCTCGCCGCCGGCGAGCTTGGCGAGCAGCCACCGCAACTGCTCGGAGACGGGGTCGCCATCGGCCTCGGCCACCGATTCGAGCAGCTGGAGCAGCAGCACCGGGGGAACCTGCTCCAGCGTCTCGCGCATGAAGCGGCGGCGGGCCACCCGGCTTGGCGATGCCGCCATGACGCGGGTGGCGGCTGGCCGGGAGAGCGCGGTGAGCACCTCGACGAACCGCCGGCGGGCCGAGCCGACGTTGCGCTCGCGGCGCGCGTACAGCGCGCTGCTGAACGCCGAGAGCGCCTCGTAGACCCGTCGCGCGCCATCGGTGCTCTCGGAGGCGCGCTCGTTGATCGCCGCAGCCAGCTGCACCGGCGTGGGCACCGGGGCGCCGTCGGCGAGCCGCTGCCCGAAGGCCGCCTCCACCAGGCGCGACCAGAAGACCTCCTCGAGGTCCTCGTCGAGGCCGGCGTCGCCGAACGCGAGGACGTCGTACGTGAGCGGCTCCACGCGCAGGTGCGGCGTCTGGAGTCCCTCGCGCCCGATCTTCTCCTCGGCGGCGGCATCGGCCAGCGCGGCGAGCATCTCGCCGACCTCGCTCGTGGTCACCCCGGGCACGAGGTGGATCGTGCCGATGTTGCGGCGGTGGAGCTTCTGGGCAAACTGCCGGACCTGGTTGGGGCACGGCTCGACGGCGGCGCCATCGATCATCACGGTCTTCGGCGTGAAGCCGAGGGTGATCGTGCCCCGCACCTCCAGCGCGGCGGCGAGCTCGGTGGTGAGCCGCTCGGCGGTCTCGACGGCGAAGCGGTGCCCGGGCGGGTACATCCCGGCCTTGGTGAGTGCGACCGTGAACTCGCGCAGCATGGCGTTCATCACCGGCGAGAGGGCGGAGGCGATCGGCTCCTTCATGCCGGTTCCAGCCGCCACGGTGCCGCCTCGGTGAGCGCGCCGATCACCCACATCGCCTCGCCGTCGTACCAGTAGATCGCCGACTGGTCCCACTCGCGGGCGAGCTGGCGCACCTCCTCCATCGGCCATGGCAGTGCGACACCCACCTCGGCGCGGGACCGGTCGCGCGACAACCCGTCCACCCGGACGGGCGAGACGCCGCGCGCGGCCAGCGCGGCGGCGAAGCGCTCGCGCCGGGCGGCGTTCTCGGCCGGGGTGCTGTCGCGACCCCGCGGGTTGTCGGACGTCACCAGCCCGAACGGGCCGGGGAGTCCTGCGGCACGGAACACGGCGCGCTCCCTCGCGCCCAGCGGGCGCGCAAGATCGACCTCCTGCGGCGACGGTCCGTGCACCAGCAGGATCGTCTCCGCATAGGATGCCCAGCCCGGGTCGTCCGCGGGGCGCATCGGCTCCGGCGCGGGGGACGGCTCCCGGTTCATCGCCTCAGGGGGTCATGTTCTCCACGACCGCGTTGCCGAACGCGCTCGTCGAGAGCTTCGTGGCGCCGTCCATCAGGCGCTCGAAGTCGTAGGTCACCCGCTTCTGGCCGATGGTGCGCTCGAGGCCGCGGATGATCAGGTCGGCCGCCTCGTTCCAGCCGAGGTGGCGGAGCATCATCTCGCCCGAGAGGATCACCGACCCGGGGTTGACCATGTCCTTGCCGGCGTACTTGGGCGCGGTGCCGTGGGTCGCCTCGAAGATGGCGTGGCCGGTGAGGTAGTTGATGTTCGCACCGGGCGCGATGCCGATGCCGCCCACTTGCGCCGCGAGCGCGTCGGAGAGGTAGTCGCCGTTGAGGTTGAGCGTCGCGATCACGTCGTACTCGCGCGGGCGCAGGAGCACCTGCTGGAGCATCGCATCGGCGATGACGTCCTTGATGACGATCCCCGCGCCGGGCTTCCCGTCGGGGATGACGTGCCAGGGTCCGCCGTCGAGCGGCACGGCACCGAAGAAGTCCCGGGCGGTCTGGTAGCCCCAGTCCGAGAAGCTTCCCTCGGTGAACTTCATGATGTTGCCCTTGTGCACCAGCGTGACCGACTTCCGCGCGTTGCTGATCGCGTAGCTGATCGCACTGTGCACCAGCCGCTCGGTGCCGAGCCGCGACACCGGCTTGATGCCGAGGCCCACCTCGACACCGAGCTCGCGCTTCGGTGCGCCGATGCCCTCGAGCGCCTGCTGCCACTCGGCCACCTTCGCCGGGCTGCCGAAGCGGATCTTCTCGTACGCCTTGGGGAACTCGGCGGCGAGGAAGTCGAGCACCCTGGCCGCCTCCGGGCTGCCGCCGACCCACTCGATGCCCGCGTAGATGTCCTCGGTGTTCTCGCGGAAGATCACCATGTCGACCGCGTCGGGTTCCTTGACCGGCGAGGGCACGCCGGTGAACCAGCGCACCGGGCGCACGCAGGCGTACAGGTCGAGCCGCTGGCGCAGCGTGACGTTGAGCGAGCGGAACCCGCCGCCCACCGGCGTGGTGAGCGGCCCCTTGATGGCCACCAGGTAGTGGTCGATCGCGGCGAGGGTGTCATCGGGGAGCCAGGAGTCGAACTTCTCCTTCGACTTCTCGCCGGCGAACACCTCGAACCAGGCCAGCCGCCGCTTGCCCCCGTAGGCGTGGCGCACCGCGCCGTCGAGCACGTGCTGCGTCGCGCGCCAGATGTCGGGGCCCGTGCCGTCGCCCTCGATGAACGGGAGCACCGGGACGTCGGGCACCTCGAGGGCGCCGTTGCGGATGGTGATCTGCTCGCCGTCGGTCGGCGCGGCGAGCTGTGCAAAGGATGGTGTGGTGGGCATCCCGGAAGTATAGCGTCGTCCGCCCGGCGCGACAGCCGAGCCGGGTATCTTCCGGCGATGTCCGAGACCGCCGCTCCACCCGCACCGTCGCACCCGCTGACCGCGACCGATCATCGTGCCCGCGGCGCCGCCCTGGCGGTGCGCGCACTCGGCAGCGTGTCGACCGCCGCCGCGGCCCGTTTGGCCGAGGCGCTCTTCTGCAAGACGCTGCGGCCGCCGCCGCGACCCGACGAGGCCCGCTTCCTCGGCAGCGCGCGCCGGTTCGCGGTGCGCGCCGTCGGGGTATCGATCGCCGGTTACCGCTGGGGGCCCGAGGGCGCCCCCCGGGTGCTGCTGGCCCACGGCTGGTGGAGCCACGCGGGCCGGTTCGTGGCGCTGGCCGACGCCCTGTGCTCGCGCGGATTCGAGGTGGTGGCCTTCGATGCCCCGGGGCACGGCCGCTCCGGCGGCTGGCGGGCCACGATGCCCGAGTTCGCGTGGACCATCCGCGCCGTTGCCGACACCGTCGGCCCGCTGCACGCCACCGTGGGCCATTCCCTCGGCGGCGCGGCGTCGATCTTCGCGCTCTCGCGCGGGCTCGCCGCCGGCCGCGCCATCGTCATCTCCGCGCCGGCCGACGTGCCGCACTGGGCCGACCGCTTCCGCGACGCGCTGCGGCTCGCCCCCGAGGTCGACTCGCGCATGCGCCGCAACCTCGAGCGGCGGCTCGGTGTCCGCTTCGAGGAACT
>CALGOK010000109.1 GCA_937961295.1 uncultured Gemmatimonadota bacterium
GCGGCGGGATGCCCGCCCGCGCTCTGGCGCGGCGCGTAGGTCTCGGTGATGATCTCGGTGGCCGCGGCAATCAGCCGGCGCTGGAACGACTTGTCGCGCAGGATGCGCGCGTGGTACTCGAGGTTCGCCGCGGTGGGCACCGCGCTGACCAGTTCGTCGAGGTACTCCACCCCGCCGATCGCCTCGAGCTCGCCCCGCGACGCGAGCTCGTCGCGCACGGTGACGTAGTCGACCACCATCCGCTGCTCGATCAGCGCGCGCAGCGCGCGCCAGAGCCGCCGGTGTCCCTCGCGGTAGAATGCCGAGTCGTCGAGCAGCTCCGCGCCGCGGAGCGCGGCGTCGCCGTCCAGCAGCGTCGCGCCGAGGACCGCCTGCTCGGCCTCGGCGCTCCACGGCACGCTGCGCCCCTGGAAGGGCTCAGCGGTCGAGATCGAGGAGCTGTCGGGCGATACGGACGTCATCCCAGGCGGGTCGCTTCCAGTTCGGGTTGCGCAGCAGCGCGGCGGGGTGGTACGTGACCACCAGCGGCGTGCCGTCGAGCCGGTGCACCTTCATGCGCAGCTCGCCAAGCGGTTTCTTCACGCCGAGCAGGGCCTCGGCAGCGGTGGCCCCGAGGGCCAGGATCACCCTCGGGCGCACCAGCGCAATCTGCCGGTGCAGGTACGGCAGGCACGCCGCACGCTCGTCCGGCAGCGGTGCCCGGTTCCGCGGCGGCCGGCACTTCACCACGTTCGCGATGAACACCGTGCTCCGGGGAGTCTCGATGCTCTCGAGGATCTTGTCCAGCAGCTCCCCGGCGCGGCCCACGAACGGCCGACCGGAAAGATCCTCCTGCTCACCGGGCCCCTCGCCGACCACCATCAGGCCAGCCCGGGGGTCGCCCTCTCCCGGCACCGCATGGGTGCGGCCCCGGCAGAGCGGGCACCTGGTGCACCCGGTCACCGCGGCGGCAACGGCCTCCAGCGACTCGAGTCCCTGGACCTGGTCGAGGAGCGCCGGGGCCGGGATGCCGACCTCCAGCCCGTAGCCCGGAATCGGCGGCGCCCCCTTGGCCCACGCCGGCTCCTCGCCGGCGGGATACTGTCGGGCCATCAGCGGCTCCCTCGGGGCCAGGCCGGCCGCCGTGGCGGTTGGGCCCGTCGCGGACGGTCTCCCGACATCCCCGGCCCCGCGCGCCGTCCCGGCCCTGGGCGCCAGCGGCTCCTTGAAGAATACCTCGTCGCCGCCGAGGTCGCGCTGCACCGCGAGCCAGCGCCGGAGCGCGTCATCCACGGTAGTGCTCGATCGCATCGAGGATCGCCTCGGCGACGTCGCGCTTGTCGCGCAACGAAACCGACGTCTCGGTGCCCTGCACGTCGAGGATGGTCACCGCGTTGGTGTCGACCTCGAACCCGGCCCCCGCTTCGAGCGCATCGTTGACGACGATCATGTCGAGCTGCTTCGCGGCCAGCTTGGCACGCCCCTTCGCCACCGCATCTCCCGTCTCCAGGGCAAACCCCACCGTGGTGAGCTGCGGATGGCGCTGCGGCATGGTGCTGGTGAGGATGTCCTCCGTCGGTGCGAGCTCGAGGGTGAGCGATCCTGCGGCCCGCGGCAGCTTGGCATCGCGCGACTCGAGCGGACGGTAGTCGGCCGGCGCGGCGGCCATGATGAGCACGTCGCTGGTCGGCAAGTGCCGTCGGACCGCCTCCGCCATCTCCGCGGTGCTCTCGACTCGCAGGACGGTCACGCCGTGGGGAACCGGTTCGGCACTGGGGCCCGAGACCAGGACCACCTCGGCGCCGCGACGCCACGCCGCTTCCGCCAGGCGATAGCCCATGCGCCCGCTGGAGCGGTTGGTGATCACCCGGACCGGGTCGAGGCTCTCGCGGGTCGGTCCGGCGGTGACCAGCACCTTGGTGTGGTAGAGCGGTCCGTCGCCGGCGAGGATGCGCTCGGGTTCCCGCTGATGCGTGCATACCACGTTCCGTTGGGCTGGGTGTCCGGGTGTGCGTACTTCTCGTCGTCGCTGCCCGGGGCGAGCAGCACCGGACGGCGCGTGGCGAGGAGGAGGCTGGTGAGCAGGTCGTCGGCGATCCCCGCGGCGGCGCGCGCCAGCAGGTGCGCGGTGGCGGGAGCGACGATCACCAAGTCGGCCTGTTCGCCGAGGATCACGTGGTCGAGCGCGGTCCCGGGCTCCCACAGCGAGCGGCGGACCGGCCGCCGGGTCACCGCCTCGAACGTCGCGGCGCCGACGAACTCGCCGGCGCCGCGCGTGAGCACCACGTCCACGCGCGCGCCGCGGACCGTGAGGTCACGCGCGAGCTGGACGCACTTGTAGGCCGCGATCCCCCCGGTGACCCCGAGGACGACATGGCGGCCCCGCCACATCTCAGGCCTCGGTGCGGCGCCGGCGCAGTTCGCGGAACGTCAGCTCGCCACTCGTCAGCTTCTTGAGCGAGAGCGTGGTGAGCTTCTTGACCCCTTCGGCCCGCTCGAAGTTGGCCACCGATTCGCGCGGAAATTCGTTGAGGTACCGGGCGAAGCGCGCGGCGACCAGGATGCCGCGATACTTCGAGCCGGTGGTCTGAGCCACTTCCTGCGGGGTGAAGACTTCCATCACATTCCTCCAGCGTGTTCAGGCCTGTGTCGTGCCGCGGGCGAGCTCCGCCGCCACCTCGGCCCTGAGGCGGTCCAGCAGCACCTGTGCGTTGCGGAGCCGGCTCATCCGGCGCGACTCCACGTCAATGATCCGGCTCACCGCGTCGACGGCGTCGTCGATCGCGTCGTTCACCACCACGTAGTCGTACTCCACCGCCGCGGCCAGTTCCTCGAGCGCCTGCTCGAGCCGGCCCGCCAGGACGGCGTCGCTCTCGGTGCCTCGCTGCCGCAGCCGCTCCACGAGCGCCTTGCCGCTCGGCGGCAGCACGAACACCAGCACGGCGTCGCGAAAGCGCTGGCGCACCATCCGCGCCCCGGCCACCTCGATGTCGAGGAGCGCGTGGCGGCCGCCCTGCGTGACCCGCCGCACTTCCTGCTCCAGCGTCCCGTAGCGATGCCCGTTGTACACGGCATGCTCCAGGAACTCCCCCGCCTCGACCCGCGCCTCGAACGCCTCGGGCGTGAGGAAGTGGTACTCCCGGCCATCGACCTCGCCGGAGCGCGGCGACCGGGTGGTGGCCGACACCGAGTAGCCGATGTCGTCCCGTCCGGCGAGCAGGCGCCCGGCGATGGTCGACTTCCCGCCACCCGACGGGGAGGAGAGCACCACGATGAGCGGCGTCACTCGAGGTTCTCCAGCTGCTCGCGCACCTTCTCGAGCTCCCCTTTCATGGCGATCACTTCGTGCGCGATCGCCGCGTCGTTCGCCTTGCTTCCCACCGTGTTCACCTCGCGGCCGAGCTCCTGGGCGAGGAACCCCAGCTGCTTCCCCACCGGCCGGTCTCGACCAAGCGCCTCGCGCGCCGCAGCGAGGTGCGCCCGCAACCGGACCAGCTCCTCCGTCACGTCGAGCCGGTCGGCGAGGATGGCGATCTCGACCGCCAGCCGCGCCGGGTCGAGGTCGACCCCGTCGGCGAGCTCCCGCACGGCGGCCTTCAGTCGCTCGCTCTCCCGCGCCAGCCGACCGGGGAGGGATGCCTCGACCACCGCAGCGTGACGCTCCATGGTGGCCAGCCGACCTTCCAGCGCCGCGGCCAGCGCGGCACCCTCGCGCCGCCGCGCCGCCAGACACTCATCCCGTGCCGCCGTGAACAACGCGGCCACCGGCTCCCACGCGGCGGCCACTTCGCTGCGGCCGCTCCCCAGCACATCCGGGAAGCGCAACACCGTGTCGACCGTCACCTCGCCCGCGAGGGCGAAGCGATCCCGGAGCGCGCGCAGCGCCTCGACCGCCCCGGCCGCCTGCTCGTAGTCGATCCGGCCTGCCGCCCGGACGGTGTCGCCGACCCACTCGGCCACGACCGTCACATGCCCCCGGTCGAACCCCTGCTTGAGCACCTCGCGCACCGCCGCCTCGTGCTCGGCCAGGTCGGACGGGAGCCGGACGGTCATGTGCAGGTGCCGGTGGTTGACCGACCGGACCTCGACCCGCAGCCGCCGCCCCTCGACCTCCCCCTCTGCCGCGCCGAAGCCGGTCATGCTCAACGCCAAGCCGTCACTCCCGGAAGCAGGGATAGCCGGGAAAGATAACCCCGAACACCCGGAGAGCGGAACGACGGATCACCGCAGGCGCGCCGTTTACGGCGCGCGATGCCGGGATCGCGCACCCCGAGGGGTGCGCCCGCGGGTCCTGGCCACCCTAGTTCGTGAACTCCCACCGGATCCCGTAGCTGCTCCCCAGCGACAGGATCGGGTATCCCGGGACGTGGCCCTGACGGGTCGCCTGGAAGTTGACCCGGTCCCAGAAGGCCGAAAACGGGCCGATTTGGAGCTGGATGATGCCGCGGACGAAGGTGAGGCCCGGCAGCTCGATGGGGTTGTCCTCGCCGTCGCGGCCGATCACCCCCGGGCTCCACGTCTCGAGCACTCCTTGCACCTTGAGCCGGAAGATCCCGCTCGGGAAGTTGCGCAGGAATCGCGAGTTGACGGTGGCGGTGGTCCACGCGTGGTGGGGCGGCACGCCGTCGGGCGTGGCCCCGCCGAGCGGGTGCTCGTAGTGCGACGCCACCGAGAACCAGTTGTTCGGCGCGAAGCGCGCGCTGGCGGTGACCCACTCGGTGCGCGGCTGCCGCGCGAAGCTGGCGACCGACGCGAACGCCCGGTACGGCAACGCCTGCCAGGCATCGGTGCTGAGCCACCGCGCCTCGCCCGACAACCAGCCCGCATCGATGGCCGCGCTCAGTTCGTAGTCGGTGAAGCTCGCGGCGGCGAGCGATGCAATCGAGGGTGCCTCGACCCGCTCGCCGTGGCTCACCGATCCGCCAACCCGCAACCCGACCGGAAGCGACAGACCGAGCGGCAGTCTCGTCCCGCGAGGGACCTCGATCCCCACGCGCGCGGTTGCCCACTCCGAGGTGCGGTCCTCCTCGTGCTGCTGATAGGCCCCCTCCACCGCCGCGGCGAGCAGCCCCCCGGGGGTCCAGCCGAGCGCCAGCCGCGTCGACAGCGGGGTCCACTCGGTGTGGTGCAGCGCCTGCAGGTCGGCGGACCAGGTGGGCCGACGGTAGCCGACCACCGTGCCGACGGTCCCGATCGTCTGATCGGCGGTGTCGCCCCGCCATGCCGTGCGCGCCACCCACGCATCGGCCCGCAGTCCGGTGCTGCCGCTCACCGGCTGGAGCGAGAGGCGCAGCTCGGCATCCGTGCGGGTCCCCTCGAGGCCGGGGTCGGGCGTGTCGCTCGCGGTCTCGCTCGCGAGCAGCGCATCGCGTTCGGGCGCCTGCACCATGACCTGCAGCTGCGCGCCGAGGCGCGGGGTGGGTCGATAGGAGAGCTGCAACCAGCCATTCGTGACGCTGGCGCCACCGGTGCCGCCTTGCGGTGCGTTCACCCCGGTGTAGTCGGCGGCCATCGACAGGCCGACGCCGCTGGCGTAGCGCCGCTCGAACGCACCGAGGTACCGCGCCAACCCGCGGTCGCCGGTCGAGACGGCGATCTCGGTGCGCGGCGCAAGCCGGTCGTGGGATCGGGTGTAGAGGAAGACGCGCAGTCGCGCCGGGTCGCGCTCGATTTCGATGCGCTCGAAGAACTCCAGCGACCAGAGCGACGGATCGACAGCGAGCGAGTCAGGGCCGATCGGCATCCAGGGCCTGCCGTCGACGAGGTACTCGACGCTCGCCGCGCCGCGGCCGAGGAGGTTCGGCAGCTCGGGGCGCACCCGCCAGCCGCCGCGCCAGAGGTACACCGGCGCGTGGCCGGCGATGACCTCGGCAACGGTTCGCGCAGCGGCCCAGTCAAGCGAGTCGCGCGTGAGCACCACGCGCGCCGCACGCGGCTGCACGTCGACCAGCTGGACGCGCGGCATCGCGCGCAGCCGGATCAGCGATTGGCCCTCGACGGCGAGCAGCCGCTCGGTGGACGACGAATCGGTGCGCACGCTGTCGGCCGCCACCGAGTCGGCTGGCGGCACCGGATCCTGGGCCAGCAGCGCGCCGGGGCACGCCACGATCGCGGCGGCCACGATCCGGCGGAGGCGATGCATCGCCGGGTCAGCTCCGCGCGAGGAGGAACTCGCTGAAGAGCCGCACCGGCAGCCCCATCGGACCCTTCGCCGCCATCGCCGTCTCCTTGTCGCTGTACGCCGTGCCCGCGATGTCGAGGTGCGCCCACGGGAAGCCGTCGACGAACTCGCGCAGGAACCACCCCGCGGTGATGCTCCCCGCCGGCCGGCCCCCGGTGTTCTTCACGTCGGCGATGTCCGACTTGATCAGGTCGCGATAGTCGTCCCAGAGCGGCAGCTCCCAGAGGCGTTCACCCGAGGCCTCTCCGGCGCGGCGCAACTCGTCGATGAGCGCGGTGTCGGTGCCCATCACGGCGGTGGCGGTGTGGCCCAGTCCGATCACGACCGCCCCGGTGAGCGTGGCGCAATCCACCACGGCCGCCGGCTGGTAGCGCCGGGCCCACGACAGCGCGTCGGCCAGCAGCAGGCGACCCTCGGCGTCGGTGTTGAGCACCTCGATCGTCTTGCCGAAGTGGCTCTGCACCACGTCGCCCGGGCGGTAGGCCGTGCCCGACACCATGTTCTCCGCACTCGGGACCAGTCCGATCACGTGCAGCTTCGGCTTGAGCTGCCCCAGCATCTCGAACGTGCCGAGCACCGCGGCGGCGCCCGACATGTCGTACTTCATCTCCTCCATCCCCTGCGCCGGCTTGATGGAGATGCCGCCGGCGTCGAAGGTGACGCCCTTCCCGACCAGCACCACCGGCGCCCCTTCCGCGCCGCGGTACTCGAGCGCGATGAATCGCGGCTCGTTGACGCTGCCCTTCCCCACGGCAAGGATGGCATGCATCCCTTCGCGCTCGAGCCCGGCACGATCAAGCACCGTGAGCCCGAATCCGTGGCGGCTGGCGAGCTCGCCGGCGCGGTCGGCCAGGTATGCCGGGGTGCAGGTGTCGGCCGGGAGAACCTGCAGCCCGCGGGCGTAGGCCTGGCCCGCGGCCACCGCGCGGCCGCGCGCAAGGCCGGCGTCGAGCGCGGTATCAGCCGCGGCGGCGACCAGCTCGACACGCGCCAACTTCGGCTTCGGGGGATCGGCCGGCTTCTTGAGCTCGGCGAAATGCCACGCACCGAATGCGATGCCCTCGGCCAGCGATTGCGCGGTCCGATCGCGCGCGACATCGCCCGGCGGCACGACGATCGCGGCGGACTCCACGCCGATCGTCCTGGCGCGCTTGCCGCCGATCATCGCGGCGCGGCGGATCGCGCCGGCCCCGAGCTTGGCTGCGTCACCCATCCCGACCAGCAACACCCGCCTGATCGCCCCGGCGGAGTAGAAGAGCACCGACTCGTCCCGTTTGCCGGTGAAGTCGGCACTGGCCCAGGCCGCCGCAAGCTGGCCGCCGAGGGCGGCATCGAGCGTCGCGAGCGATTCGGGAACGTCCTTCCCGGTGGTCACCGGGACAATGAGCAGCGGGGTCTCGAGCGACGCCGGTTCGGCGGCGCGCAGGGCGAGCTGAAGCGACATGGGATTCCGTGGCTGGAGGAGCGAACCGCACCCGGGCACTGGACGGCCTCCAAGATAACCGGGAGGCCTCCGGCTCAGCCCGGCCCGGCCGCGGCAATCCGGGCCGCGATGCGCCGACGCTTGCCGGGGGTCACCAGTTCTCCTGCCACCAGCGAGGCCATGGTCCGGGCACGGAACTGGTAGCCCCGGTCGTCGGACACCAGCCAGCGATCCATCTCGAGCCGATCGAGGCACACCGCGACCTGCTCCGCCTCCAGCTGCGACACCGCGACGAGCCATCCCTCCGGGGCAGGCACCGGGGCGAGCGCAAGCAGGACCAGCAACTCCTGCGCGTCGGCTGGCAGCTGCCGAAAACGGAGGCGCACCGCAGCCACCATCGCCGCGGGGAGCTGGGCCGGGAGCGTGGCATCGTAGGTCCTGTCCCGCTCCGGCCACGCCTGTTCCGGAAGCTCGAGGCCCGAGATCACCGCGGCGAGCACCTGGAACGCCACGGCGGGCAGGCCGGCCGACTCAGTCATCAGCCGCCGCGCCAACCGGTCGTGTGCCTCCGCACTCCAATCCGGGAAGGCGTGCGCCACGGCGAAGAGCAGGTCGACGAACTCCAGCGGCTCGAGCCCGACCACGGCGCCACGCTCGTCGCGATCGAGGTGCCGGCGCAGTCGGTCGAGCTCTCCGGTCGCCCCCGTGGTGGTCGCCACCAGGATCCCCAGCGGGAGGTCCGCGACGGTGCGCTGCAGTTCCGGGAGGAACGCAAGCGTGACATCATCGAGCCATTCAGCGTCGTCGATCGCAAGGAGAACCGGCCGCTCCGCTGCCGCCGCCCGCAGCAGTGCCGCGACGGATTCGGGCAGCAAGGCCCGGTGCTCCAATCCCGCGGGAGCGGCGAATCGCTCGCTCCACGCGGGAACCTCGGTCACCAGCGTGGCAAGCACCGGTGGGCCGACCGCCGCAACGCCCGGTGCGTGCAGGACGGCGGCAGCGGCGATCGCCCGGAGCCCCGCACCAGGCTGGTCGCGATCGTTCGGCACGGCGCGCACGAGCAACGTGCTGCTTCCATCCGCTCGTGCTCGGCCGGCGCATTCCTCGAGAACCCTGGTCCGGCCGCTCCCGGGCTCCCCTTCGATCAGCACGAGGGTCCCCTGCGAGGCGTGGCGCGCCTGCGCGATCACGGCGGTGAGTCGCTGCAGCACCGATCCGCGCCCGACGAGCGGCGCGCGCGCCTCCGACGACTCGAGATTCTCCTGCGGGCGGCTGCGTCGCGGTGACTCCTGGGCCAGTCCGCGCAACAGCGCGCGCGTTTCCGCTTCCGGCGTTGCGCCGAGCTCGGCAGCCAGCCGCGCCACCAGCCGGTTCCCTTCCTCCAGGGCGGCGACCCGGTCTCCCATCAGGAACCGGGCGCGCAGTTCCGCCCTCGCGGCCGGCTCGCCCAGGGGATCGAGCCGGCGGGCCCGACGCGAGAAGTCCAGCGCGCTGCCGAGTTCGCCGCGACCCTCAGCCAGGCCGGCGGCTCGCACGAGGGTGGTGACCAGGCGCACGCGCCAGAGCCGACGCTCGTCGTCCAGCCAGCGGTCGCACTCCGGAGCGTCGGGCACGGTGAAGCCCTCGCACCAGTCCCCCCGCACCAGCTGCACCGCCGTCGCGGGGTCGCTGCGCTCGTCGGCGTCGAACGCCTCGGTGTCGAGCGTGAGCGGCCCCTGCCACACGATCCAGTCGGAGTCGGTGGCGATCGCCTCGCGCCCGGCGGCGCGACGCACGACGCGCAGCGCCTCGTTCAGCGAATGGCGCGCATCGCGCTCGGCGCGGTCGCCCCACAGCAGCGAGAGCAGCAGGTCGCGCGACGCCCGGCGCCCGGCGCTGTGCCAGAGGTAGATGCACAGGGCGAGATGCTTGCGCCACCGGAGCGCGGCGGGTGGTGGCGCATCCCCGATCGACAGCTCGATCGGTCCCAGGAGCGAGGCGCGGATCACCGGCACGCCTCCCGAGCGGCGGTGCGCAGCGGCAGGTTGCGCACCGCCGGTTCCGCTCGTGCCCAGAGCCGATCGACCTGCGCAAGCAGCGCGCGGCCTTCAGGCAGGTCGCCGCTCGCGCATCGCATCCGTGCCCGCGCGAGACGCGCAACCGGTGAGAGGGCGGCGTCGAGCTCCCCCTCCTGCGGAGCGCCGACGGGCCAACCTTGCAGGTCGTTGTTCTCGCTCCAGCGCCACTCGGCCTCGGCGCCGGTGGAGTCGGCCTCCGCAAGTCGCCATGCCCCGCGCCGCCACTTGGTCACCGCCCGCGCGAGCGGCCCGCGAGCGAGGGCCCGCGCGTCGCCCACGTCACGTTCCAGCGACGCGCTCAGCACCAGCGCCGTGGCAGTCGATCCGCGGGCCGCCGCCGCGTGGGCCGAGAGGAGTGCGAGGAGATCCGCGGCGACCGAATCGCCACCCGACCGCGATCGCAACGTCGCAGTCCAGCGGTCGGCCGCCTGGTGATCCCCTGCCTCGAGCGCCGCGATCGCCGACGCAAACGCGAACCGCGACCCGCCAGCGTCACGGAACTGACTCGAGTCGCGAGGTGCGGGTCGTGCCGCGCCGCCGGCCACGCCAAAGAGCGGAAGCAGCAGGCGCCACTCGGCAGCCTGGAGTCGGAACCCCTCGGCTTCCGGTCCGCTGCCGATCCCTGCGGCATCCAGCGCCGCGAGCGCGGCCGCCGGGCGCCCCTCCATCAGCAGCGCCGTCGCGCGGGCCCCGAGTGCGCTGCGACGGAGCGCGGGATCCTCGCTGCGACTCGCGACGAGGTCGGCCATGCGACGCTGCTCGGCGGGAAGGTCGAAGTGCAGGCCGAGGCGCAGGTAGCGCGCGACCTCGGCCACGCGCTCACCGCGGACCAGGATTGGCAGCAGCGCACGACGCACCGTGGCGGCTGTCGGCTGGAACCGCGCATCGAAGGCGAGGAGCAGCACCTCGCGGCGCACGCGGTCGGGGTGCGTGCCGAGCCGGCGCGCAGCCGACGCCGCAAGGTCGCGATCCCCAAGCCGGGTCGCTCCCCACAGCACCTGTTCCTGGGTGTTGACGTGGTCGAGATCGGGCACCTCGGCGGCGGCGGCGGCGAAGGCCGTGACGCCCTCGCGCAGCGAATGACCGACCAGTGCCCCGCGGTGGAAGAGTTCGTTGGCGTACAGCAGCCTCGCCGGTCCGTACCAGGGATGCGCCCGCGCCACCGAATCGAACGTGGCCAGCCGGCGCCGCAGGTCCGGTTCTCGCTGGGCATGCACCAGCGCATCGATCGGGGGTGGCAGGGCCTGCGCGAGGTTGGCCAGCCGCGCGAGGTCCTCATCGAACTCCTCCCGCTGCCACATCCGCGCGAGCAGTCGCACCCACGACGCGACGGCGAAGGTGGAGTCCCGCCGCAGCGCGGCTCCCAGCGCGGCCTCCGCGTCGGCGTGGCGCCCCTCCTGGAACGCCGTCAATCCCATCCACAACTCTCGCCATGCCTGCGCGTCGCCACTCGACCGTCCCAGCTGGTCGAACTCCACCAGGCGCATCGGAAAGCGGGTGGCAACGACATGCCGGGCAATGCGGCGCCCGACCCCCGCCGGATCGGACGGGTCGCGGGCGACCTCGTCCTCGCCGAGGAGGTTGCCCGCGTCGTCGTGCGCCACGACGGCAATGGTGGTGTCCGTCCCCCGGACGCGCTCCCACAGCTGGACGCGGACCCGCGCCCGGGCGACCTCGTGGAGGCCGTCCGGCGGCACGGTCCGGAGCATCGGCAACCACTGCAGCATCAACCCGGCCTGCCGCGTCACCTCCCGCAAGGGTTTCGGAGCCTCGGGGCTGGCGGTGACGATCACGTCGACACTGTCACTCGCGGCCCATGCGGTCCGTGGCGTGCGATCCGCGGCGAGCACGAGGAGGATGAACGCGAGCATCGCGACCCCGGTGACCCACGCCATCGTGGCTGCGCGCGGCTGGAGGCGCGCCGCGCGGGTGAGTCCGTCGCGAAACGATGCGGCGTCGGCCCACCGGTCGTCGGGATCGTCCGCGAGTGCCCGGCGCAGCGGAGCGCGAAGCTGCGCCGGCACCGCACGCCAGCGATCGCCACCGGAAGTCGCGTCCCACCGCGTGCCCGTTGCTGCCTCGTAGAGCGTGGCGCCGAGGGCCCAGACATCGCTGCGCCGGTCGACCCGCCCCGCGCGCTGCTCCGGCGGCATGTAGGAGAGGGTGCCCACCGCCACGCCCGCGTCGGTGAGGGCATCGTCGGAGGAATCGCGCAGCAGCGCCACGCCGAAGTCGGCGAGCAGCGCGTGGCCGGCGTTGAGCAGCACGTTGGCCGGCTTGATGTCGCGGTGCACCACGCCGATCGCATGCGCGTGCTCCAGGGCGTCGAGCAGCTCGAGGCCGAACCGGCGCACCGTCTCCGGATCGAGCGCCCCGCCGGCAAGCCGCGCACTCAGCGGTGCGCCCGACACGTGGGGCATCACGAACCAGCACATCCCCTCGGACTCGCCCGATTCGAGCACCGGCACGACATGGGGATGGTTGAGCTTGGCGAGGAGGCGGGCCTCGCGCCGGAATCGCTCCACGGCCACGGCCGTCGCCCGCTCGGGAGGAAGGACCTTGATCACGACCGGGCGGTCGAGCACCGGATCGCGCCCGGCAAACACCCGTGCCATCGCCCCGCCGGGAAGCTCCTCCCCGACGAGGTACCGGGATGCCAGCATGTCCGTCAGGCGGTCACGAAGCATGGCCAGGGCTGGACGCTCGGGGCACGGGTGAAACCCGGATCAATCATACGGGCCGACCGGGCTTTCCGCTTGACCGGCACTTGACCCCCACCGGGCAACCTCCGGGCACCACGACCCCCGCCGGGGGCCGAATCCCACGCACCGGAGGTTTCCGATGTCGCCCTGGACCCGACTCCTGCCGCTCGCCGTACTCGCCGTCGGCGCGTGCGGCGATGCCCCGCTCCCGACCCAGTCGCTGGGCGGCGCCCCCGCGTCGCAGTTCACCGATGATGGCCATCTGGGCGTGTTCGCCCAGAACCTCTACATCGGCACCGACGTGGACGCCGTGCTGACCGCCCCGGCCGACCAGGTGGCCGACCGGGTGGTGGCGGCGCTCGCCACGTTCCTGGCCACCGACTGGAACGACCGCGCCCGCGCCATCGCGGCCGAGATCGTTCGCAACGGCGCCGACGTCGTCGCGCTCAACGAGGTCACCACGCTCGCGGTGGCGGGATTCGCGCCGTACTTCCCCGACTTCACCGTCGTGTTCCTCGACGTGCTGATGGCGGAGATCGCCCAGGCCGGCGGTCGCTACGAGGTGGCCGGCGTGGTCAACAACATCGACCTCACCCTCGGCCTCGGTGGCGCGTCGATCCGGCTGCGCGATGCCGACGCGCTCCTCGTGCGACGCGGTGTCGGGGTGGCGAACCTGACCGCGGCGAACTATGCCGCACGGGTGACCGTGCCGCTGGGACCGCTGGGCTCCGTCGACCTGGTGCGCGGCTATGTCGCAGCTGACATCACGTCGCGCGGTCGCACCGCCCGGGTGGTGGTCACGCACCTGGAACCCAAGTCCACCTCGCCGTTGCTGCAGCTCGGCCAGGCCCAGGAGCTCGCCGCCGTGCTCGGCGGCGCCACGCTGCCGGTGATCATCGCGGGCGACATCAACAGTGACCCGTCGGACCCCGACCCCGTGACGCCGTACCGGCTGTTCGCGGCGGCGGGATTCCAGGACGCCGGGCTCCTCGCCAATGCAGCCGGGGGCAACGTCCCGACCTGCTGCAACGACGCCGACCTCCGCAACGCCAGCCAGGCGTTTGACGAGCGAATCGACCATGTCCTGATGCGCCGCGCGGCCGGCGCGCGGCCGGCTGCCAAGGCCATCGCCCCCGTCCGGTTCACCCTGTTCGGCGACGAGCCGTCCGAGCGGACCGCCGGCGGGCTGTGGCCGTCGGATCACGCCGGGGTGTTCGTGCAGGTGGGCTGGCAGGGACTGCTGCACTGAGGGAGGGTGCGGCGGGAAGAGTGCCCGAGGTGGGAGTCGAACCCACACGGGGTTGCCCCCTGCGGATTTTGAGTCCGCTGCGTCTGCCATTCCGCCACTCGGGCCGCCCCGCAAGGTCGCCCGGGTGGGGGGATGGGGCAAGCTGCTGAGTGGTGAAGGGTGAAGGGTGAAGGGTGAAGGGGTGCCTGCCGCGACTCCCCCTTCACCCTTTACCCTTCACCCTTCACCCGCTCCGGACGCCTCCGTGATCTCGCCCCGCCCGTTCCACCCCTGGCATGACATCCCCACCGGCACCAACCCGCCCGCGCTGGTCACGGCGGTGATCGAGATCCCCGCCAACGAGCGCAACAAGTACGAGCTCGACAAGGAGCTCGGCGTGTTCCGGCTCGACCGCCTGCTGCATTCGTCGGTCCGCTACCCCGGCGACTACGGCTTCCTGCCGCGCACGCTGGCCGACGACGGCGACCCGCTCGACGTGCTGGTGATGATGACCGAGCCGGTCTTCACCGGCTGCCTGGTCGAGGTGCGCCCGGTGGGGGTGTTCAACCTCATCGACCGGGGCGAGAACGACGAGAAGGTGATCGCCGTCCCGATCGCCGATCCGTTCGCCGACCAGATCCACGACCTGAGCGACATCCCGCGCCATGCGCTGCGCGAGATGGAGCACTTCTTCCAGGTGTACAAGGACCTCGAGGGGACCCGCACCGAGAGCCGGGGATTCGAGGATCGCGCCGCGGCGGAGAAGCTGATCCGCGCGAACATGGCGGCGTATGCGGAGGCGTTCAGGGAGCGATGAGCGAATGATGCAGGCGCGCCCCTTGGGGCGCGCGATCCGATCGTCACGGCAGATACGGCGCCCTTCGCAGGGCGCCGTTCTGTTGAGTTCGACCTGTACCTCGCGCCGCAAGCGGCGCGCCTGCTACTCGCGCAGCGACACCGGCTTCCCCAGCACCTCGCGCCACACGATCGCCTGCCGCAGCATCGCGGCACGCCCGGCCGGCCGCTTCTTCTCCGGCGCCGCGGCGCGGATCCTCCCATCGAACTCGTGGTGGTCCTCGAGTCGCCAGCCACGGTTGCGCAGTCCCGCCTCGCGCAGCCGGCGCGCGATGGCGATCTCCGACTCGGCGTCGTGGTCGACGATCTCGCGCTCCTCGATCGGGGCCGGGACCTCGAGCGAGACGATGACCGGCTCCTCCTCCAGCGTCTCCCGGTCCTCGACCTCCTCGGCACTCGGCAGCGGCTGGTGCGGCCGCTCCACCGGCACGGGTCGCGGCAACCCGGGTCGCTCCGCCGCCTCCCGCTCCGCCATCTCCGCGCGCTTCGCCGCCTCCAGCTGCTCGCGCATCTCGGTGAGCAGGTCGTCAAACGTCTCCGGCTTGCCGCGCGCCCGCTCGCGCGGTGCCTGCTGCGCCGGACGCTGACGCGGGCCGGACTTGGGCTGCCCGCCCTGGGGCCGCTTGGCGATCCGGCCGACCAGCGCAATGACGCCCCAGATGATGAAGAGCAGCAGCTCCGGCGGAAAGTCCACTGCCGTCAGCTCTCCTGCGGCGGCGGCGGCTGCTCGCCGGTGGCAATCGATCGGCGCATCTCGGTGTCCGCCTCGACGTTGCGGTACTTCTGGTAGTCCATCACGCCGAGGTTGCCGCTCCGGAACGCCTCGGCCATGGCGAGCGGGATCGCCGCCTCGGCGGCGATCAGCTTGGCGCGCTGGTTCTGTGCCTCGGCGCGGAACTCCTGCTCCATCGCCACCGCAAGCGCCCGGCGCTCCTCGGCCTTGGCCTGCGCGATCCGCTTGTCCGCCTCGGCCTGGTCGGTCTGCAGCTCGGCGCCGATGTTCTTGCCCACGTCCACGTCGGCGATGTCGATCGACAGGATCTCGAACGCGGTGCCAGCGTCGAGCCCCTTGGCGAGCACCGTCTTGGAGCTCATGTCGGGGTTCTCGAGCCCCCCCTCGTGGCCCCTGGCCGCGCCGATGCTGGAGCCGACCCACGTGCCGCCGGTGGCCCAGCCACCGAA
>CALGOK010000110.1 GCA_937961295.1 uncultured Gemmatimonadota bacterium
ATGCGACCCCGGTTCGATTGCTCGGGCACCTCGAGTCGATGCTCCGGGGCACGGACCACGACGACCGTGCCGTTGGGGAGCACGGTCCAGTCGTCGCGCATCGGCCAGGCAA
Source organism: uncultured Gemmatimonadota bacterium (assembly GCA_937961295.1). GTDB lineage: Bacteria > Gemmatimonadota > Gemmatimonadetes > Gemmatimonadales > GWC2-71-9 > Palsa-1233. Next base: position 113 of record CALGOK010000110.1, read on the forward strand.
GTCGCGCGTGACGCTCCGCATCGGCGGCGTCAAGCTCGCCGCGAGCACCCAGGTTCGGGCGGCGGAGATGGCCAAGCGTGTCGGGCCGTCGCGCACCCGCAGCCTGCCGGAGGATCGGCACCGAATCAGCGAGCGAGTTGGGCCGGACTCCGGGGCGAAGATCGAACCGATTGCCGGTCCAATAGAACCGTCCGGCGTGGTCGATCGCCGCCGGGCCGTTCGGGCCCATCGGGAGGTGCACCGTGGAGGAGGTTCCGGGAATCCCCAGGAAGTCGCCGGGCGTGCCATCCGGGCGGATCACCAGCAGGCGCCGGTTGGCGGCGTCGTAAATCGCAGCCGAGTCCCCGGCGAGATCCATCAGGGTCCATGGCATCCGGTACTCGCGGGGTCCGTCACCGATCCGGGCCACCGGGCGCACCGTTCCGGTCCGCACGTCGGCCACCACCACCCGTTGTTCCTCGCGGTCGAGCACCGCGATCCGGTCGCCGCCGAGCTCCACCACGCCGGCGAGGGTGGTGAAGGGCTCGGTGAACTCGATGGTTGCGGGTGGCAGCGGACGCTGTGCGGCGAGCGGCGTCGTTGCCAGCACGAGGGTGCCGGCGAGGCGGATCTGGAGAAGCATGCGCGGATCCCGGTGAAGGCCGATACCGGTACCGATGACGCGGTGTCGGCGTCACCTCCGCAGCTGGTGGACGGAGGGATGGAGGATGGGGAGTCCCGGCCTTCCGTTCATCCTGCGACTCCTGCTGGCTGGCGTGCATCACCAACGGCATGCACACCCCGATCCGTATCATGGCCGCGATACTGTTCCTCGCCGTCGCGCCTCCCCTCGCCGCCCAGGGATTCGGTCGCCCGACCGCCACATGGGACCACGAGTTCTCGCGCCTTGGCGGCATCGCCGAACTCCCGGATGGCCGCGTGGTGATTGTGGACAATCTCGACGGCCTGGTGTTCGTCGGCGCGGCAGGAGGTGGTGCGATCACGCAGCTCGGTCAAGCGGGCGACGGCCCGGATGAGTATCGCGGTCCCTGGTCGGCGATTCGCTGGCTCGGTGATACGGTGCTGGTGTACGCGGCAAGTCGCCTTGTGCGCGTCACGCCAAGTGGTATCATCGCGGGTTCCCTCCCGTTCGTGGCACGGACGCTCGGCGGCGTGGCGCCCCCACGCGGGGTCGACCGTGAGGGACGCCTGTACTGGGATCGCCCGGTGATCCGGGACCCGCGTTCCGGCGGGCTCAAGCGACAGCAGCGGTACGAGATCGTCCGCATCCGTCCGGGCCGGGGGCAGGCGGAGGTCGTGGCCACCGCGAGCGATCATGCCCCCGAACTGCACGACCACCGCTTTCATCCGTTCGCCCAGCGAGATGCCTGGGTGGTCGACCCCGAGGGCACAGTCCGGATCGTGCGTGCTCGTACGTATGCAGTGGATGCCGTTCAGGGCGGCAAGGTCGTGAGCGCCGGAGCGCCGCTGTCGTTCCAGGCGGTGCGCATCGACGCGGCCGACCGCGAGGCGTACCGCCACGCGCGCGCCGCAAATGCACCGCGAATCTCGTTCGGAGGTCCATCGAGCGGTGGAGGGGGAGTAACGCCCGCGCGGCTGGCCCAGATGCGCGAGGCGTATCCCGACGAGATCTTCCCAGCGCACAAGCCGCCGTTCATCGACGGTGGGGTACATCGGAGCCCCGCGGGACAGCTGTGGGTCGTCCGGTCTCCCGGCATGGGGGCGTCACATCCGCGGCGGATCGACGTGCTCGATGCGGCGGGACGCCGCATCCGTGAACTCGACGTGCCCGCAGGCCGCTCCCTGCTGGGGCTCGATCGTCGCGGGATCTACCTGGTCCGCGAGGATGCCGACGGGTTGCAGTACCTGGAGCGGTACGCGTGGCCGGCGGGACTGCGGTAGGAGCACCGAACGGAGGACGGAACGACGGAACGACGGAGGACGGAGTGAGAACGGAGGGTGGCTCCGATTCCCCCCGTCCTCCGTCGTTCCGTCAACCCGTCCTCAGTTTCTAGGTCAACTTCGCCCCGCACCGCTTGCAGTGCTGCGCGTCGGGGTCGTGCTCGTCCAGCCCGCAGCCTGGGCAGTGGGTGGGTTGCCGCCTGCCGCGCGCCATCTCCACCGTGACGATGCCGGTGGGGACCGCCACGATGGCGTAGCCAAGCAGCATGATCACCGACGCCAGCGCCTGGCCCAGCGGGGTTTCCGGCGAGATGTCGCCGTAGCCGACCGTGGTGATCGTCACGATGGTCCAGTACACCGCGAGCGGGATGCTGGTGTAGCCGTGGCTGGTTCCCTCGACGATGTACATCGCCGCGCCGAGGATCACCGCGAGCACCAGCACGGTGGCGATGAAGATCGCCAGCTTGCGGCGCGAGTTGCGGATCGCCACCAGCAGGATGTCGGCCTCGCCGATGTACTCGGCGAGCTTGAGGATCCGGAAGATCCGCAGCACGCGCAGGATCCGGATCACCAGCAGCGCCTGCGACCCGGGGACGATCAGCGACAGATAGGTGGGAAGGATCGACGCGAGGTCCACCAGCCCGAAGAACGAGCGGGCATAGCGCGCCGGCCGCTGCACGCAGATGAGCCGCAGGACGTACTCGATGGTGAACAGGACGGTGAACAGCCACTCCGCCACGTACAGGGCCCCGCCGTACCGCTCGTGGATCGGCCCCACCGAGTCGAGCATCACCGCCACCACGCTCAGCGTGATGCTGACGATCAGCGCGAGGTCGAACGCCTTCCCGGCCGGCGTCTCGTGGCCGAAGATGATGATGTAGACCTGCTTGCGCCAATCGGGCCAGTGCTCCGGCGGCGGCTCGAGCTGCATGCGGCGATGCACGTCACTCCTCCGTTCCCTGTCGTGTTGGGGCGACCAATCGGTCGCCCCGACCTTCACGCGAATCGCCCCACGCGCTGCCGGGCGGCGCTGTCGCGGATCAGCTCCGCCAACCGGCGCTCGCGCGTCTCCGCCCGCTTGGCGCTCATCACCCAGTGCACAACGTTGCGGCGGTACCCGTCGGGCTGCTGCTGGAACCACTGCCATGCCGCGCGCCTGGCGCGAAAGCGCTTTTCCTCTGCCGGGCCCAGCGTGCCGTCACGCTCCGCCACGGAGTATCCCACCTTGTGCTCGGCGCCGCGCGCCCGGAACACCGCGAGCCCAGCCGAGTGCATCAGGCCGGCCCGGGTGAGCGCCTTGACCTTCTCCACGTTCACCTTGCTCCAGACGCTCTTCGGACGCCGCGGCGTGAATCGCTGCACGTGGCGCTCGTCGTCGACCCGCCGCACGATGCCGTCGATCCATCCGAAGCAGAGCGCCTGGTCGACCGCCTCCGACCAGGTGAGCGACGGCTTACCCGTGTGCTGCTTCCAGAACCCTACCCAAACCTCGTCGGCGGAGTCATGGTGGCGCTCCAGCCACTGCCGGAATGCCTCCGGCGACCGGAAGTACTTCGGCGCCCTCGGCTCGGGGGCCATCGCTCAGGGATCCATCTCGCGAAAGAACTGCAGCCGGTTCCCCTCCGGGTCGCGGAAGGTGAACGACTGCATCGCCAGGGCATCGTCAGTGAACACCTGATCGTCGACGTCCACACCGCGCCGGCGCAGCCAGTCGTGCGCGGCCAGGATGTCGTCCACCATCATTCCCGCCTTGAAGAGGCCGAAATGGCGCGTCGGCGGCTGGTCGGCATCGCCGAGCGCGAGCAGTTCCACGACGAGCGCGGGGCCGGACAGCACCCGGATGTCGTATCGCCCGTCGTCGGCCACGAGCCGGTTCGCCTCGCGAAGGCCGAAGGTGGCCCGGTACCAGTCGGCCTGGGCACCCACGTCGCGCACCACGATGGCCATGAAGGTCCAGTCGGTGACCCGGAATGGCCGGGACGTGTCGTGATCCTGGGCCGCGATCGGCGAGGCGTTGATCGCGGTCGCCAGCAGGAGAAGTGCAGGCCAGCGCATGGGGTCGCTCCGGTGTGGTCGATTCAGAATGTCGGCAATCCGGGCGGGGCACAAGCCACGCACCCAGGCGCCGACGCACACGCGCCGTCGCACCATGAAGGAGGTGCGACGGCGCGCGGCCGGCTCCGGTTGACGGAGCGTCAGTGGGCTACCTCGTGCCCGCCCTACCCTGCAGCGACCGGCAGATTCACCCCGGTTCCAGTCCGGCCGCGATCCGATAGTGGAGCAGCGCGCCCACGCCCTCGCCCTCCCGATCGAGCCGGTCGCCGGGCTCGCGCGGCACCAGGTGCACGCTGGCGCCGTTGTCGATCAGCGCCGAGACCACCATCCGGTCGGCGAGCCCGGGGTCGCGCTGCTGGAGGCCGGTGGAGACGAGCAGGGTGCGGACACGCTGCTCGCGCAGCGCGCGCCCGGTGTTCTCGGGGCCGAGGCAGCCGGCGCCGCCTGAACGCGCGCCATCGATCGCGTCGCCCACCAGGGCGTCGAGGCGCCGGTCGGAGAACTGGGAGGCGGCCGCCCCGAGCCGCTCGCCCAGTTCCGCGGTACTGAGGTTCTTGTGGAGCGAGGTGTCCTCGATGAGCTGGTCGGTCATCTCCTCGGGGAGTGCGCGTCGCAGCGCGGCGATCTGCTCGCGGGTGCCGCCAATGACCAGTGGGGCATCCTCCTCCTCGCGCAGTTCGTCGACGATGCGACCCACGAGCTTGTGGGCGGAGTTGTCCAGCACCGACTTGGCGGCGTCGGTGCCGGTCTTGCCGCGCACCCCGGTGCGATGCGTGGGGCGCTTGGAGATCTCGATCTCGCTGAGGTCGCCGATGAAGGTGTCGGCGTGCAGCTCGTCGAGCTTCTCGAGCTGGTCGAACTGGTACCGGTGCAACGCCGCCTCGCGACGGTCGAGCACCACGGCGAGGATCGGCTGGGCCTGCTTGAGTGCACGGACGTACGGCGCGATCCGCATCCCCTGCTCCCACCGCACCAGGTCGTCCGTCGGCGCCTCGATCCGCTCGCCGCGGATCATCCCGTCGCCAGAGGCGAACCCCACCCACGCCCGGCCGGGCAGGAACGCCGAAGCGTCGCGCTCGATCGCCTGCTCGATCGCCGCGCGTGCCGCGCGGAACGCCTTGCGTTCGTCGCGGCCACGCTCGGCGAGCTGCTGCTCGGCCTGATCGAGGCCGCGCGCCAGGTTGACCCGCCACACGTCCCGCTCGGCGAAGTCATGCTGGTCGGCATCGACATACACGCTGAGCACGCGCGTGTCGCGGTGCTGCTGGTAGAGGGTGGTGAGCTCGCTGGACGAGAGCACTTCGACTCCTTGCAGTAACGAGCGACGGCGACCGCCACGCGTCGCCTGGCGGTCGTGCACGATCCTGACAGGAGTACCCGGTGCGGGGCGCGGAGTTCCCGGCCATCCCTCACGGTGCGCAGGGGTGGGCTAGCGCACCGCCCCCGCAGCGTACCAGAGCCCGAACACCCCGCTCGCCATTCCCACCAGCGGCACCAGGCGTTCCGGGCGGAGCCAATGCACGCCGCGTCCGACCGCCGCCCCGACAAGGGCCGACATCGCGGCCATGGAGATCGCGGTCCCGGCGGCGAAGACCACCAGCGAAGTGACGCGTGCCGCGGCGTTCGGTGCGGCGGCGACCAGGAGCACGCCGGCGCCTGCCGAGCCACCGATGCCGTGCACCAGGCCGACGCCGAAGGCCTCGACCGGACTGCGTCCCAGCGCGGCCGCATGCTCGTGGCGGTGCGCCGTGGCTGAGTGGCCTGCAACCGGAGCAGTGCGCTCGTGCATGTGGACGTGTGCGTGCCGCGTGCCACCGTGTTCGTGGACGTGGAGGTGGAGGTAGCCGCGTCGCCAGCGCACCAGCAGGCGCACCGCCAGCGCCACGATGAGCATCCCGATCACGAACTCGGCGATGCGTCCGATGACGTCGGGGAGGAGGGCTCCGGCCAGCACCACCGGGAGGCCGAAGGCGATCAGCGTGGTGGCGTGCCCGATGCCCCACGCCAGGCCGAGCCGGGCCGCACGCCCCCGTGCGCCGTCACGGTCGCCGGCCACCAGCGTCGCGACCGCGGTGACATGATCGGGATCGGTGGCGTGCCGGAGTCCCAGCAGCAGCGCCGCCACGAGGCCGAGCACCGCGCTGTTGGCGCCGAGGCCGGTGATCCAGGCGTCGAGTCCACCGTGTGCATCCACTCGCGGCGCGCTCCGTGAAAAGGCGATCCCGGCGATTCTCGCAAGTCGTTCGCCGGGCGCATAAGATAGCCGCCGCTCGCCCTAGCGCGCGCGTCTCTCGTCGGGTGCGAGCCCGTCAACATCGACGGGGTCGGCAAGGTGTACCTCCGTGGCCTCCCTGAGTCGACGGCTCCGCTCGGCGAGGAGCTCCCGGTGGTGAGGGTCGCTGGACTGCTGTTCCTGGCGCCGCAACGCCCTCGCCAGGTGACGCGCGGCGTTCGGATCCGCCGCGGCGTACGGGATCAGCTGGTCCACCGCCGCCTCGAGCAGCTCCTTGAACGTGGTCACCGGCCAGAGCACGCAGGCCTCGGGCGACGCACTGCGGCGGATCCATGCGCCCGGGGGGAGGTAGCCGAACCGCCGAATCGCCGCCTCCAGCCAGTCGATGCACCCCATCGCCGTGAACGGATCATTCACGCCGGGCGAGAGCGCGCGCGCGGCGATCTGCACCAGCTGGTCCACCTGGAACTGCACGTCCTGCTCATGGGTGCGCCGCGTCCCCCACGCGAACGCGTCCAGGATGGCGCGCTCGTCGTCGGGCGCGAGGGGCTCCTCCGGCCACGCCCGCGCGATCACGACCCCCTCGGTGACGAATTCGCCGACACGCACCGCGACCGCGACGGTGCGCTCGAGCCGCGCGGCGACCCCGACCAGCGTGTCCACATCGACCACCTGCAGGTACCCGTGGTGCGGCGCGCGAACCACGGCGCTCGGCCTGGGCGGCGGTCCGAGGCGATCGAGATCGTCGCGGGTCACCCGCTCACCGCTGCGCCAGCCGACCTCGAGCGCCACGATCCCGGCGAGCAGTTCCTCGCCCGAGCGCGCCACCACGTTGCCGACGTGGAGCATCTGTGCCACGTGGTGCACCAGGTAGATGAAGGTGCCGACCGACACGATGGAGGCGAGGAACGCGATGCCGATCGCCAGTTGCGGCACGAACGGCTGGCCCTGCTCGGCCGCCGACCGCACGAAGAGCAGCACCACCAGGCAGTTCAGGAACGAGGCGGCGAAGAGCGCCAGCGCGAGCTGGATTCCGCGGTCGCGCAGGAAGTGCACCAGCAGCCGCGGCCCGAACTGCGAGGAGGTCGATGCCAGCGCCACCAGCGTGACCGAGATCGCCACGCCGGCCACCGTGATCAGCGAGCCCGCCGCCGTGCTGAGCAGCGATCGCGCGCCCTCGGCGCGGATTGGCGGGATCCACTCGACGCTCCATGGGCCCCACGTGCGATCGACGATGGTCGCGGCCACCGCCAGGCCCACGGCGAACAGCGAGAGCAGCGCGGGGAGGAACCAGTAGCTCTCGCGCAGCGCGACCCAGAGCTGGGTAAGCCGCGCCCTCACGATGCGGCTGCCATGCTGCGCGACGCGACCTGCCGGATCAGCCCGCTGAAGATCACCGCGTGCAGCGGGTAGAGCGCGTACCAGTACAGGAATCCGAACAGGCCGCGCGGGGCGAAGTAGGCGACCTGGCGGAGCGTGGTGCCGTCCCCGTCGTGTGCCGACACCGCGAACTGCAGCCATGCCTTGCCGGGGAGCTTCATCTCCGCGCGCAGCAGCAGCGATTCGCCGGGTTCGATCGCCTCGACGCGCCAGAAGTCGAGGGCGTCGCCGGCGCGGAGGGTGTCGGGATCGCGGCGTCCGCGCCGGAGCCCCACCCCGCCGAACAGCCGGTCGACAAAGCCGCGCAGCTGCCAGGCCCAGTCGAGAAAGAACCAGCCGCGTGCGCCGCCGATGCCGGTGAGCGTCCGCCACACCGCCTCGGGCGAGGCATCGACCGTGCGCTGCCGCTGCTCGAGGATCATCCCTTCGTGCTCCGTGAGCACCACCGGTGGCGTGTCACGGAGCGAGGTGCTCAGCGCATCGCTCCACGCAGTCTCCACCGTGCTGGCGTCGAGCTGGGCCAGGGCCCGGCCGACGGCAGTGTGATAGTCGGCCGGCTCGATGTCGGGAAAGAGGTCGCCGGCCGCGGGATCGCGCACCACGCTCTCGTTGCGAAGCCCCTCGATCAGCGGGCGCGCGATCGAACTCGGAATCGGAGTCACGAGGTTGACCCAGTACGACGACAGTCGCGGCGTGAGCACCGGCACGGGGACCAGCAGGCGCCTCAGGCCGCGCGCCTCCGCGTACCCGGTCATCATCTCGCCGTAGGTCACCACGTTGCCCCCGCCGATCTCGACGATCCGGCCGGTGCTCTCGGGCGTGTCGAGCGCGGCCACGAGGTACTGCAGGACGTCACGGATGCCGATCGGCTGGGTGCGGGTGTAGACCCAGCGGGGACAGATCATCGCGGGGAGCCGCTCGGTGAGGTACCGGATCATCTCGAACGACACGCTGCCGGAGCCGACGATCACCCCGGCCCGGAACTCGGTGACCGGCACGCCGGCCTCGCGCAGCGCATCGCCGGTCTGCTGGCGTGACTGCAGGTGCTCCGAGAGCTCCGCGGCGTCGTCGGCGAGTCCGCCGAGGTAGATGATCCTGGAGACGCCCGCCTCGCGCGCGGCGGCGGCGAAGGTCCGCGCCGCGCGCAGGTCACGCTCGTGGAACTCCTCGCCCACGCCGAGCGAGTGGATCAGGTAGTAGGCGGTGTGAACGCCGGCGAGCGCGGGGGCCAGCGATGCGGCATCGAGCACGTCGCCGCGAACGGTCTCCACCTGGTCGTGCCACGGCCGCCCCGCCAGCCGCGACGGGTCGCGCGCGAGGCAGCGCACCCGCCGCCCGGTGTCGAGCAGGCGCGGCACGAGGCGGCCGCCGATGTAGCCGGTGGCCCCCGTCACGAGGATGACCTTGTCGAGATCGCTGTCCAGCATCGCGCACCCGTGTGTGACGGGGAGTGTAGCCCCAACCGGATTCGGTGTCGATCCGGCGGTGGCCGGCCATTGGCGGTCGGCCGCAGCTTGCCGGTGTCACCATCTACCGGAGAAGTGCGATGTCGTTCCGTGTCGTCAGTCTCGACCCCGCCCTCGCCGCCGCCGTGCGCGCCGAGCGGCGTTCCCCGCAGTACGGCCATCCGGCGGTGGCCGAGGTGGCCACCGGCACCGGTCCCTGTCGCTCATGCCTCCGCCCGTTCGCGGTGGGCCACGACGAGCGGCTGCTGTTCACCTATCGCCCGGACAGCGGCGACGCGGCCGTGGGTGCACCGGGGCCGGTGTTCATCCATGCAGCGACATGCGACCGCTTCGAGGGGACGGGGTTCCCCGAGGGCTTGCTCGGCACCCCGATCGTGGTCGAGGGACGCACGCGCGACGGGCGAGTGGTGCGGGCCGATCCGGCGCAGGGCGAGGCCGCGGAGACGTTGATCACGGCCTGCCTGGGCAACTCGGAGGTGGACTTCGCATTCCTCCGACACGGCGAGGCAGGGTGCCACATTGCGCGCGTGGAGCGCGCGCCGTGAGCATTGCGGCGCATGGAGCAGCTGCCCACCGCTAGCTGTCGCGACGCGCCCGCGACGACCAGTGGATGGCGCGGATCTGCCATCCGCCGTCGGTGCGGGAGAGCACCATCAGTTCGGCGCCGGCCGAGTTGATGGTCCGGTCGCGGTACTGGCCGCGGGAGACACTGGTGGATGCAGCCCAGGCAACATCCCCGGCCACGGTGACATGGATCGTGCCGCGCGCCGAGGGCACCGCTCGTGCGAACGCGATGTCCGCCGGGAGGTGTCCGGCGCGATACTCGCTCCGGCTCTCCATCCCGCCGCTCTCCAGCACCACCGCGTCCGCGGCGAGGAGCGACAGCGCGGTGGCACTGTCGCCATTGGCGAGCGCCTGATGGTAGGCGGTGACGACGCGCGCGACCGCCATCGAGTCGTTGGCGTGCTGCTGGGCGGTGGCGGAGACGAGCGGGAGAAGCAGGAACGGGAACAGGAGCAGGGAGGCGAAGCGGATCCGGGACACGGCTGACCTCGGCGGGATGAGTGGGTCGGGCTCCTGATGGTTGCGTGAGCGGAGGGAATATCCCGGGTTCACTTCACCCCGAGTAGCGGAGCACCGCCACGAAGTGGCACGCGGTCCCCAGCATCACGAAGAGGTGCCAGATGAAGTGTCCGAACCGGAGTCGCGGCATGGCGTAGAAGGCGACCCCGGCGGTATAGGCGACCCCACCCGCCGCCAGCCAGAACACCCCCCACGCCGGCACCAGCAGCCACAGCGGCTTGGCGACGGCCAGGACCAACCAGCCCATGATCAGGTAGATGGCCAGCGAGAGCCGGGGGTTGCCAAGCCCGCGCACGGCCTTGAAGACCACGCCGGCGCTGGCCAGCGTCCAGACCATCCCGAACACCGTCCACCCCAGCGCACCACCGAGCACCCCGAGGGTGAATGGCGTGTAGGTGCCGGCGATCAGCAGGTAGATCGCCTGGTGATCGATGATGCGGAGGATCCGCTTGGCGCGCGGGTGGGTGACGGCGTGGTAGAGCGTGGACGAGAGATAGACCAGCGCCGCGGT
>CALGOK010000111.1 GCA_937961295.1 uncultured Gemmatimonadota bacterium
CGGTGCGCGACGACCTGGAGCGCATGCTGGCGTGGCGCCACGACGTGCTGCGGCAGGATCTCGCGCGACTGGCCCGCGAGCCGATGGCACCGATGCGGATCGCCATCACCGGAGCCACCGGTTCGATCGCGCGCGCCCTCACCCCGATGCTCACCACCGCCGGGCACACGGTGGTGCCGGTGTCGCGCTCGCAGCTCGAGGGCGGCATCCAGTGGGACCCGATCCACGGCGTGCTCGATCCGGCGAAGATGGAGGGGATCGATGCCGTGATCCACCTCGCCGGGGCCAACATCGCCGAGGGCCGCTGGACCGACGACCGGAAGGCACTGCTGCGCGAGAGCCGGGTGGTGCCCACCGCGCTGCTCGCGCGCACCCTCGCCGCGCTCTCCCGCAAGCCCCGGGTGCTGATCTCCGCCTCTGCCGTGGGGATCTACGGCGATCGGGCGGACGAGATGCTCGACGAGGAGTCGTCCCTTGGCGACGACTTTCTCGCGGATTTGGGCAAGGAGTGGGAACGCGCGGCCGATCCGGCGCGCGACGCCGGGCTCCGCGTGGTGCATCCGCGGACCGGCATCGTGCTCACGCCCGGTGACGGCGCGCTGGCGAAGATGCTGATCCCGTTCCGGCTCGGCGCCGGCGGTCGGCTCGGATCAGGCCGGCAGTGGATGAGCTGGGTGGCGATCGACGATGTGCTGGGCACGATCTGGCGGATGCTCCACGACGACGCCCTTGTCGGCCCCGTCAACGTCACCGCGCCGAATCCGGTGCGCAACGAGGACTTCACCCGCGTCCTGGCAGGCGTGCTCAATCGGCCGGCCCTGCTCCCGGTCCCCGAGATGGCGCTCCGCGCCATGTTGGGGGAGATGGCCGACGCCACCGTGCTGGCCAGCCAGCGCGCCATTCCGCGCGCACTGGAGCGCAGGAACCATCACTTCGAGTATCCGGAGCTGGAGCCGGCGCTGCGGCACGTGCTGGGTGCCTAGCGCACCTGTCACCCCGAGGCTTGCCCCGAGCGCAGCGAGGGGGCGGAACTTGCCCCGCAAGCTCCGCCCCCTCGCTGCGCTCGGGGTGACAGTTCTCCGTCGCTCCGTCGCTCCGCTCTCCCTACTGTCGCGCGTACACCGCCTCGACCGCCTGCATCTCCTGCCCGTCCGGGGTGATGTTCCACATCCGCATCACGAACCGGTCGCGTGACTCGGCGGTGACCGACACGCGCCAGCCCCAGTCCGGACCGGTCGGTGCCGGATAGCTGCCCAGCGCGGTGATGCTGTTCGGTGACTTGGCGGTGCCGGCGAACGTCATGAATGACGCCGACTGGTGCCACGAGTCGACCCACACCATGTCGGCCGCCGAGGTGTCCGGCGCGAGCCGCACAATCAGGTGGCCGTCCTGCGGCTCGCCCTTCTCCGCCCAGGTGTAGCGGATCACCAGGTAGCGCCCGCCCGCCGCCAGCTCGATCCGTGCGGCCGTGGCCGACTCGCGCACCGGGTCACCCGGCATCACCCACAGCTTGTTGTGCCCCACCCAGTCGCCCACCATCTCGGTCAGCGGAATCGTGTCGGCCATGGTCGGGGATCCCCCGTCGGTTCGAGAGTTGGCCTCGGACTCGAGGCGCATCGTGCGCCGGCACGCATCGGCGTCCTCGGCGTCGCGCTGGCCGTAGTGGCGCTGCGCAAACTCGATGGTTGCCTGTCGCCGCGCCACCACGAACAGGTTGGCGTACTCGGCGTCGCAGAGGTCGGACATCACCGGGCCGCCGAGCGCGGCGATGAGCGGTGCAAGGGTGTTGCTGTGGCCGACCACCAGGGCGGTGCTTCCCGTCGGGAGCCGATCGAGTTCGGCCGCCATCGCGGCGGCGTAGGTGGCTGCGCTGCCCTCGACCCGCACCTCACGAATCGGGACGCCGAGCGCCGCCGACGTCGGCGCCGCCGTCATCCGGGTGCGCCTGAACTGCGACACCAGGATCGCATCAAGCCCCTCGCTGCGCAGCGTGTCGGCCAGCGCAATGGCGCGCGCCATGCCGCTCACTGACAGCTCCGGGTCGCGCGAGGCGTCGACCTTCTCCGCGTGGCGGACGAGGAACACGCGGGAGGCCTGCGCCTCCAGCGATGTCGCGACGAGGAGGGCAGCCAGGGGGAAGAGGTAACGGAGTCTCGGCATTCCCGAATCTACGCCTCGCCGCCACGGCACAGTTCCAAATTGGAACCCCGGCCGTTCTTCGTCCGTAGACTGGGTCATGACCCGTTCCCGCACCGTGTGCGTCCTGGCCTCCCTCGCCGTCCTGGCGTCGTGCTCGCCCGGCGGGGTGCTCGATCGACTCCTCCCCGACGACGCCACCGGGCACGATCGCTACGCCGCCTCGCTGCGGGCCGCCGGACTCGACTCCACCGCGCTGGGTCGGGAGTGGCTCGCCGCGAGCGACAGTGCGCTCCACGCGCCGTTCGCGGCCACCCTGCCGCTCCGGGAGGTGGGGATCTACTCGCGCCACGAGGCGCGCGCGGTGGCGTACCGCCTCGAGCTCACCGAGGGACAGCGGCTCGAGCTCTCGCTGGAGGCCGAGGGATTGCCCGCGCGAATCTTCGTGGACCTCTATGAGGCCACCGGCGACACCAGCCGCCCCTTCGTGCATCGCGCCACCGCCGACACGCTGTCCACCACCGGTGCCGCACGGCTGTCGCTTGCACACGAGATCCGGCGCGACGGCAGCTACGTCATCCGCCTGCAACCGGAGCTGCTGCGGAGCGGCCGGTTCGAACTGGTCGTGCGCACGGCACCCGCCCTTGCCTTCCCGGTCGAGGGCCACGGCAACGGGGCGATCCGCTCGTACTTCGGTGCGGCGCGCGACGGCGGCCGGCGCAGCCACCACGGCATCGACATCTTCGCGCCGCGCGGCACGCCGGTGCTCGCCGCGGCGGAAGGCGTGGTGCGCAGCACCCGACCGAACAACCTCGGCGGCAACGTCGTGTGGCTGCGTGACGAGGCACGCGGCCACTCGCTCTACTATGCCCACCTCGATTCGGTCGTGGCGCTCCGCGGCCAGCAGGTCCGCGTCGGCGACACGCTCGGCTTCGTGGGCAACAGTGGCAACGCGCGCACCACGCCGCCCCACCTGCACTTCGGCATCTACCAGCGCGGCCGGGGACCGGTGGATCCGCTGCCGTGGGTCCGGCTGGTCACCGCGCAGCCGCCGAGGGTGCGTGCCGACACGGCGTCGCTGGGACGCATGGCAGCACCGCGGGAGGCCAGCGCGATCCTCAGGCAGGCACCCAGCGCCCGCGCTGCGGAATCGGTGGCCATCACCGCCGACCAACCGGTGCAGATCGTGGCTGCGAGCGACGACTGGTACCGGGTGCAGCGCGAGGACGGGTGGGCGGGATACCTGAGCGCGCGCGACCTCCGGATGGTAGACTAGCAGGCAACGAAGTGGCGCGAGGGCCGAGGTGGGGCCCTGTCCTGCAGGAACCGGAGGCCCGTCTTGCGTCCCCCCCACGCACGCTCCATCGTGGCAGCCCTCGCCGCCCTCGCTGCCCTCGGCTGGGCGGTGCGCGGCGCGGCGAGTCCCGCAACGTTCCTGGCGGCCGTCGCCCTGGCGTGGGTGGCGGGGTGGATCGCCGCGGCCGCGTGGTCGCGTGAGTCACGCCTGGAATGGGCCAAGCGGTTCCTCCTCGTGCACGCGACGGTGGCGCTGCTCGTGACCCTGCTCGAGATCCCTGCCCTGCTCGGCATGGTCGACTATCGCCTGCTCTTCCGCACCCCGATCCTCTCTCCCGCCCGCAACCCGCGGTACCTGGCCGACCCCGACCTGCTCTTCATCCGCCGACCGCACGATCAGCAGCGGGGCGTGGTGGTGGGCGGGACGATGAGCTTCCTCTACCGCGTGGTCACGCCGACGGTCATCCGGTACGACCTGCGCTACGATCGGCACGGGTTCCGCAATGATCGCGACGTCGACTCCGCCGCCATCGCCGTGATCGGGGATTCCTTCGTCGAGGGCGCCGAAGTGGCGGCGGAATCCACCACCACCGCGGTGCTCGGCCGGCTCACCGGGCTCCGGGCCGTCAACCTGGGCCAGGTGCAGTACGGGCCGCGGCAGGAGCGTGTCGTCCTCGAGCGCTTCGCGTTGCCGCTGCGGCCGGCGTTCGTGGTGTGGTTGTTCTTCGAGGGCAACGACCTCGACGATCTCCGCGAATACGATGCGGCGATCCGGGACCTCGAGGCATTCGTCGGTGCCCGCCATGGATTCATCCCGCGCTCGTTCACCAGGAACGCCCTGGCCACGCTCGTGTTCCTCGCCGGCAATCCGAGGCCGTCCGGGATGTCGCGCTCCGGCGTGTATGCGGCCGGTGAACGACGGGACACGCTCTACTTCCTGTACGAGGGCCGGGCGCTCGGCGGGCTCGACGCGGCGGCCCTCGACAGCACCGTGGCCATCCTGGCCGATGCCGACAGACGCGCGCACGAGGGCGGCGCGCGGCTGCTGGTGGCGTTCGTGCCCACGAAGTACCGCACCTACCACGGCCTCGTGTCCGCGCCCGAGGGTTCGGCCGCGGCCGACTGGGTGCTCAACGACCTCCCGGCGCGACTCGGGGAACGGCTCGCTGCACAGGGCATCGAGTACCTCGACCTGACGGACGCCTTGCGCCATGCCGCGCGGGCGGGGACCCACCCGTACCTCCTCGATGACTCGCACTGGTCGGCCGCAGGACACCGGATCGCAGCGGAGGCAATTGCACGGCGCCTCATTCCCGGTGCCGGGGAATGAGGCGTCGTGCGCGGACACGCCGGTCCCGGTCGCCGCCGCGGCCTGCCGCCACGGCAAGCGGAGCGCGCAGATAGTCGAACGTGCCGCCGGGACGACTCCCGGCGGCACGTTCGCTCGCCGATCCGGCGACGACTACATCGTGCCGGGCTTGGACAGCTCGATCGTGAACGGCCCGGTGCCGTGGAGCTGGATCACCGTGGCACCGCGCGCACCACCGAAGTGGGGGTGCTTGGCGGGGATGTGCAGGAAGTCTCCTGCCCCGTAGCTCTTGAGCTTCGTGTCATCGACCGTGTCGCCCATTCCCAGCATCAGCGTTCCCGAGAGGACCGTGAGGTTCTCGGCCATCGGGTGCCAATGCGCCGGGAACCGGTAACCGGGGGGGAACGACAGCCGGATGGTGTAGGGTCCGGCGACCCCGGGATCCCCGTGGATCACGCCCAGTTTCATGCCGGCATCGAATCCCGGCACGTCGAGGTCGACCCAGGTGAGCGCGCCGGCGTCGACGGCGTGCATCGGAGCCATGTCGTGGCCATTCTGGGCGATCAGCGGCGCCGCGCCGAACAGCATCACGGCGGCAAGCGGCACGAGCTTCGTCATGCGTCGCATATGTTCCTCCTTTGGATGCACTTCCGGGGTCGGGCAGGATCGCGGAGTCAGCCCGGGAATCGGGCGGCGACCAGGAAGCACTCCGAGAGGATGCCGCCGGTGCACCATTCACGCAACCGCCGCGAGGGCAGGCGCCCGTGACCGTCAGCGGCGCAGCCAGGCCGGGTTGAGGCTGCCGCCCGTGACCGCCGGACCCACCAGCAGGCGGATATCGGAGCCGTCGGGACGCATGCTGTAGATGTCGGGGCGATGGGCAACGCTCGGCTGGCTCACGAACACCAGCCGGACGCCGTCGGTGCTCCAAAGCGGCTGCCGCTGCTCGCCGGGCAGCGGGATCGCGCCCGCCGCACCACCGGACGAGGGAACCAGCCACAGATCGGAGCCGAGCAGCGGGTCGCTGCGCCGGAACACGATCGTCGCACCGTCCGGCGACCACGCCGGCTCGGCGTCGAACTCGGGGCTGCTCGTGAGGCGCACGCGGCTGGCGCCAAACGCGGTCATCGTCCAGACGTCGTAGTTGCCACCGGCATCGCTCGTGAACGCGACGCGGCTGCCGTCGGGTGACCACGCCGGGTGGCGCTCGTCGGTCACTCCGGGAAGTGGGTCCGGCGTGAGGTTCACCGCCCCGCTGCCGTCGGCGTTCACCCGCCAGATGTCGCCGCTGCGTCCCGTGCGGAAACTGCGGAACACCAGCTGCGACCCGTCCGGCGACCAGCTCGGCTGGTCATCCAGCTCCGGCGCGGTGGTGAGCTGCCGCAAGCCGCTGCCGTTGCGGTTCACGATCCAGATGTCGCCGGTCGATTCGGCGTAGTTTGCCACCACGAACGCGATCCGCGCGCCGTCGGGCGATGGGGTGGGATCCATCGCCACGGTCCCGGCAGGCAGGAGCCGCGAGACCACGTTGGTGGCCGTGTCGAGGAGGAGCATCTCCGGTACCGTTGTCAGCACCCCCTCGAAGACCAGGTGGTCGCCCCGTTCGCCGTTGCCCGGGCCGGAAGGGACGGCGCAGGCGGCGAGGCCAAGGAGGCAGCACGATGCAATGACAGGTCTCATCGGGCGATCACGGCGAAGGTTTCTGCCCGGCCACCACGGCCGCGCGGGGCAGGAGGATTGCGCCGGAGGGGGTGCCGGCGCCAGCCCTGCGGAGGCGTGAAGGGGGACAGGGGCCGGGCGGTCGGTGACCAACCGGGCCGCATCGCACACCGAGCGTTCCCAGTGACCCGTCACCTGTTCCCCGTCACCCGTCACCCGTCACCAGTCACCCGTCACCCGTCACCCGTCACCTTACGATCAGATCTCCGTCTTCCGGCTCGCCACCACCCGCAACGCGCGATTGATCGTCAGGTGCAGCAGCGCGTAGACCAGCAACGCGACCAGCAGCGGCCACTCGAACCGGTAGCCGCCGGGCGCCTCGGGCGAGCTGACGATGCCGCGGAACGGTGCGTAGAGCGGTGCGGTGATGGTGTGGATGAACTGGGTGAACCCCACTCCACGCGCCGCGATCATCGAGAGGATGAAGCGCAGGCCGAGCAGGACGTAGATCAGCCAGAACACGTAGTCCACCACCTGCGACACGCGGGCGGCACCGCGCGAGCGCTCCACTTCGCGCTCGGTCGAGGCGACCTCGCGCACCGCGTCCTTCCGGAGGCGATCGGCGGCCTTCTCCACCTCGGCGTCCGACTCGGGGTCGGGGCGCCGGGCGCGCTCGGCGATCTCGGCATGGACCTCCCCTTCGATATCGGCCTTCACCGCCCCGTGCTGGATCGCACGACGCGCCTCGTCGGCGGCAAGCTTCTGGTCGTCCATCGGGTCATCCTCCGTGCGGGTCAAGGGTCCACGGCCGGGATGCTACCCCGATCCCCGGGGGGCGGGTTCCGGTCCCTGGAGGAACCCCGGAGTCGGCCGGGCATAGATTCCTGCATGACCCGGCCCGCCATCGTGCTGCTCTCCGGAGGGATGGACTCCGCGACCGTGCTCGCCATTGCGATCGAGCAGGGGTTTGCGGCGCACGCCCTGTCGTTCCGCTACGGCCAGCGCCACGCCGTCGAGCTGCAGGCCGCGGGACGCGTGGCCGACTCGCTGGGTGCCGCCGGGCACCGGATCATCGACATCGACCTGGCCCAGTTCGGCGGGTCGGCCCTGACTGGCGCCATGGCGGTGCCGAAGGACCGCAGCGACGTCGAGATCGGCGGCGGCGTGCCGGCCACCTATGTCCCGGCCCGGAACACGATCTTCCTCGCCTATGCCCTGGCCCACGCCGAGGTCAGCGGCGCGCGCGACATCTTCATCGGCGTCAACGCGGTGGACTACTCGGGCTATCCCGACTGCCGGCCGGAGTTCATCGCGGCGTTCGAGCAGGCCGGTCGTCAGGGGACCCGGCTCGCCGATCTCACGATCCATGCGCCGCTGGTGCAGCTCACCAAGGCCGCGATCATCAAGCGCGGCATCGACCTTGGCGTCGACTACGGGATCACGCGGACCTGTTACGACCCTGATGCCGCCGGAGCGGCGTGCGGGCGCTGCGACGCCTGCCTGCTGCGGCTCCGGGCCTTCGAGGAGCTGGGGATGGAGGATCCGGCGCCGTACCGGTGACCGGTGCGGGCGCACCTCTCGGGGTGCGCGATGCCAGCACCGCGCGCCGTGAACGGCGCGCCCGCGGCACCCCTCCGTCGTTCGGTCCTCCGCTAGATTCCACCCTCATGACGTACGCCGTGAAGTCGTGCTTCTACACCCTGCAGGGCGAGGGGCGGCAGGCGGGCCGGCCGGCGGTGTTCCTGCGCTTCGCGGGGTGCAACCTCTGGACGGGCCGTGACGCCGACCGCGCCGATGCGATCTGCCGGTTCTGCGACACCGATTTCGTGGGCACCGACGGCGAGGGGGGCGGGAAGTTCACGGAGGCGGCGGCACTGGCGCGGCACGTCGCCGAGCGCTGGCCGGCGGATCTCGCCCGGGCCCGACGCTACGTGGTCTGCACCGGCGGCGAGCCGACGCTGCAGCTCGACGCGCCGCTCATCGACGCGCTGCACGCCGAGGGGTTCGAGGTCGCGGTCGAGACCAATGGCACGCGGCCGGTACCGGCGGGTGTCGACTGGATCTGCGTCTCACCCAAGGCCGACACCGACCTGGTGCAGCGAAGCGGCCACGAGCTCAAGCTGGTCTACCCGCAGCCGGAGGCACCGCCGGAGCGGTTCGCGGGACTGGCCTTCGACCACTTCCTGCTGCAGCCGATGGACGGGCCGGCGGTCGAGGCGAACACCCGCGCGGCGGTGGCGTACTGCCTCCGGCACCCCGACTGGGGGCTCTCGCTGCAGGTGCACAAGATGCTCGGCATTCCCTGAGGCGCCATGCGCGGCTATAGCGACCGGATCAACCACGCCTTCACGTTCGCGGCCAAGCACTACGCGCCGCGCGCGCCGCGCTACGCTCCGCATCCGTATCTCGCGCAACCGGCGAACGTGGCGGTCATCCTGCTGCGGCACGGCGCTGACGAGACCACCGTCGTCGCCTCGGTGCTGCACCACCTGCTCGAGATCTGTGCCGACGGCGAGCGCACCGAGATGGAGCAGAAGGTGTGCGACAAGTTCGGGCCGGTGGTGCTGGGCGTCGCCTGCGACGCGGCGGCTCCCCGGGTGGATGCCACCGGCGAGGCACTGGACTGGCGGCTCCGCAAGCGGGAGGTGATGCGCCTGCTGGCGACCATGGAGCCGCGCGCGCTCGACATCCGCTGCGCCGACGAGATCCACGAGTGCGGGGCGGCCATCTCGGTGGTCCAGCGCCTCGGCCACGAGTACCTCGAGCCGCAGGGGCACGCCAATGCCCGGGAGGTGATCGCCTGGTTCGACGACCTCGCCGCGGCGCTCGGCCGTCGGATCGACTGGCCCGGGCACACCCTGCGCGATGAGCTCCGCGCGCTCACCCGCGAGCTCGCGTCGCTCACCGGGGCGCGCTGAGCGGTATCTTTGGCGCCATGCCTCCCGTCGATCCCGCACTCCGCGACCCGGCCCGCATCGAGGGGCTGCTGGAGCAGCGCTTCGCCATCGAGGACGTCGCCGCCATCAGCGCCGAGCGGGTGCTGTTCCGCGCCCACGACCGCCTGCTGCGCCGGCTGGTGTCGCTGCGCGTCAATCTCGAGAGCGGCGCCCGGCTGCGGGGCTGGTTCCTCAAGGAGTGCGAGGCACTGGGCCGGCTGGACCACCCGGCGATCCGGCACATCTACGAGGCCGACGTGGTGGCCGACATCGCCTACCGCGTCGGCAACTGGATCGAGGGCGAGTCGCTCGAGGAGGCCCTGGCGCGCGGCCCGCGCCCGGTGCCCACGGTGCACGTCCTGGCGCGCGACCTGCTCACCGCGCTCGAGCACGCGCACGCGCACGGCATCATCATCCGCCGCATCGCCCCCGCATCGCTGATGCTCTCCGCGTCGGGCCGCGGCACGGTGACCGACCTCCGCTTCTGCAACCTCACCCTCCCCGAGATCCCCGAGGGCGAGGGGCCGAGCGACCTGGAGTTCCTGGCGCCGGAGGTGCGCGACGGCGCGCCGGGGGACCCCACCAGCGACATCTACACCGTCGGCGCGATCCTGTACTACGCCAGCACCGCGGCGCGCCCGGCGCTCGACGCGGCCACGATGCCGGCCGCGAGCACCATCCGTCCGGTCGTGCCGCGGGCGCTCGAGCGGGTCATCGAGCGCGCGATGGCGGCCGACCCGGCCTCCCGCTCCCTCACCGCCGCCGAGATGCTCGCGGACTTCGCCAGCGATCCGGGCGAGTACGTCCCGGCGCACGTCTCGCTCCCGTCGCTGCCCGCCGTCCAGGTGGAGGGGAAGCACTGGGAGGCGCGGCTGCGGCGCGCACTGGGCGACGACTACGAGCTGCTAAACAAGCTGGGCCAGGGCGGGTTCGGGCGCGTCTACCGGGTGCGCGACCTGCACCTCGAGCGCGAGGTCGCGCTCAAGGTCCTGCACCCGCACTTCAGCGCCGACCCGGGGGTGGTGGAGAAGTTCCGGCGCGAGGCCCAGCTCGCGGCGCGGCTCAACCACCTCAACATCGTCGACATCTACGACATCGCGGGACGGTCGGGCCTGCTCTGGTACACCATGGAGATTGTCGAGGGCCCCAACATCGCGCAGCTGGTCGAGCGCGAGGGCCCGTTGCCGGTCGACCAGGTGCTGCGGCTGCTGCGCGAGGCGCTCTCTGCGCTCGGGCACGCGCACACGCTCGGCCTCGTGCACCGCGACATCAAGCCGGAGAACATGCTGCTCGAGCGCGACGGCTCGCTCCGCATCACCGACTTCGGCCTGGCGCTCGCGCTCCGCGGCGAGGGGCGCTTCGGCGGCGCCACGTCGCAGAGCGGCACCCCGCAGTTCGCGTCGCCCGAGCAGCTGCTCGGCGAGCGGGTCGACCAGCGCACCGACCTCTACTCGCTCGCGGCCGTGGCCTGCTTCGCGCTGCTGGGGCGGGTGCCGTTCACCGGCGCCACGCCCGAGCAGGTGCTCGCCAAGCAGACCACCGACGTGGTGCCCGATCTCGCGCGCGAACGCCCCGACGTGGGCGATGCGCTAGCGAGCGTGCTCGCCCGCGCGCTGCGCAACGACGTCGATGCGCGGTGGCATTCCGCGGGCGAGTTCCGCAGCGCGCTCGAGGAAGCCGCCCAGCAGGGCATCCGCCGGCGCGGCGGCGAACTGGCCCGCCTCGCGGCGCGGATCCTCGGCGGCTGAACCCGCGCCAACGCTTGACAGCACCGGCTTCGGGGCCGATCTTGAAATCCGCCGTGGAACACCCAGCGCACATCTCCCTCTTCAGGCGATCGTAACGCAGACGGTGGGTCGGCAGACCCCCCACGGCATCGCGTGTGCTCCCGGGACTGGCCCGTGAGCCCGCCGACCCTGCCGGGCGCACCGGCCCGGTGGGGAGGGTCAAACCAATCAGGAGTGGCAGCAATGGCTCGTAGCACCGGCACCGTGAAGTGGTTCAATGACGCGAAGGGGTTCGGCTTCATCACCCCCGAGGGCGGCGACAAGGACTGCTTCGTCCACCACAGTGCGATCAAGATGGATGGCTTCCGGACCCTCGCCGAGGGCGATCGCGTCGAGTTCGACGTCGTGCAGGGTGCCAAGGGCCCGGCGGCGGAAAACGTCACCAAGGCCCCCTGATTCCGGGATGGCGCACCACGACAACGGCCCCGCCGATCCACTCGGCGGGGCCGTTTCGCATCCACGAACGCGGTGCGGCGGGCACCGTGCGTCGCCTCACGGCGACGCCTACTTGTGGCGGTAGACCACCCGGCCGCGGGTCAGGTCGTAGGGCGAGAGCACCACGCTCACGCGGTCACCCTCGAGCACGCGGATCTTGAACTTGGACATCTTCCCCGCCGCGTAGGCGAGGATGGTGTGCCCGTTGTCGAGGAGCACGCGGTAATTGCGGTCCGGGAGCACCTCCTGGACCACGCCCTCCATCTCGATTCCCTCTTCCTTCGCCATCCACGCTCCGAATTCGAGTCCACCACAGGGACCGGGCGCCCTGAAGACCGGGGGAATCTGCCGCGAGGCGGCCGGGGACGCAACGGTGGGGACGCTGGGCCCTGTCACCCCGAGTGAGCTGCACCACTCGCGTAGCGAGGGGGCAGCGACCGAGGGGGCGGAGCGTGCCGCGTGCAGCCCTCCGCCCCCTCGCCGCGCTCGGGGTGACACTTCCGCGGGGCCGGCCCAGCGCGCCGTGAACGGCGCGCCTGCTACGCCGCCCTGGCCAGCGCCCCCCGCAACGCCGCCATCTCCTCCTCCACCATCGCGACGAGTTCGGCCAGCACCCGGGCGTCGAAGGTCAGCTCCACGCCGGCGGCACGGTACAGCTCGGGAAGCGGCCGCGTGGCCCCCAGCGCCAGGAACCGGCGGTACGCCGCGATCGCCGCGGCCGGGTCGCGCCGCGCGTTGCGCCACACCTGCAGCGCCCCGATCTGCGCGATGCCGTACTCGATGTAGTAGAACGGGTAGAGGAAGATGTGCAGCTGCCGGTACCAGCGCGCGACACGCTCGGCCTCGAGCCCGCTCCAGTCGACGCCCGGCTCGAACCGGTCGCGGATCGCCAGCCAGGCGCGGTCGCGCGCCGCGGCATCGCGGCCGCCGGCGTCGGTGTAGATCCACGACTGGAACTTGTCCACCGATGCGATGTGCGCCAGCGACAGCAGCAGGTCCTCGAGATGCTCCAGCCGCGCCGACAGCGCGTCGGCCTCGGCGTAGAACCCCACGGGCTGCACCAGGTGCGGTGCCGCGAGGAGTTCCATCGACATGCTCGCCAGCTCGGCCGATTCCGCGCCGGGATTGCGCTGCCAGATGAACGGCCGCGCGTGCGAGGCGAACGCGTGGAAGCAGTGCCCCGCCTCGTGCAGCAGCGTGGTCACGTCCTCGGGGACCCCGGCGGCGTTCATGAACACGAACGGGCGCCCGCGCGCGTGGAGCGTGTCGCAGTATCCGCCCGGCGCCTTCCCCTCGCGCGACTCGAGATCGAGGAGACCCTCGAGCATCATGGTGCGGAACTGGGCGCCGAGGGCCGGATCGATGGCGGCGAAGATCCGGGCCGAAGTCTCCTGCAGGTCGGTCACGTCGCGATACGGCACCGGCGCGGCGTGACGCCACGGGTCGACCGCCGTGTCCCAGGGGCGGAGCACGGCGAGCCCGAGCACCTTGCGCCGCTCCGCCAGCACCCGCTCGAGCGCCGGAACGACGGTCGCCTCGATGGCGTCGTGCAGCCGCTCGGTGTCCGCGGGGGTGTAGTCGAAGCGGTACTTCGCGGCGAAGGCGTAGTCACGGTAGTCCGCGAATCCGGCGTTCGTGGCCATCGTGCCCCGCAACTCGACCAGCCGGTCGAACAGCGGCGCGAGCTCGCCACGGGCAGCCACATAGGGACCCACGGCCGCGCGCCAGGCCGCCTCGCGCACCGCCCGGTCGCGGCTCTTGAGGAACGGTGAGAGCCGCGGCAGCGGCACCCGCTCGCCGCCCCACTCCGCCGTCATCCCGCCGGTCACCTGCTGGTAGCGCGCCGCCAGCTTCTCCGCCTCGGCCACCAGCGGCACGTTCGCTTCGCGGAAGATCTCGATCGACGTCCGGAACCGCTGGATCGTCACCTGCAGGTCCTCGCGATCGGACCCGGCTTCCACCAGTCGGCGGGCGAGCGCGACCTCCTTCTCCTCCAGGCGGGGGAGGATGTCGGTGGAGAAGCGCAGGTGGGCCTTCTCCTTGGCGGGGTCGCTCGTGTCGCAGGTGTAGGCAATCATCGCCAGCGAGGCCGCCTCGGTCACCAGCTCGTCGAGGCGCGACCACGTCGCCAGCCACCGTTCCATCACGCCGTCGTCGAGGGGTACCGCCGCGAGCTGGTCATACCAGGAGGCGATCCGCTCCCAGCTGGCGTCGACCAACTCGGCACTCGTCGGGGGAAGAGGGGGCTGGAGCATCGGAGGATGATAATCGCACGAGGTGACGGGGACGGGGGATGGGTGACGGGTAACGGGGGACAGGGGACGGGGACTAGCGAGATCCTTCGACTGCGGGCTCGCGGTGCGAGCCCTCCGCTCAGGATGAGGAGTTCCCTGTCTTCCCCGTCACCCGTCACCCGTCGCGGGCTTCACGCCTCCACCGGCCTTGGCGTGACATACCGGTACGCCACCCAGCCCACGCCGGCGACGATCAGCCCGCCCAGCACGAACGGGGCGTCCACCCCGATCCGCTGGAACACGACAGTGCCGAGGATCGGCGCCGCGACCCGCGCGAGCCCGGCGAACGTCTGCGCCACGCCCATGGTGGTGCCCAGCTCGCCGACCTGCGCCGCCGAGGAGAGGAGCGAGGTGGTGGACGGGAAGAGGAGCGCCGTGCCGACCGGGACGGTGGGGAGGATCAGCGCCAGCCACCAGACGTTGGGTGCGAACGGGAAGAGCAGCAGGCCGACCGCGAGCACCACGGCCCCGAGCCGCACCGCCCCCGCCTCGCCGAGGCGGTCGACCACCGGTCCGAGCAGCAGCGAGCGCATCACCAGCGACAACACGCCGGTGTAGACGAAGAAGTAGCCGATGGTCGCGGCGGTGATCGCGAAGCGCGCCTCGAGCCACAGCGCCAGCAGGCTGGTGAACAGCGAGAAGGCCAGCATCCCGATCCCGTACACCCAGATCAGCCGATGCGCCGGGCCCGCCGGGTGCTTCACCACCTCGACCGCGGCGTGCCACACCGGCCGGCGGCGCGGCGGCGGCGCGTTGGGGTCGCGCGATTCCGGGAGCCATTTCCACGCGGCAATCACGTTGAGGAGGCAGAGGGCGCTGGCGATGAACCCCGGCGCCTCGCGGCCCAAGGTGGTGGCGGCGGAGCCGATCGCCGGCCCGATCATGATTCCCGCGGCAGTCGCCGCGGAGAGCCAGCCGAGCGCGCGGGCACGGTCGGACGGCGCCACGGTGTCGGACACGTATGCCTGCGCCACACCGGTGGTCCCGCCGCCTGCCCCCTGCACGACCCGCGACAGGAAGAGCAGGAACACCGTATCGGCGAGTCCGAACACCAGGAACGCCGCCGACGAGGCGGCGAGTCCGATCATCAGCGCCGGTCGCCGGCCGTATCGGTCGCTCACCCGCCCCCACAGTGGCGCCGCGATCAGCTGCGCGATCGAGAACGAAGCGATCATCCAGCCGATCACCTCGGGACTCGCGCGCAGTTCGAGCGCGTAGAACGGCAGGATCGGCAGCACGATCGCGAAGCCGAGCATGTCGACGAAGTTCACGGCGATCAGCACGCCGAGGCGCTTGAACTGGTCGCGCTTGCTGGCGCGGAGGGGGGCGGTCACGCGGCGGACCGTCCGAGGGGCGGCAGTGCGAGGGGCGAGGGGCGAGGGGCGGTGCGCCGTCGGTGTGTCGTCCCCCGTTCCCCGTCACGCGTCACCGGGTACCGCCGATCGCGAGGAGGTTGGCGAACAGCCGCCACGCCCCCGGCACCGCAGCGGGAAGCTGCCGGAAGAAGGCGATCCCGGTGTACACCACCGTCCCCTGCCCCAGGCGGCCCACCAGCAGCGCGCCTTGCTGCGGCGGCATGCCGGGATCCTGCGTCTCGAGCAGCGGCGTCCACGCCGCGTCCCAGTCGCGCGCGAAGTACAGGCCGCGCTCCTGGACCCAGCCGCCAAAGTCGGCGGCCGCGAGCCGATTGGGTGCGGTGGCGATCGGGTGCGCCGGGTTGAGGAACCGCATCGGGGCGGTCTCGTCGGTGACCCGGTCGTGGGGCCGGGCGATGGTCATCGGCAGCGGCGCGAAGCCGCCCTCGATGAACTGGTACTGCTGGTACTGCACGACCAGCGTGCCGCCACGCTCGGCGAATCGCACCAGCCGTGGGTGCGCGCGACGGAGGGCATCGTCGATCTCGTAGGCGCGCGGCCCGATCACGATCACGTCGAGCGAGTCGAGCACGGCGCCCTCGAGCTCGGCAGCACCGAGCAGGCGATGCGCCACGCCGGCCGCGTCGAGCGCCTCGGGAATCAGGTCGGCGGCACCGCGCACATATCCCACGCGCAGTCCGCGCGGAAACTCCACCGGAGCCACCGTAGCCTGCACCTCGGCCGGGGCGAAGAGGATCCTCGGCCGGATGTGGGGATAATCGATCCGCTGGACACTGGTGGCGAAGGTGTCGGCGTCGGCGATCAGCTCGGCGCGAAAGGTGACCGGACCCTCGCGCACACCGCGCGGCGCCGTGACGGTGAACTCCAGCGACCGCCGCTCGCCCTCGCGCGTGAACGAGACCGGACGCGGCGCATCCACCGTCCAGCCGTCCGGAACGGAAAGCCGCACCAGCCCGCTCGTGGTGTCGCGCGCGGCGTGCTCCAGGCTCACCGTGAAGCGCTTGGTGCGGAGCCCCGCAGGCCAGAGCATCGATCCCGGCGTGACGTTCACCATCACCCGCGGCACGATCGTCACCGGACGGCGAATCTCGCCGAGACCCTGGTCAAGGGAGCGGGCGGTGACCGG
>CALGOK010000112.1 GCA_937961295.1 uncultured Gemmatimonadota bacterium
CACCTTCAGTCCATCCTCATCCGCACTCGCTGAACCCGCACACGTGGCACTTCATGCACCCCTCGGCGAACTCGAGCTGCGAGCCGCAGTCGGGGCACGCGCCGGCCAGCGTGTCGGGCATCGCGCCCAGCATCATCTGCTCGTTGTCCTTGGTGACCGTCACCGGCGGCGCCGGGATCTCCGTCTCCGCGGTGGTGGTGAGCAGGTCCACCTGCACGCCCTGCTTGTCGGCCATGTACTTCTCGAGCGCGATGCCCACCGCGTCGGGCACCGAGAGCACCTTGTGCGGGCCGAAGCCGATCGCCCGGTCGGAGGAGATGCCGCGCAGCTGGCGGTGGATCTCCTTCATCGGGATGCCGGAACGGAGCGCCAGCGAAATCATCCGCGCGATCGCCTCGACATCGGCCATCAGCGCGCCGCCCACCTTGCCGAGCGACATGAAGATCTCGAACGGCTGCCCCTTGTCGTCCTCGGTGATCGTGACGTAGAGGTCGCCGAGCGGGGTCTGCAGCCGGCGGGTGGCGCCGCGAAGCAGCTCCGGCCGCGAGCGCTTCTGGCGCCGCTGCAGGTTCTCGCTCTCCAGCTCGTGCACCACCTGCCGGAGCCGCGCGATCTCCGCCTGCGCCTCGGCCAGCTCGCCGGCGGCGTCAGCCGCCACCGCGCGCGCGTCCTCCACCGTCTCCGCCGCCTCGGCGGCGCGCAGCACGTCGAGGTCGGCGCGCGCCTCGCTGCGGCCCGACCTGGTCGCCTCCTCGGCCACCTTCTTGGCGGTCGAGCCGGTGGAGAGGACCTGGAAGTCGCGCGAGCCGTCGCGGTACACCGTCACGCCCTTGCAGTTGAGCTCGTAGGCGAGGCGGTAGATCTCCTCGACGTCCTGCTCGGTGGCGCTGTTGGCGAAGTTCACCGTCTTGGAGATCGCCGAGTCGTTGAAGTCCTGGAAGGCGGCCTGCATCCGGACGTGCCACTCGGGGCCGATCTCGTTGGCGGTGACGAACACCCGCTGCCACTTGGCCGGCACCTCGTCGAAGCGGATGTGCCCCGCCTCGGCGATCTTCCGCATCAGCTCCTCGGAGTACCACCCCTCCCGCTTCGCGATCCGGACGAAGTCCTCGTTCACGTCCGGCATCAGCACGCCGGCCTGGTTGCGCATGAACGCCACCGCGAACAGCGGCTCGATCCCGCTCGAGCAGCTGGCGATGATCGAGATCGTGCCGGTGGGCGCCACCGTGGTGACGTTGCAGTTGCGCAGCTTGCGCATCGGGCGGATGCGGTTGCCCTGCCTGTCGCGGGCGCAGGTGGCGTCGGGACCCCAGATGCTCTTCTCCCACTCGGGGAAGACGCCGCGGATGCTCGCCAGCCGTTCCGACTCGTTCTTGGCCTCGGTGTCGATGAACTCCTGGACCTTGCGGCCGAGCGCCACCGCCTCGTCGCTGTCGTAGGGAATCCCCATCCGCACGAACACGTCGGCCAGCCCCATCACCCCCAGCCCGATCCGGCGGATCCGGTTGGCGAGGTCGGTGATCTCGGGGAGCGGGTACGCGTTCGCGTCGATCACGTTCTCCAGGAAGTGGGTGGTCAGGTGCACCACCTGCCGGAGGTGATCCCAGTCGATCTCCTGGTCGGCGTCGAGGAACGCGCCGAGGTTGATCGAGCCGAGGTTGCACACGTCGTACGGCAGCAGCGGCTGCTCGCCGCACGGGTTGGTGGCCTCGTAGCTGCCGAGGTGCGGCACCGGGTTGTAGTGGTTGGCGCGGTCGATGAAGAACACCCCCGGCTCGCCGGTCTTCCAGGCGCCGTGGATGATCCGCTGCCAGACCTCGCGCGCCTCCAGCATCCCCGCCGGCTCCTTGGTGCGCGGATCGTACAGCTGGTAGCGCTCGCCGTTCTCCAGCGCCTCCATGAACTCGTCGGTCACGCCCACGGAGATGTTGAAGTTGGTGATCCGGGTGATGTCGTCCTTGCAGGCGATGAAGTCGAGGATGTCCGGGTGGTCGACCCGGAGGATCCCCATGTTGGCCCCGCGCCGGGTGCCGCCCTGCTTGACCACGTCGGTCGACGAGTCATAGAGCGACATGAACGACACCGGCCCCGAGGCGACCCCCATGGTCGAGCGGACGATGTCGTTCTTGGGGCGCAGCCGCGAGAACGAGAAGCCGGTGCCGCCGCCCGACTGGTGCACCAGCGCCATCGACCGGAGGGTGTCGTAGATGCCGTTGTGGCCGTTGGAGAGGGTGTCCTCCACCGGCAGCACGAAGCAGGCGGAGAGCTGCCCGAGCGGCCGGCCGGCGTTCATCAGGGTCGGCGAGTTGGGCATGAACTGCCGCTTCGCCATCACCTCGTAGAACGCCTCGGCGAGGGTCTCCACCGCCCCGTCGGAGGCGCCATAGCGCGCGTCCGGAGCGGCCACCGTCCGCGCCACGCGCCAGAAGAGGTCCTCGGCCTTCTCCACCGGCTTCCCCGTCTCGTCCTTGAGCAGATACCGCTTCTCGAGGACCGTGATGGCGTTGGGGGACAGTTCGACCGCCCCCCGAGACGGAGACGTTTCCATGAGACCTCACCGAGATGTGCAGGTAGTGACCTGGAGGTGTCGCCGACCGGGCCGGCGGTACCGCGAGAACCCTCACCCTTCAGCTACTGACGCCGTGGACCTGGGGCCCGGTGGGGACGTGCCCCGGAGTGGCGTCGCGGAGAGTCAAAGTAGGGATCGGCACCGGTGGACACAACAGCGACAAACCCCAGCCGCCGAGCCGCGGGAAAGAATCCACATCACAAAACAGCCACAAAGCCCGATTTTCCACATCGAGCAATTGTCACCCCGAGCGCAGCGAGGGGACGGAACCAGCCGGATGGTTCCGTCCCCTCGCTGCGCTCGGGGTGACAGCTTCCCAGGTCTAGCGGTGCCTCCCCGCCAGCTCCACGTAATGCCGCCACGTCGCGTCCCGCCGCCGCGCCAGCTCGCCGTCGACCCTGCGGACCAGCCGCGCCGGCGACCCCACCACCAGCGTCCCCGCCTCGACCACCATCCCCTCCGGGACGAGCGCCCCGGCAGCGACCACCGACCCTGCCCCGATTACCGCCCGGTTGAGAACGGTCGCCCCCATCCCGATGAGCGCCCCGTCCTCGACCGTGGCGCCGTGAATGATCGCCCGGTGGCCCACGCTGACCTGGTTGCCGATCAGGCAGGGCATCCCGGGGTCGGCGTGGAGCACCGACAGGTCCTGGATGTTGGTGTCCTCCCCGACCACGATCCGCTCGGTGTCGCCGCGGGCGACCACCCCGTACCAGAGCGAGGCACGCGCGCCGACGGTCACGTCGAACAGCACAGTGGCGGTGGGGGCGATGAAGGCGGAGGGATCGATGGAGGGCATGCGGCAAGGTAGCGACAGCGCGAAGGGCGAGGGGCGAGGAGCGGTTGCAATCACCGCCCTCGCCCTTCGCTCCTCGCCCCTCGCGATGTCGCCCTACCTGACCACCAGCCCCCGCCGACGCTCGAGCCTGCGGCCTCCGCTCTCGACGGTCACCTCCAGGGCGTACTCCCCCGGATCGAGGTCGTCGAGCGCGAGCTCGCGCAGCAGCACCAGCCGATCGCTGCCGGTGGGGATCGTCTCGGACAGGGTGATCGCGGTCCGCCGCGAGCTGAAGATGCGACCGAGTCCGGTGCGGCGCCGGGTGAGCTGGATCCGCACCTTCGCCTCGCCGCCGGGCCGGAGACCGTAGGCCTCGGCGTACATCGTCACGGTGTCGTGCGGGGCGTAGACCCCCGCCGCATCGAGCCAGGCGGTGTCCGCCGCGTTCACCTCCCACGGCAGCGACTGCCCGGGTCGGCCGAGCAGCACCGCCGACAGCTCCAGCGCGCGCGCCGAGGGGGCCGGCGCCACCAGCGAGTCGATCGGGAACACCATGCCGTGCTCCGGTCCCAGCTCCACGCCGAGCCGGACCTGCAGCGCCCCGGGTGCCACCGGCACCTCCGCGCGGGCCGCGACCATCAGGGCACCGGGACCGGGGACCGCCACGAACTGCACCGTGTCGAGCGTGGCTACTGCCCGCCCCTCGCGATCGAGGAACGACGCGCGGACCCGCACCGGCACCGTCCCGGTGGCCGGCGTGGGCAGCGCGCGGATGGCGTCGGCGTCGAGGGCGTAGACGATGTGCACCAGCGGATGCCCGTCGCGCACCCCCGCGGCGAGCCACTGCGCCCGGCCGGAAAGGATCTCGCGGTAGTCCCGCTGCCACGAGTCGGTCTGGGTGGCCACCGCCATCGAGGCGCGGCCCTGGAGGCGCACCTCCTCGCTCACCCAGGTCTGCGTGTTGGGACCGGCGCGGATCAGCCGGTCGAGGCCGGGCACCTCGTGGGCCCGGCGTTCGAGCTGGTCGAGCGCGACGTCCAGCTCGAGCGGCGTCTCGACCAGCTTGAAGTCCTGCGGATCGTCGCGCGCGACGAAGTGCAGGGTGAGGGTGCCGTCGGGGCGGTCGTAGCGCCACGACTCGTTGCCGTAGTTGCGGGTGAGCGGATCGGTGCGCGACGTCGACGGACGCGACCGGGGCCAGACGATCCGGAGCGTCGGCTCGCCATGGCGGACGTAGACGATGCCGCGGTCGTCGAGCTCGCCGTCGCCACTCTGCCAGGTCTCGATGCCCCAGCGATACCGACGCCGGAACGGCGGCAACCGGAACTCCCGCCTCGCCACGTCCCACCGCCGCAGGTGCTCGGCGAGCGGCGATCCCGGTTCGCGCAAGTCGAGCGCATCGCGGGACGCCCAGAACTCCGCCAGCCAGGCGCCCCGCTCGCCGGGGGCGAGCCCATCGAACGCCTCGAGCTCCTCGCGCTGGAGGATCGGCTCGAGGTCACGCCGGAGCATCGCCGCGACGCGCGAATCGCTCGTCGCCGCCGCGGCGAGGTAGTGTCGCCGGGTCGCCCCGCGGATCGATCGCCCGCGACGCCCGTCAATGGGGCCGGTGAGCGGAGTGGTGCGCGCGAGCTCGAGCAGCGCCTCGTCAGGGCGCCAGGCCAGGCGGGCGGCACGACGGAACGCCACCACGGCGGAATCGGGATGGCCCGCGAAGCGCTCCAGCCTCCCGCGCGCGAGCAGCAGGTCGGCATCCCAGCCGATCGGCGAGGCGGTGGAGGCACGCAGCGCATCGAGCGCCGGCTGGACCGGGGCATCGATCCGCTGCGAGAGCGCGATGCGGGCGAACTCCAGCAGGCCGTCGATGAACGACGGGTCGACCGCGATGGCGCGCGCGAACGCGTATCCCGCCAGCCGGTCGCGATCGAGGCCGAGCATGGTGAACAGCCCGCCGGCGAAGCCGCCGGCGCGATCGGCACCGCGCGCCTCGGCGAGCCCCAGGCCGTACCAGGGCCACGGCCAGTCGGGCCGCAGCTCGGCGGCCCACTGGAACTCGCCGATGGCATGGTCGAGATGGGGCTCGGTCGGTTGCAGTTCGCTGAGGCGCAGCGCGAGGATGCCCAGCCGCAGGTGGTGCATCGGCTCTAGGCGCTCGGCCTTCGCTTCCTCGATGAGGACGCGCTCGAGCGCGAGGATCCCCGCCGTGTCGGCGGAGAACCGGATCGAGTCGCGCAACCGCTCGAGTGACTCCCGCTCCCACTGGGCCTGCGCCGCAACGGCGGCCGGCGCCGCGGCGAGCAGCGCACCCAGCAGGACGACGGCCGGTCTCACGGCCTGGCCACCGTGAAGTTGCGGCAGCGCCGCTCGCTCTGGCCGTCCTCGCTGGTCACCGTGATCGCCAGCACGTAGTCGTCGGGCCGCAGCCGCTCGAGCGACACGGCGCGGGTGACGCGGTGCGTGCCGCCCGGGTGCTCGCCGGCGAACTCGACGGTCAGCATGGTGCCGCTCACCGTGCATGAGGTGGTGAACGCCGGCACCTCGGAGGCGCGATCGACCGCGATCGCGGTCGTGAATCGCGTGCCCGCCTCGAGGCCGTGCACCTCGAAGTAGAGCTCCATCGGCTCGGCCGTCGTGAACCGGTGCAGCGGATTGGCCCACGCCGTGTCGGCACCGGGCGCCGGCCAGGCGATCCGCACGCTGCGAGTCCCGACCGACACGTCGGAGAGCGCGAGCCCCGGGCGGCCCGGCGCGGGGAGCCGCACGGTGGTGGGCCGCGACAGCATCCCCCGGCGCTCGGCCTCGAGCGAGGCCCGCACGCGGTACGAGCCCGGCGGCACCCGCAGCGGGAGCTGCCCCACCAGGTACTCGTTGTTGGCGAGGCGCCGCGGCGCCACGAAGCCGCGCGTCGTGTCGACCTGCAGGATCGTCTCGCCGCTGCCATCGGTGACCGCCACCCGCATCCGCACGGGGTAGACCACCCCGCGGGTGCGCAGCGGCTGCGGGGTGACGTCGCTGCCGGGGATCGCGAACGAGAGCTGCATGATCGGTCCGGCGCGGTCGGTCCCCACGGCGAGGATGTCGATCGCGCCGTTCATCGGCAACTCGAATCCCAGTTCGTAGCTGTAGGGCTTGAGCGCGGCGAGGCGGCCGATCTCGCGCTCGAGCCGCTGCAGCGAGTCGGCGCCCGCCATCCCCGCGTTGAACATGCGCGCGTAGATCGGGCTCATCTCCTGGCGCGACCGGAACAGCTCCTGTGCCACCTCGGAGACCAGCTCGGCTCCCCACGTCTTGATGGTCGCCTCGGCCGGACGCTCGCCGCGGCGGAAGCGCTTGAACTGCTCGCTCTGCGCGAGCAGGTCGAGCACGCTCTCGAGGTGGACGAAGTCGCCGTCCTTCTCGAGGATGGCGAAGTGGTAGAACCGCTCGGTCCCGTCGCTGTCGCGGTAGGACCACGACTCGTTGGGCGGCATGCCGATGATGCGCAGCGTGACCCTGACCTCGGGACCGTCGTTGGTGCCGATCGACGTCCGTTCGCGCGGCGACCCGTGGCGCAGCATCGTCTCGCCGCGCGCGTCGAAGGTGTCGATGCCGAGGGTGTCGAGCTCGTGGACGGGATGCTGGCGCCGCAGCGAGTGCCGCACGTAGTGGTGGCGGGCGAACTCCAGCCGACGATAGTGCTCGGCCAGCCGGTCGTGCGCGGTGGGCAGGCCGTCGGGGTCCTGGCTGGCCCAGAACCGGCGGATGATCCCGGGTCGATCCGCCGCCTCGGCCGCATCGAGCTGGGCCAGCACCGAATCGGGAACCACCAGCTCCAGGTCGCGGCGGTAGCGCCGCAGCGATTCCTCGGAGGCGGACGCCAGCCCGTGGTACCACGGGCCCGCGCCGTCGCCGCGGCCGGCGACGAAGCGCATCTGCGCCTGCGCGCGCAGCACGAGGGCATCGTCGGGATGGAGCCGCGCGGCGCGCTCGATCACCGCCACCGCCGAATCCTTGTCTCCCGCCTCCCGCTCGAGCCGCGCGCGCACCAGCGCCAGCGGCGCATCGCGTGCCATCGCCCGCGTGGGCACGGCGCGCAGCGCCCGAATCGCCACTTCCTCGTCGAGCGCCTCGCGGGTCCGCAACGCGCGGCGACCGAACTGCACCACCCACTGGGTATCGCTCGAGTCGGCGCCCGTCGAGGCGACCAGCGCTGCCACCATCTCCGCGGCGGGGTCGAGGCCCAGCATCCGCTTGAGGCCGAATCCGACCGATCCGCTGCGGGCCTCGCCGATCATGGCGAGCGCCAGCCCGTATCGCGGATACCCCCACGCCGGATGGTCCTCCGCGAGGGTGGCATAGACTTCGGCGGCCCGGGTGTACCAGCGCCCCTGTCCGGTCGCGTCGCCGAGCCGCAATCCGATCTCGCCCAGGCGCACTTCTGCCGCGGGATCGCCGCGCAGCGAATCGGCACGCGCCAGCACCACGCGATGCAGCGCGCGCAGCGAGTCGGCCGTGCCCATGGTGCGCAGGGAATCGGTCCAGTGCGCGATGGCCTCGACCCCGACCGGATCCTGGCCGGCGAGCGGTGCGGCGGCGCAGGCCATCGCGACGGCAACCCAGGTCCGGCGGATCATTCGATCACCTCGATGCGGCGCTGCCGCTCGACCTCGCGGTCGTCGCCCGTGCGCACCTTCACGACGATCAGGTAGTTCCCTGGCTCGACCCGTTCGAGCGAGAGCTCTCGCGCGATCCGGTCGATCCCCCCCGGGTGGGTGCGGTCGAACTCGAGCTTGAGCGCGGTGCCCCCGCCGAAGATCCGCCGGAGGATCCCGCCGCCACCCTCGCGCCGGACGGTGAGCTCGATCTCGTACTCCTCGCCCGGCGCGAGCCCGGTCACCTCGAAGTAGAGCAGCGCGGCCTCGTCGCGGGGGTAGCGCGACAGCGGGTTGACCCACGCCGTGTCACCGCCGGGGACCAGCCACGGCAGCGGCACCGACCGCGTCCCCAGCGCCAGGTCACTGAGGCCGGGGTCCGGGCCCAGGGGCGACGGCACCCGGATCTCCTGTCGTGCGGTGACCACGCCGCCCATGTCGGTCTGCAGCGCCACCCGCGCGGTGAGCAGCCCGGGCGGGACGCTCACCGGGAGGCGCCCCAGCAACAGCTGCGACTCGCCGATCGGCTGCGAGGCGAGGAACGACCGGGTGGTGTCCACGCGCGCCACCGTCGTCCCGTCCAGCGACAGCACCGAGGCGCGGATCCGCACCGGATACGCGTAGCCCTGTTCCACCTCGCGGACGCCGAGCTCGCGCCCGGGAATGGCGAAGGCCAGTTGCAGCTGCGGGCCGTCGGCATCGGAGCCGACGGCGAGGACCCGCAGGTGGGCGTCGATCTCGTCGCCGAGGTCGAGGGTCCACGAGTCGCTCGTGGTGCCGATCGCGATCGACCGGCGCCCGATCGCGCGCTCCTCGGTGAGCAGCTGCGCGCTGCCGCTGCGCCCCGCGCCGAGCAGTCGCGAATAGAGCGGGTCGAACGACTCGCGCGAGAGGATCAACCCCTCGACGTGCCGCTCCAGCGAGCTGGCGGTGGGATCGCTGCTCAGCCTGGTGAGGTCGCGCATGGCCACGGTGGCCGCGTAGTCGAGCACGTCGAAGAGCGACTCGACCAGCCGGAAGTCCTGGACATCCTGCCGCGCCACGAAGTGGAACACCAGGTCGGGACCCTCGCGCCGGTAGATCCACGACTCGTTCGGCTCGATCCCCGGCGCGTTGTACTGGGTGCGCTCGTCCGGCTCGCCGTGCCGGATGTAGATCACGCCGCGATCGTCGTACTCGTTCTGCGTGGAGCGGTAGCGCTCGGCGATTCCGTACTGGCGATTCTCGCTCACGAGGCGGTAGCTGCGGCGGGCCACGTCGAGCCGGCGGTAGTGCTCCGCCACGCGGCTGCCGCGCGGGTGCAGCTCGTCGTCATCGCGCAGCGTCCAGAAGTCGCGCACCAGTGCCACGCGCGCCTCCGGGTCGGCTGCGTCGAATGCGCGCAGCGTCGAGTCGGGATAGAGCGTCGCAAGGTCCTCGCGGAAGAGGGCGAGGGTCGCACTGTCGGCCGACTCGAGCGCGCGATACCAGAGCCCGGTGGCCATCGGGTTCCCCTGCAGGAACCTGGTGCGCGCCAGCTCGTACCGGGCCATCGCGTTGGTGCTGTCGCGATCGAGCAGCCGCGTGAGGGCAGCGGCCGACGAATCGAGCGATCCCGCGACCCGCTCGACCCGGCCCCGCGCCAGCAGCACCGCGGGGGAGCGCGCGGAGGCGGTGCGCGAGGCCCGCCGCAGTGCCGCCAGCGCCACATCCATCCGGGCGTTGATGCGCTGCCGAAGCGCGGTGTTCGACAGCTCCACCAGCCCCGCCACGAACCCCGGGTCCACCTCGGCGCTCTTGGCGAAGGCGTTGGCCGACCGGGTGAGGGCGTCGCGACCGAGCATCGTCTGCAGCCCCTCGACCAGGGTCACCTCGGAGTCGCCGAGGCCGAGCTCGGCCACGCCGAGGCCGTACCAGCCGTAGGGCCACTCGGGCTGTTCCTGGATCGCCCACTCGAACTCGCCGCCGGCCTCGTCGAAGTGGCGCCGGGCCGCACCCCGGTCGCCGGCGGCATCGGCGAGCTCGCCAAGCCGCACCGCGACGAACCCGAGCCGCAGGTGCAGCACGGCGTTGTCGCGGTCGCGGCGCGCCTCGGCGATGAGGTCGGCCTCGAGCCGCTTGAGGGCGGCCGGCTCGCTGATTGCCTCGAGCGAGTCACGGAACCGCTCCAGGGACACCCGCTGGGCGTTCGACTGCGCCCCGGCCGCGGCGGCGGGCGGGAGCAGCAGGGCGAGCGTGGCGAGGACCGTGAGGGGGCGTCGGCGCATGGGCAGAATCTACCGGGAATCCAGGGAGTACTACTGTCAAGGACGAGTGAGGTGGCGCGGGGTGGACAACCGGGCAGGCAGCCGAAACCGTCCCCCTAAGGTCGTGGGCGAACGCGAGTTAGCCGCGTTTCGCGTTGACGCCCCCCGGGGTGGATCCTATTTTCCCCCGGTCGTGCCGCCGGCACTGGCGCGGCGGTCACCGATCGCCGACCGTTGGCCACCCGAACGGGACCATGACCACGCCGCCCATTCGCGCCACGCTCTTCGCGATCACCGACCGCGGCCGTACTCGTGACCACAACGAGGACACCTTCCTCGTGGCCGACCTCGCGACCCGCGAGGCGTTGCGCAACTCGCGCCGCGAGGAGCATGCGATTTCCGACCGCGGGATGATCTTCCTCGTGGCCGACGGGATGGGGGGCGCCGCGGCCGGCGAGCTGGCCAGCGAGATGGCCGCCGTCGAGATCCACCGCCAGATGGTCGATGGCTGGACCGCCGCCCCGCTCGGCACCGAGGAGACGTTCGCGACGAACCTGCGGCGCGCCGTCGAGGCGGCCAACGGCCAGCTGCACGGCTACGCCTCCTCCCACCCCGAGGTCCGCGGGATGGGCACCACCGCGACCGTGGTGGGTGTCTGGCGCGACCGCATCTACCTCGCCCAGATCGGCGACTCCCGCGCCTACCTCATCCGCGGCAGCCAGGCCCGGCAGCTCACGCGCGACCAGTCGCTCACGCAGCGACTGGTGGAGGTGGGCGAGCTGACCGAAGAGGAAGCCGAGACCAGCGAGCGACGCAACATCATCCTGCAGGCGCTCGGCCCCGACGAGCGGGTGAAGGTCGACCTCAGCTGGCAGATGCTGCAGCGCGACGACCTGCTGATCCTCTGTTCGGACGGCCTGTCGAGCGTGGTGCGGCGGGCCGACATCGCCGAGGTCGCGAACAGCAGCGGGGACGTGCAGGACATTGGCGAACGGCTCGTGGCGCTCGCCAACGAGCGCGGCGGGCCCGACAACATCACGATCGTGGTGGTGCGGTTCGACGGCGAGGGGCTTCCGGACCAGTCGGCCGACGAGCCCGGCTACCACGAGTACCCCCAGGCCGACGAGCGTCCGGCCCTGCAGCCCACCGCCGCGTTCCCCGCCGCCACGCCGCCCGTGGTGCCCCCCGAGGAGCGTCGCGGCTCGCCCACCACGGTCGCCCTGATCGGGCTCGGCGTGCTGCTGGCATTGATTGCGGTGGCGCTGCTGACGTAGGGCGACAGCGCGAGGGGCGAAGGGCGAGGGGCGAGACGCAAGATCAGGTGCGGCGCGCAATGGTCAGATCACCGCAGCCGCCCCTCGCCCTTCGCCCCTCGCCTTGTCGCGCCTAGGCCGGCGCGATCGACCCCAGCACCCGCATCCCGCGCGCGCCGGTCACCGAGGGCAGGTTCCCCGGTTGTCCGTGCACCGCGAGCCAGCCGAGCAGCGCAAATGCCACCGCCTCCTTGGCGTCGGCGCTGAAGAATTCCTCGTCGAACCGGCGCAACGCGATGCCGTGGCCGTCAAACGCGCGGGCCAGCTCGCGCATCAGCAGCGGATGGTGCGTGCCGCCGCCTGCCACCACCACGTCGCCCGCCGGCGGCAGGTGGTCGCGACAGAAGCGCACCACCGACGCGACCGTGAGGGCGACCGCCGTGCGCACGCCGTCGGCCCCGGGGACGCGGCGATGGAGTCGCTGCGCGTAGTCGGCGCCGAACACCTCGCGCCCGGTGCTCTTGGGAGGCGGCAGCGCGAACCAGGGATCGGCGAGCAGTTCCTCGAGCACCGCGGCGTTGACCGCGCCCCGCTCGGCGAGGGTGCCGCCGGCGTCGTACGGCAGGTTGGCGTCGACCAGCCGGGCGATCGCATCGATCACCGCCATCCCCGGGCCGCTGTCGCCGGCGATCACGCCCTCGAGCTCGGCGCGGCGCGGCACCCACGTGGCGTTGGCCATCCCGCCGACGTTGAGGAGGATCCGGGGTCGCTCGGCATGCCCGAAGCAGAGCGCGTCGGCGAGCGGCACCAGCGGCGCCCCCTGCCCTCCCGCAGCCACATCGCGAGCGCGGAAGTCGTGCACCACCCGCACCCCGAAGCGCTCGGCCAGGTGCGCCGCGGCGCCGAGCTGCAGCGTGACCACCGGCGGCTCGTGCCACAGCGTCTGCCCCGGGAAGGCGATGCACCCCAGCTCGTCGGCGCGGCGATGACCCTCGGCGAGCACCAGGTCCACCGCATCGGCCGCCCAGCCGGCGATCGCGGCATGCAGTCGCGCCACGTCGGCGATCGGGCCCCCGGCCAGCACGGCCTCGAGCTGCGCGCGCTCGACCACGGAATACGGCCGGTGCGCGAACGCGAGCAATCGCACATCGGTGGGACCGGCGATCCGCACCAGCGCCGCATCCATGCCGTCGAGCGAGGTGCCCGACATCAGCCCCACCACCAGCATCGGTGCCTCGCTCATCGCGACTCCAGGCCCGGCGGTGGGCCGAGCAATCGGCGAAGGTGGCGATCGACCCCGTCGAGCCGACGCACCGCCTCGTCGCGCGTCACGCCCAGGTGCAGCATCGCGATGGCCGTCCGGACGCTCCCGTCGGCGGCCACGATTGCCGCGCGCGCGGCCTCGCGCTCCACGCCGAGCACCTCCATCACGATCCGCTCGCCGCGGTCGCGAAGCTTGGCGTTGCGTGCCTGCAGGTCGACCATGAGGTTGCCGTAGGTCTTGCCGATCCGCACCAGCGCGCCGGTGGTGAGCACGTTGAGCACCAGCTTGGTGGCGGTGCCGGCCTTGAGCCGCGTGCTCCCCGTCACCAGCTCGGGGCCGACGTCCACGTGGATCAGCACGTCGGCGAGCGCGCGGGCGTCGGCACCCGGCGTGGCACAGGTGACGAACACCGTGGCGGCCCCGCGTTCGCGCGCCGCGCCGAGCGCCCCCAGCACGTACGGCGTGCTGCCGCTCGCCGCGATGCCGGTGACCACGTCGCCCGCGGCGACGCCGCGCGCGGTGATCGACTCTGCCCCGGCGGCCGGATCGTCCTCGGCGCCCTCGATCGAGCGGGTGAGTGCCGCCTCGCCCCCGGCAATGATCCCCTGGACCAGCTCGGGGTCGGTGCCGAAGGTGGGCGGGCACTCCGAGGCGTCGAGCACACCGAGCCGCCCGGAGGTGCCGGCGCCGACGTAGAAGAGCCGCCGCCCCGCCCGGAACGCGGCCTCGACCATGCCAATCGCCTCGGCGATCGGCGCGCGGGCCCGGGCCACCGCGGCGGGGACGGTGGCGTCCTCGGCGAGGAAGAGGTCCACCAGCGCGGCGGGCTCCAGCTCGTCGATGTCGACCGAGCGCGGATTGCGCCGCTCGGTGTCGCGCGGCGGGACCGGGGCGCTCACGGTCGGCCGCTCGGGGTGGTCGAGGAGGGGATCACGGCGCTTAAGTTAGGTGTCTCCGCGATGCCGGACCACACGGCGCCCTCCTCCACCATCTCCGCCCGGGTTCCCGACATGCTGCCACGCCGCGCCACGCGCGCCCTGCCGCTCCTCCTGATCCTCGCCGGGTGCGCCCCTGCGGCCCGCGCCCCCGTCACCCTGCCCGCTGAATGGCGGCACACCGGTCGGGCCATCGTGAGCCAGGGCGAGCAGGCGATGGTGGTCTCCTCGCACCCGATCGCCAGCGCGGTGGGTCGCGACATCCTGCGCGCCGGCGGCAACGCCGTCGATGCCGCGGTGGCCGTGGGCTTCGCCCTCGCGGTGGTGCACCCGGTGGCCGGCAACATCGGCGGCGGCGGGTTCATGGTGATGCGGATGGCCGACGGCGGCACCTACGCGCTCGACTACCGCGAGACCGCCCCGGCCGCGGCGACGCGCGACATGTATCTCGACGCCCGCGGCGAGCTCACCGACAAGTCGCGGGTCGGCCACCTCGCGGCCGGCGTCCCCGGCGCCGTGGCGGGGATGCTCGCCGCCCATGAGCGCTTCGGCCGCCTCCCGCGCGCCGCGGTGCTTGACCCCGCGATCCGGCTCGCCCGCGACGGCTTCGTGCTCGACGACCATCGCGCGGGTTCGCTGCGCGGCGCGGCGCGCCGCCTGGCGCAGTTCGACGGCAGCGCCCGGCAGTTCCTGATCAACGGCACCGGCGGCCCGCCGGACGGTCACCTGCTGGTGCAGGCCGACCTCGCGCGCACCCTCGAGGCGATCAAGGCGCACGGCCGCGACGGGTTCTATCGGGGGTGGGTGGCCGACTCGCTCGAGGCCGAGATGCGCCGCGGCAACGGCATCATGACGGCGGCCGACCTGGCGGCGTACGAGGCGAAGTGGCGCGACCCGATCCGGATCGACTATCGCGGCCACGTGATCTGGTCGATGCCGCCGGCGTCGAGCGGCGGTGCCACGCTGGCGATGATCCTCAACATGCTGGAGGCGTGGGACCCGTTGCCGGCGTGGGGGTCGCCGGAACTGCTGCACCTGCAGGCGGAGACGATGCGCCGCGCGTTCACCGACCGCAACCGTTTCCTCGGCGATCCCGAGTTCGAGTCGGTGCCGCTGGCGCGGCTGGTGTCCAAGGCGCACGCCGCCGAGCGGCGTGCCGACATCGATCCGGCCCGCGCGACGCCCACGCCACCGTTCGACCCGTCGATCGTCGAGGGCAACAACACCACGCACTACTCGGTCGTCGATGCCGACGGCAATGCCGTGTCCACCACCACCACCATCAACTGGGGATACGGCTCCTACGTGACGGTGCGCGGCGCCGGGTTCCTGCTCAACAACGAGATGGACGACTTCGCCGCCGCCCCCGGCCGTCCCAATGGATTCGGCCTGGTGCAGGGCGAGGTCAACGCGATCGAGCCCGGCAAGCGGATGCTCTCCGCGATGACGCCGAGCGTGGTGGTGGGACCCGACGGCGCGCTCAAGATGGTCGTCGGCTCGCCGGGCGGGCCGACGATCATCACCCAGGTGTTCCACGTGATCACCAACGTGATCGACCATGGCATGACGCTCGCCGAGGCGGTCGAGGCGCCGCGGAGCCACCACCAGGCCCTTCCCGACCAGCTGCGGCTGGAAGGCCCCAACGGCTACCGCGAGGCCACGCTCGACGCCCTCCGCGCGATGGGCCACACGCTCGACGTCGGCGGCGGCTGGGGCGACTTCCAGGCGATCATGCGCACCCCGCGAGGGTGGGTGGGAGTCAGCGATCCGCGCGCAGGGGGAGGGGGCGCGGGGTACTGACGCGACAGCGCGAAGGGCGAGGGGCGAAGGGCGCAACCATCCGCCCCTCGCTCCTCGCCCTTCGCGC
The DNA here is from genome assembly GCA_937961295.1 of uncultured Gemmatimonadota bacterium. GTDB lineage: Bacteria > Gemmatimonadota > Gemmatimonadetes > Gemmatimonadales > GWC2-71-9 > Palsa-1233. The sequence goes on from CALGOK010000112.1 coordinate 15,523, forward strand.
TGTCGCTGCCGACGGCTTCAGCCGTCGAAGCTTCCCCTGAGCTCCAGCGTCACCCGGTTGCCCGCGGCGACGACGATGTTGCGGTCCTGCGAGTAGTCGGCGATCGCCGCGCCGGCGGCGGCGCCACCGATCGCACCGGGGATGGTCCCCTTCTCGCCGCCCACGGTCCGGCCGATGATCGCGCCGGCCGCACCGCCCGCGGCGGTCTTGGCAACCTCCCTGGTGCCGACACCGGTGCCCTTCATGTCGTAGGCATAATCGAGCACCGTGGCATCGAGCCCGTGCGTCTCGCCGTTGATGGTGATGTCGCCCACCGAGAAGGTGAGCGTCCCCTTGTCACCCTTGTTGGGCGCGGCGGCGATCTCGGTGATCGTGAGCGTGATCTCGGCGCCCGCCGGGATCACCACCACGCCATTCGAGTCGGCCACGTCGGCGGCGACACGCACCACCAGGTTGTCGCCGGCCTTGTGCGTCTCCGACGACACCGTCTCGGTCGCCGTGGCGGCGATCCGGGTTCCCTCGCCGAGCTCGGGATCGTCGCCGCCCATTCCCATGCCGCCGGTGCAGGCCGCGAGGGCCAGCGCGCCGGCGAGCAGCGTCATGGTCCGCATGGTCAACCCTCCGCGTCGAGACGGAAGTCGTCGCGCAGCGTGATCAGGATCGGCTTCCCGGCCGTGACCACCACGTCGCGATCCTGGGTCGCGTCGGCCACCGCGGCACCGGCCGCGGCACCGCCGATCGCGCCCACCACGGTGCCCTTCTTGCCGCCGATCACGCGGCCGATGATCGCACCACCCACGGCGCCCGCACCGGTCTTCGCCACCTCGCGACCGGTCACGCCGCGGCCGCGGAGCTCGTACTCGAAGTCGGTGGCGCGCCCGGTCACGGGATAGGTCTGGCCGTCGATCGTGACGTTGCGCGCGGCCAGCACCAGCGTGCCGGCACCGCCCTTGTTGGCGGCGGGGGCGATCTCCACGATGCCAAGCGTGATCACCGAGCCGGCCGGGATGACCGTCCGGCCCTCGCCGTCGATGATGTTGCGGTTCACGCGCACCCGGATCGCGTCACCAACCTTGTTGTAACGCGAGTGGATCGAGTCGATGGTGGTCGTGCCGACCTCGGTGCCCGTCGCCAGCATGAGCGGCGCGGGTGCCGGGGCCGGGGCCGGAGGTGGCGCCGGCGCAGCGGCCGGAGGCGGCGCCGGGCGCTGGGCCGGCGGACGTGCAGCCACCGGTGGCGGCGCCGGGCGCGTGACGATCACCGTCTCCGGCGGCGCCGGAGGGGTGGTGTCGGGGAGCAGGGGCTGATCGGCGATCGGCACCAGCGAGTCCGCCAGTCCCGCCGTCTCGTCCGGCTCGAGTGACGCGTCGCCACCACCGCACGCGGCCACCGCAAGGGCCAGGGTCGCCGCCAGGTACGTGTTCCCTCGTGACATGTCCTCTCCGTGGTAAGGGGCCGGGCCTCGGCCCATCCCTCCAGACACCACCGGGTACCCGCAGGGTCCCTGCGGGTCGCGAAGACCACTGGTGTCCATGATTCCTTGAATGTGGGGTCGGCTCCCCGGCGCGCCCATCCGGCCGCTGGTCTCGCCACCCTGCCCGCTAGGACGCGAGACGCGTCGACCGCTGTTGTCGTTACCCTGCTCGGTAGGACGCCGACCTCGTGAATCGGCGCACATCCCCCGCTCAAAGCCGCTCGAGCAGCCACTCCGGGGTGAGCCGGGTGAGCATTGCGGCCAGCCTGGTGAACTCCCCCGTCACCAGCAGCAGCCCCACGATGATCAGCAGCACGCCGCTCGCCCGCTGGACCCACGGCAGCCAGCGCCGGAACCGGGTGAACCAGTCGCGGAACCGGTCGACCGCCAGCGCTGCCAGCAGGAACGGCACCGCCAGCCCGGCCGAGTACGCGGCCAGCAGCGCCATCCCGCGACCAAGGTCTTCGGTCGTCCCCGCCAGCGTGAGGATGCCGGCGAGGATCGGGCCCAGGCACGGCGTCCATCCCGCCGCGAACGCCATCCCCACGAGCGCGGAGCCGAGGAACCCCACCGGCTTGCGGTCGAGGTGCACGCGCCGCTCACGCTCCATGAAGCCGAACCGCACGAATCCCAGTGCGTAGATGCCGAATGCGATGATCAGCACGCCGCCGATCCGCGCGATGGTCATCTTGTGATAGGTGAGCGTGGCGCCGAGCGCGGTGGCGCCGGCACCGAGCAAAATGAACACCAGCGAGAAACCGCCGACGAACAGGAGCGCGTGCCAGAACGCCCAGTGGCGGCGGTCTTCCATCTCCTCGAGCGTCATGCCGGTGAGGAAGCCGAGGTACGACGGCACCAGCGGCAGCACGCACGGCGACAGGAACGAGAGCAGGCCACCGGCAAAGGCCACCAGCGGTCCCAGCGACGGCCCGTCGTTCATCGCGGCCGCCCCGCGCGGGCCAGCGCACCGGGACCGCTGCGCCGGCACTCGCGGCAGAGCCCGTGGAGCTCCACCCGGTACCGCTCGGCGAGAAACTCGTGCTCATCGGCCACCAGCGGCAGCGCCCGCTCGAGCCGGTCGAGGGCGAACTCGGTCACCCGCCCGCAGCGGGTGCAGATCAGGTGGCCATGGGGACGGCCCGGCACCACCGGCTCGTAGCGGCGGAACCCCTCGCCGAAGTCGTGGGCCCGCGCGAAGCCGGCCTCGACCAGCGTGTCGAGCGCGCGATAGATGGTGGCGGTGCCGATCGGAGTGCCGCCCGCGCGGAGGCGCGCGGCGACCTCGTCGGCCGCGAGATGGCGGTCGCACGCGAAGATCACCTGGGCC
>CALGOK010000113.1 GCA_937961295.1 uncultured Gemmatimonadota bacterium
CCAGCGGCGGCGGCACCGGGCGCGCCTCGGTCATCGGCTCATCCACGACGGCCTCCCGCCGGGTGCCGGGTGGACCCGCCGCGCGCGGTCAGGCAAGCGCCTCGATCTGCGCGAGCAGCTCCTCGGTGGCCCGCTTGTCGCCACCGGATGCCTCCACATGGGACCACCGGACCACCCCGTCCCGGTCGATGAGGAAGTACGCGCGGCGCGCCTGGAACCGCGCCTCCTCGAGCACGCCGTAGGCGCGCGACGCCTCCCGGCGCACGTCGCTGAGCAGGTCGACCGTGAGCCCCTCCTGCGCCTTCCACGCCCGCAGCGCCGGCACGAGGTCGGCGCTGATCGGCAACACCGTCACCCCGCGATCCTGGTAGCGACCGTAGTCCTCGCTGAATTCGCAGAGCTCGGCCGTGCAGGTGCTGGTGAACGCCGCCGGAATGAACGCCAGCAACACGGCCTGGTCCCCGCGGAAGCCGGAGAGGGTCACCGGCTCGCCGGCGGTGGACATCAGCGTGAAGTCCGGCGCCGGGGTGCCGGGCTGCGGCACCGCGCTCAACCCGCCGCCTTGAATCGCCGCGCCACCACGCTCCAGTTCACCACGTTCCACCACGCGCTCACGTAGTCGGGGCGCTTGTTCTGGTACTTGAGGTAGTAGGCGTGTTCCCAGACGTCGCAGCCGAGGATCGGCGTGCGCCCCTCCATCAGCGGCGAGTCCTGGTTGGGGGTGCTCTCGACGACGAGCTGGCCGTTCGCTCCCACGCTCAGCCAGCCCCAGCCGGAACCGAACCGTGTCGCGCAAGCGTCGGCAAACTTCTCCTGGAACGCCTGGAACGAGCCGAACGCGCTCTCGATCGCGGCAGCCAGGTCGCCCTCGGGTGCCGAGCCGCCGCCGGGCTGCATCACGTCCCAGAACAGGGTGTGGTTGGCGTGCCCGCCGCCGTTGTTGCGCACGGCGCCCCGCTTGGCCTCCGGCACCTTGGCGAGGTCGGCGATCAACGCCTCCACCGGCAGCGCGAGGAGGTCGTCGTGACCCTCGAGTGCGGCGTTGAGCTTGCTGACATAGGCGGCGTGATGCTTGTCGTGATGGATCCGCATCGTCTGTTCATCGATGTGCGGTTCCAGCGCGTTGTAGTCGTAGGGCAGTGGCGGTACGGAGTGAGCCATGGGAACAATCCCGGTGCGGGTTTTCGGCGAGGGTGATCAGGCGTCGGCGGGCCGGACGCGCGCAGCAGCGAGGGCGAGGCCGCCGGTCAGGAGCGTGGCAAGCACCACCTCGTGCGCGAGCAGCGCCAGCGCGGCCGCGCCGCACCCGATGGCGGCCAGCGCAGCCAGCCACCACGCCCCGGCAAAGGTAACCCGTCCCGGCCGGAGGATGTTCCGACCACCGCTGCTCGCCGTGATGGCCAGGGCCGCGCCCAGTGCGGCGACCGCACCCGCAATGGCGAACCCGCCGGGCCGCAGCGCGGCGAGCACCGACGCGATGACCAGCGCCTCGGGCCACCGCCCGCCAAGTGCGGCGAGCACCGCCAGCGGCACCAGCAGCATGCCGAGCAGCGGCAACCAGTCGCCGAGCGCTGCCGGTGCCACCGAGAGCGACACCCGGTAGGCGAGCACCGCCGCCGCCGGCGCCATGGCCATGCCCAGCCCGAACCGGCCGAGCGGCCACGGCGCGAGCATCGCGAGCACCACCACGACGCCCAGCAGCGCCAGCCATCGTTCCGCGGCGGGCGACACCGGGGCACTGGTGAAGAACGTCGCCGCCTCCGCCAGGGCGTCACCGGCAATCGTGAGGGCCAGCCACGCCAGCAGCAGGGATGCGACGGCCGCCACCGCCGGGAGCACCAGTTGCCCGCGGCCGCGCGGGAGGCTCCGCCGCACGATCAGGCCCACCACCAACCCGCAGATCGGGGCGAGCAGCATCGCGCCGAGCGATCCAGCCAGCGAGACCGCCAGCGCGAGCACCAGCACCAGCCACCCGGCGCGGCGATGTGCGACGGGATCGCGCGACATCGCCAGCACCGCCGAGCGCGACGGGAACGCATCACCCAGCAGGGTCGGCACGGCTGCGAGCACGGCGCCGAGGAGGTACGGTCCCGCGCGCAGGGCGGGCCATGCGATCACGAGTCCGGCGACGGCAAGCGGTGCGGCGCCGATCCAGGCCCGCCACCCGCGCGGCGGCCACGGCAGCATCCCGCCGAGCAGCATGCCGGTGGAGAGCGACACGAACAGTGCGCCCCCGGGCGACGCTTGCGCGTAGCCGCGCAGCTCGGCGGTCGCGAGCCCACCCACGCCGGCGAGCAGCGTGCCGAGCGCGAACGCCAGCACCACCACGCGCGCCACCACCGGCCCCCGCTCGGCGGGGCGGGCGATGGCCAGGCCGGCGAGGGCCGGCAGCAGGAGCCACCAGAGGAGGTCGTCGGTCACGGTGGCCGAAGATCGCGGCGGCGCGCGGTGGCGGCAACTGCCCCGCCGCGGCCCCTGTCTCCGGGCACCGGACGGGACGATACTTCAGGCACGCAGCGGCCCACCCGTCCACCGTCACCCGACCTCCATGGCCTTTTCCCTTCGCTACTCGCTCACCACGCCCGGTCGCGCCGTGGTCGCCCTCGAGGCCGACGACCTGCGCGTGGCGATGCAGGCCACCGACGAGACCGACGCGATCGGCGACCTCGCGCGCGCGGTGATCACCCTCATGGAGGGGGCCGATCACGCGTCACTGGTGCTCGAGGACGCACCCGGCGTGCACGAGTGGACGTTCGATCGCGAGGAGGACGTGGTCCACCTCCGCATCCACAGCTGGGCCGATCGCAAGAGCGGCCATGCCGAGATGACGCTCTCCCAGGAACGCTCGGCGGCGCTGGCGTGCCCGCTCACCGCGCTGGCCCGCGAGCTGGTGCTGGTCCTCGATGTCCTCTGGGTCGGGCATGGTCCCGACGGCTGGCGCCGGCTCTCGCCACGGCATCCCTTCCCCGTGCCCGAGCGCCGCCGGCTGCAGCAGCTGCTCGCGGTGCGCGCGCGGCGCGAGGCCGAGCAGCGCGCCTCCGGCGGCTAGCGCGACGGGCGGTGCGCACAGGGCGGGGGGCGAGGAGCGCTCGTGCGCCCTCGCCCCCCGCCCTTCGCCTGTCGCGTCAGCTCACGGCGTGCCGGCCGCCGCCTCGGTGGTGTCGTTGCGCGTCTCCCACTGCCGCGCTGCCGAGGCGACGATCGATTCGATCGCATCCTGGTTCACCGTGACCTCCGCGTCGCTGCGCAGGACGCTGCCGAGCGCGCCGGGCAGCGGACGGTAGGGCCGGCGGCCGGCGGTCACGTCCGCGACGAACGTGCGCACCGCCGCGCTGCTGTCGCCCAGCGTGAGCGCGTCGCGATACTGCTCGATGATCGCCGTGAGGATCTGGCGATACTGCGGCGCGAGCGCCTCCCAGGCCTCCGGGGTCACGCGCCGGCGATCGGGACTCGCCACCTCCCACACCATCTCGCGCTCCGCCAGCTGGCGCAGCAACAGGTTTGCCGCCGAGTCCGACGCGACCGGCAGCGTCGCGCGATCGATCGACGACATCACCCCGACCCATGAGCGGACCTCGTCGGCGCTCAGCTCCCCGCCGTCCCACGTGGCGAGCGGCGCGTCGCCGCCGCCGTGGAACGGCTCGATGGCCATGGTGCGGAGCCGGTCCGCGGCATCCGCGGCGACCACGAGGTTGCCCGCCCTGGTCAGCGAGTCGGCCCACGTCGAGTCGGCGCGGCGTGCGAGGCGCGGCGCCAGCCATTCCTTGAGCCCCGGCCGCGCGTCGCCGACCGACACCCGGCGCACGAGGTGCACCCCCGCCGGCGAGCCGACCACCTGGGACACTTCGCCGGGCTGCAGCCCCCACGCGAGGTCGGCGAAGCGACCCTGCGGCAGTTCCGCGCGGGTGAGCGGCGGCAGGATCCCGCCGCCCGGCGCCGTGGTAGAATCCTCCGACACCCGTGCGGCGATCGCGGCGAAGCTCGTCCCGGCCCGCAGCTCGCGCAGCACGCCCTCCATCCGACGCAGCGCGGCACCCACCTCGGCGCTGTCCTGCGGATTGCGGATGCGGAAGAGGATGTGCTGGAACACGCGCACCGAGCCGAGCCGCGACAGCGAGTCGGCCTGCGCGTCGGAGACCGCCGGCATGCCGTCCTGGCGCTGCTGCAGCAGCGTGAGGATCTGGCCGCGCACCGCGTCGGGCATGATCACGCGCTCGACCACGGCCGAGTCGCTGAGCGGGACGCCGCGGACGATCGCGCGGCGGAGCAGTGCGGCGTCGATGAACGCGGAGACGTACACGCTGGCGGCTTCCATGCTCGGCGGCACCTGCGACGGCGCGCTCAGCAGCAGCTGCTCCAGCGTGGCGCCGTCGAGGGTGACCCCGTTGACGGCGGCCACGTCGGCGCGGCGCGCGTCGTCCACCGACATCAGCCCGCCGCACCCGGCGAGGATCGGGACGAGGGCAAGGGTGGCGAGCAGCGGGGCGTGGCGCATGGGGAACCTGGCGTGGGGGACGGGCCGCGGCGGCCGCGAACATGGTGATGGAGCGGAGGGGGCTCGAACCCCTGACCCCCTGCTTGCAAAGCAGGTGCTCTCCCAGCTGAGCTACCGCCCCGGTACGTGCGCCGGAGGGCCGGAGATTCCGGCTGCGTGCCGGTCCCCTGCCCTCCGAGCCCCCAAAAGGTAGCCACCGGGCCGGGCCGGGGAAACCGGACCCGGCCCGCGCCACGAGCCGATTCGCTAGTCCGGCAACGGTCCGAGAATCTCGATCCTGTGCCGATCCGCGGCGGCAAGCAGCGCATCCATCGGCGGCGGACCGGGCGGCGGCAAGCCTGGACCGGCCGCCGGGACGCCCAGCGCCGCGACGAACGCGTCAACCCCCGACGGGGTGGCGCGCAGCAGCAGCCGGCAGGGATCGTCGCCGTGCACCCGGAAGCCGTGCGGCACCTCGCGCGGCCCCCACACGTAGCTGCCGGGGCCCGCGACCAGCCGCGACTCGCCGACGAACAGCTCCAGGGTCCCCTCGAGCACGAAGAACGCCTCGTCTTCCGCATGGTGGACGTGCAACGGATTCTCGAATCCCGGCCGACAGTGCTGCTCCATCAGGGCGAAGGCCCCGCCGGTGTGCGCTCCCGTGGCGAGCATTCGCATCACGGAGCCGAAGAACCAGGTGTCGAGCTGGCACCCCTCCCCGGCGGGGAGCTGGTACGGGGATGCGAGCGTTTCGGTCATCGTCATTCCTCTGGCAGGGGACCTTCGGCCGCCGCCTCCGGCGGCGCGAACCGACAAGCCTTCACGCCGACCCGCCCGATCGTCACCCCCACCTTTGTGGGGGATGGCGAGCCGCGGGCGGGCCCGATAGCTTCGGCCTCGACCCGGTCAGGATCCAGCAGCAGCCCCATGCCCGCCAGGCGCACCACCCCCCGCCAGCGCATCGCCGATCAGGCCCTCGCCGGGATCCGCGACGCCGCCGCCGCTCCGCTCGACTCGATCAGGATGCGCGAGCTCATCGGCGGGCACCTCGCGCGGGCGGTGCCGACGTCGATGTACTCGCTCAACCTCCTCGACCCCGAAGTGGGGCTGGCCACCGACTACTGGTCCCACTCGATTCCGCCCGCACTCCAGCGCAAGTACCTCGACGCGTTCTACCCGGTCGAGGAGGCGATGAGCACCATCGAGGACACCCGAGCCGGACGGCTGGTGTCGACCCGGCACTCGGCGTACTTCCATGACCTATTCAAGAGCGATGGCGTGCAGCAGCGGATGCGCGGGGTGTTCCATCACCGCGGCGGGTTCTGGGGATACGCCTGCCTGATCCGCACCGCTGGCGACCCCCCGTTCACCGACGAGGAAGCGGCCTTCGTCCGACGGGTCGCGCCGCACGCATCGCGCGGGCTGCGCCGTGCGGCAGTCATCGACAACGGCCTGCAATGCATGGACGAGGCAACGGTGACCCAGCGACCTGGGGTGGTGGTGCTCGACGCGCGCGACCAACCGGTGCTCGTCAGCCGGGCCGGTGAACAGATCCTCGAGGACCTGCGCTCGGCGGCCGATGAACCCGGTCCGCTGCCGGCCGTCATCGGGAGCGTCCTGCTGCTGCTGCAGTGGCAGACCGCACGCGCCAGGACCGACCCCGGCGTGACGGCCGAGGCGCGGCTGTCGGCCCGGGGTCGCACGGGGCAGCGCTATACGCTCTATGCCACGCGGAACCAGGGCGGCACCGACCAGGCGCCGCTCACCACGGTCCTGCTGGCACCCGAGCACCCGGCCGAGGCCGGCACCACGCTGGCGCGGCTCTACGGCCTCTCCCCTCGGGAACGCGAGGTGCTCGTCCGCATCGCCCGCGGCGAGTCGACGCGCGAGATCGCGACACACCTGGGGCTCTCGACCTGGACCATTCAGGAACACGTCGGCAACGCGTGCGCCAAGGTTGGGGTCCGGACCAGGCGCGAGCTGCTCGCGCGCATCTTTCTCGACACGATCGGGGCGCCGGCCGACCCCGGGAGCGTTTCCGGCGGGACCTGAACGGGACGCGAACCGCCCGGGTGCTTGCCAGTCGGCCGCCGGGGACGGATGATTCGGGTCCGGCTCACCCTCCAGGGCCGATCGACCGACACCCGTCTCCCCGAGGTTCCCCCATGTCGTTCCGGATCGCCGCCTCCGCCACCCTCGTCCTCCTGCTCGCCGCCTGTGGCACGGACGGCCCCACCGGATCGGGCAGCGCCTCGAGCAGCATGACCGCCACGGTGGGCGGGGCGGACTTCTCGCCGCGCAGCCTCGACATCACGGCCTCGCGCAACGGCAACGCGATCCAGTTCAGCGGCGAGCACACGGTCGGCAACACCACGACCACGGTGACCATCGCACTGCCGAACGTCA
>CALGOK010000114.1 GCA_937961295.1 uncultured Gemmatimonadota bacterium
GCACCGGGAGATGCCGCGTGAGGCGCGCGCTCACCCTCGCTGCCGCGCTCGCGAGCGGTGCACCGGCGGCCGCCGCCCCGCAGGCGGCGCGCACCGAAGTGGTCATGCTCGGCACCGGCATGCCGCGGCCGCATCCCGACGAGGCCGGACCGGCCACCGCCGTGGTGGTGGGCGAGCGGGTGTTCCTCTTCGATGCCGGGCGCGCGGTGATGCAGCAACTCGCGGCGGCGGGCCTCCCGGTCAGCGGCCCCACGGCAACGTTCCTCACCCACCTGCACAGCGACCACACCGTGGGGCTCCCCGACCTCATCCTCACCTCGTGGGTGATGCGGCGCACCGTTCCGATGCCGATCTACGGACCACCCGGCACCGGGGAGATGATCGAGCACCTCCTCCGTGCGTGGAGCATCGACATCCGCGTGCGCACCGAGGGGCTCGAGCGCGAGCCGGCCGGCGGGGAACGCGTGACCGTCCGCACCCTCGCGCCTGGCGTGGTCTACGACAGCGCCGGCGTGCGCGTCATCGCCATCCCGGTCCCCCACGGCGACTTCCCAGATTCGTACGGCTTCCGGATCGAGACACCCGATCGGGTGATCGTCATCTCCGGCGACACCGCGCCGAGCGACGCGATCCGCGCGGCCGCCACCGGTGCCGACGTGCTGGTCCACGAGGTCTACTCCGCCCGGCACCTCGTCCCCGAGGACCGTCCCGGCGGTGAGCTCTGGCCCGCCTACATGCGGGCGTTCCACACCAGCGACGTCGAGGTGGGGGAGCTCGCCCGGGCCGCGGCCCCCGCGCTTGTGGTGCTCACCCACGCGGTCCGGATGGGCGCAACCGACGAGGACCTCCTCGACGGAGTGCGCCGCGGCGGCTTCACCGGCCGCGTGGTCGTCGCCAGGGACCTCCAGCGCTGGTAATGAGCAGGCAGTCGTCCCACGGTTGGGACACAAACCGACCAGAATTCTGGACAGGCACCCTCCTCCCGCCGACACATCCCACCGTAAGTCATTCAATATCAACATGTTGTGCCACGGGTCCGTCTCGGCACAGAGGCTGCCCTCCGTCCCGTCGCCGCCGCTGGGGCGGAGAAGCCGAACGCGATCACCATGAGACGAACGAGTACCTGATGCGAGCAATCCTTTCCGCGGCGCTGGCCGCCCTGACCCTGGCCGCCTGCGGCGACAACGGCACCACCCCGCCCCCGGGACCGGCCCCCGTGTATTCCATCGCGGTGTCCCCCGCGGACCTCACCCTGGCCATGACCACCACGCACGACCTCGAGGTGATCCTGTTCGACAAGGACGACAACGTCCTCACCGGCCGGACCGTCACCTACGCCTCCCTCAACCCGCTGGTCGCGACGGTGAGCAACACCGGCCGCGTGACCGGTGTCTCGGTCGGCACCACCAGGATCACCATCACCAGCGAAGGGAAGTCCACGTGGGTGGACACCGAGGTCGCCGAGATCGCGCCCGCAGTGGCCAGCGTGATGCTGTCGCAGGTGACGGCGTCGCTGCAGGTGGGTGAGTCGCTCGTCCTGGGTGCGGTGGCGCTCGATGCCAACAGCCAGCCGATCGCCAACCTGCCGGTCCAGTGGTCGTCCAACCGCCCCGGCATCGTGACGGTCAACACCCTCGGCCAGCTGCAGGCGGTGGCCGCCGGTGATGCCGTGATCACCGCCACCATCGGCGGGCGCTCGGCGAGCGCGCAGGTCTCGGTCACCGCGCCGCAGCCCACCATCACCACGTGGCAGCTTGTCGCCGTCGACCGCGGCGAGGTGACGACCACCATCGAGCGCGTGCTGATCGACCAGAGCGAGCACAGCACCACCTGGCGGATCACCGTGCTCGACGAGGGGTCGCTCAGCTGGAACGAGACCGCCGGCACCTGGCAGCAGCGGCTGGTGCTCCGCACCTTCACCCGCACCGAGTTCCAGGGCAACGTGATGATCGGCAACGTGGTGATCCGCACGGTTGCCACCGCCGGCACCAGCCGCGCGCTCTCACCAATGGGCTACTTCGAGTTCACCACCGCCGGTGGCGTGCAGTTCACCGGCGTGCCGGTGGCGGGCGGGATGGAAACCTTCCAGCAGCTCGAGGAGGGGCTCCGCGGCGTGCACTTGCGGTTCGCGCGGAACTGAGGAAGCGGGTTCCCGGCGCGCGTCAGCTCTCGGCGCGCGCCTGGGGCTTCCCCTCGCGGAGGTTGTTGTAGAACCGCTGCGTCGGGTAGGCGAAGTCGATGTCGTCCCGGTTGCCGAAGGCCGCCAGGATCTCCTCCCAGATCTTCTCCGCGGTGCCGCGCCGCTCGGTGGGGCGGCAGAGGTACCGCAGCGTCAGCACCACGCCGCTATCGGCCACGCTGGTCACCACCGTCGCGGGTCCCTCGAGCCGTGCCACGGCATGCCGTCCGCCGCCGGGAGCGTGACCCACCTCGTCCCACCCCTCCGTGCCGCGGGCGTGGCGATGCACGATCTCACCGAGGATCGCCTTGGCATCCTGCCAGTTGCTCTCGAAGGTGATCATCACCGGCAGCTCGTTCCAGATCAGCTTGAGCGCGGTGTGGTAGTTGGCCTGTGCCTTCTGGAACACGAACGCGTTGGGGAGGTGGATCACCCGGCCGGTGTGCTGGTCGGCGTCCACCCAGTTGCCGATCTCGAGGATCGAGAACTGGAACAGCCGGATGTCGGTCACGTCGCCGCGGTGCTCGCCCACCTCCACCCGGTCACCGATCCGGAACGGCCGCCGCCACAGGATGAACAGCCATCCCGCCAGGTTGGTGAGCGGCTGGTTGAGCGCGATCGCGAGGCCCGCGGCGAGCAGGCCGAGGAAGGCCCCGAGCTCGCTGATGCCATCCGACCAGGTGCGTCCCACCAGCAGCAGGCCAGTGATCACCACCGTGTAGGTGACGATCTTTCGCGCCCGGAACCGCAGGTCGGGCTGCTCGATGCGGGGGATGAGGAAGCGGCCCAGCGCCCAGCGCACCAGCCAGAGCGCGGTGATGACCACCGCGGTCTCGATCAGCCGGTCGCGGACCCCGGGGTCGAGGTCCGCCAGCCGCTGGAACAGGTCGTTCACTGGCCCATGTCCGGAATCGTCGAGGCGTCGCCCTTCCGGATCGCCATGAATGCCGGCGAGGTGATCTCCACGCCGCCGCGGGCGAACTCGTCCTGGATCGCCGAGTGGAGCGCCGAAAGCGTGAACCGCATCCGCGCCGCGTCGTGCGTGAAGGCGTTCAGCTCATAGGCCGGGTAGTAGTCATTGAGCCCCGTCTGCAGCACGAACGGCGCCGGCTCCTTCACGATCCCTTCGGTGGCGGCCGCAGCGGCCAGCAGCAGCTCGTACACCCGGCGCCACGGGACGTCGTAGCCGATGGTGATCGTCGCCTGCAGCGCCACGCCCTGCTCGGCGGCCAGCCGGGTGTAGTTGAGCACCGAACCGCTTATCACCTGGCTGTTGGGGATCGTCACCTCGATGTTGGTGAGCGTGCGCACCCGCGTCACCAGCAGCGTCCGCCCCAGCACGTCGCCGAGCGTGTCGCCGATGCGCACCCGGTCGCCCACGTTGAACGAACGGGTGTAGGTGAGCAGCGTCCCCGCCACCAGGTTGGCCACCGCCCCGGTGGAACCCAGCGAGAACAGCACGCCCACGAAGATTGACACGCCCTTGAACGCGTCGCTGCCGGAGCCCGGGAGGTACGGCCAGAGCACCACCAGCGAGAACGCCAGCACCAGCACGCGCACCAGCTTGTAGGTCGGCTCCGCCCACTCGCGCTCGAAGCCCTGCAGCGTGATGGTCCCCGCCTCGATCGCCCGGAACAGGAACCGGATCAAGTGGAGCACCCAGCGCGTCACCAGCACGATGACCGCGATGAAGAACAGGTTCGGCAGGTAGTCGACGATGTTGCGGCCGACCAGCGACAGCGGCGCAAGGACGTATTCGAGGATCCGCCCGGAGAGCGGGCGGGTCCACGGGAAGAACGACAGGACGATGATCAGGTAGAAGTAGCCGAGCACCACCCAGGCCGCGACCCGGATGACGCGGACCGCGCCGAGCGCCGCATCGGCGATCCGGTCCGCGGTGAGCAGCTCGAGCTTCTGGAATCGCAGGGTGGGGAGCCGCCCCGACGCACGCAGGAAGCCGACGAGGCGCTCGATACGCAGCATCACCTGGTGCAGCAGCCAACCGATCGCGAAGGCGATCGCCGTGGCCAGCAGCGCGAACGCGAGCCCACGGATGATCGCCTGCAACCGGTAGTCGCCCGAGCCGGCCGCAAACGCCGTGGCCAGCGCGTCGCGGTAGCGCGCCGCGGTCGCCTCGAGGCTGGCCCCCTCGGCCGTGGCGTCTCCGGCGAGCACCGACATCAGCGGCCGCTCGCCGAGCATGATCAGCGTGCGGCCCTCCTCCACCAGCACGTAGATCGAGTCGTCGCTGGCGGTGATGTCGCGCTCGAGCCGCGCCAATCGCGCCGCGATCGCGTCGGCGCGCTCGGTGGGGGTGAGCGGCCCCAGGGCGGCATGCACCCGCAGCACGGTGTCGCCGTGCACCACCACCGGGGCGCCCGGGCCGGGGGCCGCCGTCGTGTCAGCGGCATCCTGGGCGGGCAGCACGCCGGCCTGCAGCACCAGCAGCAGCGCGGCAACCACGGAGCGTATCGGCATTCCTGAATCTCGCCACGGAGCGACGCCTGACAAGCCCACCCCCTTCGACGGCGCCGGATGGAACCGGGACGGATGGCGGAGGATGGAGGATGGAGGACGGAGGATGACTTGCGGAACCCCTCTGTCCTCCATCCTCGGTCGTCCGTCTAGAACGCGGTGACAAACCCCGCACTCACCCGCGTCCCCTCCTGCGCGATGTCGCGGGTGACCTCCGCGTTCACCTTGAAGTTGCGCCGCACCAGGTAGCCCACCCCCGCCGTGAGCGACTCATAGCGGTCCACGCCGGCCGGTCCTCCCAGCCGCACGTCCAGCACCGGCAGCTCGGCGGTGACCAGGTTGTAGAGCCCGAACGCGTGCCAGCGGCTCCCGGCCGGCCGCACCAGGAGCTCGACGAAGCCGCCCTCGGAAGCGACGTCGTCCACCCTGGCTCCGGTGAACAGCGGGTCGTCGTCGGTGCGGCGCAGGTACTGCAGGTTGAGCTCGGCGGCGCCGAGGGCGAGCGTGGCGTCACCACCCAGGATCGTCGCGCGATTGCGCACGCCATCGACCTCGCTGCTGTTGCGGTAGGCGAACCCGCCGAGGCGCACCCCGTCGGCCAGGTCGCGCGTGATGCGCACCGCCCCGCCCTTGCCCGGCCCGGTGTCAAAGCGCCGGTTCTCCTCGGCGGCCCCGATCCCGTTGCCGTTGACGACCAGCGCGGTCAACCCGAACCCCGCCGCGTCCGCCACCAGCATCGCGCCGCGATCGTAAGTCAGCGTGGTCGGGTCGTCACCGATCCTCGCGCGGTACGCGGCGTAGTCCTCGAACATCAGTCGCAGCTCGCGCTTGAACAGCGGATCGGAGACCTGGAACTGGCCCAGCATCAGGTCCACCGGCTTGCCGCCGATGTCATTGACCTGCACGTACGCGTCCTCCACGCCGCCGTACTCGCCGCGCTCGAGCAGCATCGCGTAGATGTACCACGACAGCTTCGGCGAGATCGACCCGCTGCCGAGGAGCTTGAGGACGTATGGCGCCTGGAAGTCGCTCACCGTGCGGCCGCCCGAGAACGCCTGGGCATAGGCATCGAGCCGAAACGCCAGCGGCAGTTCGCTCGGCAACCACAACAGGTCGTCACCGGTGGCGACCGTGTCACGGGCACCCTCGGTCGGCGACATCCGGAACCCGTTGGCCGCGAACTGCTCGCCGAAGGCGGTGAGCGCCGGGACCGGGTTGTGGCACAGCTGGCAGCTCACCTTGTACCGGCGGGCGAACACGGGGATCGCCGATGCCGGCGAGGGCACCAACAGGAGGACCAGCATGGCCAGTGGCAGGAGGCGCATCACCAAGCTCCGGGATTGGGGCTGTTCACTGTTCGCTGTTCGCTGTTCGCCGTTCGCTATTCGCTGTCAGTCTCCCGTGTCCAGCGCCTTCGCAATCCGCGCCTTGATGTCCGCCAGGTGCGCCGCGGTGGCCGCATCGCCACGCACCCGGATCGCCGCGTCGAGCAGCGTGAGCTCGCGACGCGCCAGCGGAGGCGCCTCGGCAGTGGCCATGTCCACCCCGCGTGCCGCCGCATCGCCCGGTGCCGCCAGCGCGATCAACCGCTCCACGTGCGCACGCTGCAGCGCGCGTCGCCACGGATCGATCGGCGCCCCGCGCGCAAGCTCACCCCAGACCGCGCCGCGCACGTCGGCCAGCAACTCCGCAGCCGGATACCCGTCGCCGCCGTACGCCGCCTGCTCGGTCATCCGCTGCAGCCGTGCCGGATCGAGCACCCGCGCCAGCACGCTCGCCTGGAGCTGGCGGATCCGGTCGATTGCCCCGGCGCCCTCGATCCGCCGCAGCACCGCCTCGGGCACCAGCCATCGCGGCGTCGTGAACACCTGCTCGGCGAGGAACGCCATCGCCCGTCGCTGCTGGGCCCCGGGCACCGGCACGTATACCGGCCCCGCCTGGTCGGTCGCCTTGGCGTCGCGCTCGACGCCACCGATGCTGGTGATCGCGTGCCCCACGTAGCGCGCGTAGCTCGACACCAGCTCGCCGTAGAGCTCGGCCAGGTCGTCCCAGTTCTCGCCCGGCGTGGCAGTCCACGCCGGCAGCTCGGGGAGCACGCGCTGCAGGTTGGCCATGCCGAGCGTCGAGGCCTCGACGGCGTCGTCGCCGATGTCCTCGGTCTGGGCCCGGGGGTCCATCCCGTCGCCACCGTAGAAGCGGTAGCGCGCGTCGTCCGCGCGATCGCGGATCCAGCGATCGAGCACCGGCTGCTCCGCCTCCGCCGTGGCGGCGCCGGGAATCACCCGGTAGCCCCAGTTCACCGCATGCAGGTCGTACGGGCCGATCATCCGGATGAACCGCGTCACGCCATCGCCCGGCTGGGCCACGTAGTTCTGCCGCGCGTAGTCCATCACCGACGGTGCCACGCCATTGCGGGCGGTGAACGACGGGTCGCGCAGCGAGTCCACGTCGTACGCCGAGGAGGCGATCATGTTGTGCGGCAGCCCGATGGCGTGGCCGATCTCATGGGCGATCACCTGCTTCACCGTCTCGCCGATCAGGTCGGGATCCATCCGCAGCGTGCGGGCGGCCGGATTCGCCGCGCCGGTCTCGACCATCAACCGGTTGCGGTACGAACGCAGGTGGTTGTGGTACCAGATGATGTCGCTCTCGATGATCTCGCCGGTGCGCGGGTCGGCCACGCTCGGGCCGGTCGCGTTGCGGGTCAGGTTGGCGATGTAGCGCACGGTGGAGTAGCGCACGTCGTCGGGATCGAACTCGGGGTCCTCGGCCGGCGTCGGCGGGTCGCGCGCGATCACGGCGTTGCGGAACCCCGCCGCCTCGAACGCCTTGTTCCATTCCTCCACCCCGGCGCGAATGTACGGCCGCCACTCGAGCGGCGTCCCCGGGTCGAGATAGAAGGTGATCGGCGTGACCGGCTCCACCAGCTCGCCGCGAGCGTACGCCGCCGGATCCTTCGGCTCCAGCCGCCAGCGCTGGAGCAGCCGGCGCTCGTCCGCCTTGAGCTCCGGCGATCCGAAGTCGATCTGCCGCAGCGTGAACCACCCCACCCGCTCGTCGGCGAAGCGCGGCCGCATCGGCTCGCGCGGCAGCAGCACCAGCGACTGCGCCGTGGTGAGCGACACGGTGCCGGTCGACGCCTGCGACGGCGGCTCCGCCGCGTCGAAGGTCTGCACCTGGCGCACCTCGACGTTGAGCGGGAACGACTTCACGCTCGCCACGTAGCTCCGCTGCGGATCGAGGCGGCGCACCTTGAACTGCGTCCGCAACCCCGTCGAGAGGCCGCTGATCGCGGCGACGTCATCGTCGAGGAACGACGTGACGTCGATCACCACCGCCCCCGAGTCCGGGCGCCACGCCTCGAGCTTGAACGCGCGCAGGATCGGCGCGAAGGTGTTGGCGGCCACCGACTGCGCGATCGGCAGGGAGGTGTCGGCCACGTAGCGGGTGCCGCGACTGCGCAGCAGGATCCGGTCGCCGTCGCGCTCGAAGCGCACCAGGTACTCGTGGATGTTCGACCCGGCGTTGGTGAACGGCGAGAGGTCCTCCGCCGCCGCTGCGATCCGAGTCAGCCAGAGCATGTCGCGGCCGAGCAGCGAGTCCGGCACCTCCCAGAGCACCTTGCCGTCGACGCGGTGCACCAGGAACAGGCCGCTGTCAGCCGAGGCTCCCCGGGGAATCACCTTGTCGTAGGGCTGCGGAGCGCTCCGGGCCACCTGGCGCGCCGGGGTGGCGGCGCTGTCCTGCACGGCGCGGGCCGGCACCGGCTGGGCGGGCGCGCTTCGGCCGGCGCAGCCCGCCGAGGTGAGGAGGATGGCGAACGCGACGATCGGGATGGGCAGCCGTGAGCGGGACATCATCAGCCTTGGAGGAGGGTCGCGAAGGGGGGAACTCCCTAGGATAACGCGTCGCCTTGCCAGATCGTTGCAGCGGCCGCATCCTCTCCTCCCCCGCCCCGTCACCCGGGAGTCGTCATGCCGCAGGTCAACCTGCTCGCCGTCCTCCTTGCGACCCTGGCCGCCTTCGTGATCGGCGGCGTGTGGTATGGTCCCATGTTCGGGAAGCCCTGGATGGCCGCACACGGCTTCACCGCCGAGCAGCTGCAGCAGGGATTCAATCCCGCCAAGACCTACGGCGTCACCTTCCTGATTGGCCTCGTCACCGCCTACACCTTCGCGATGTTCCTTGGCACCGACATCGGCTGGACCACCGGGGCGCTCTACGGCTTCGTTGCGGGCGCGGTGTGGGTCGGCGGGTCGATCGCCACCAACTACCAGTTCGAGAACGTCGGGCCGACGCTCCTGATGATCAACGGCGGCTACCATGCCGTCCGGTTTACCGCCATGGGAGCGATCCTCGGCGGGATGAGCTAGGACCAGGGACGATCGCAGGCGCACCGCTCGCGGTGCGCGATGCCGGCACCGCGCGCCGCGAGCGGCGCGCCTGCCTGTCGTCGTATCCTTCCGGCATGTCCCCCTCCCGCCTCCTCGCCCTCTGGCGCCGCCTTGGCGGCTCCGCGGCGGGCCGCTGGCTCTTCGCGCAGCTCATCCGGCTCGGCGTGCCGTATTCGGGATCGATCGGCGCGCGGGTCATGGCCGTCGCGCCAGGGAAAAGCGTGGTCACCCTGCGCGACCGGCGCCGGGTGCGCAATCACCTGCAGAGCGTGCACGCGGTGGCGCTCGCCAACCTCGCCGAGCTCTCGAGCGGACTGGCGATGCTCGCGGCGCTCGACCCCGGCGTGCGCGGCATCCCGGTGGCGATCACCATCCGCTATCACCGCAAGGCGCGCGGCCTGCTCACCGCCACCGGATCGGCCTCGCCACCGGACGTGCGCGAGCCGGTCACCGCGATTGCCCACGCGGACATCCACGACGGCAGGGGAGAGCTGGTGGCCGATGCCGACGTGACATGGCAGCTCGACACGCGAAGGGGAGCCTGAACAGGGATGCCCCCCGTCCGCCGTCCCCCGTCCCCCGTCACCGCGCAGTTCCTCGCGCACACCGGCACCGAGCTGCCGCTCATCGGCGGCCCGATGTACCCGTGCTCCAATCCCGAGCTGGTCGCGGCGATCTCCGCGGCAGGCGCGCTGGGGGTGGTGCAGCCACTCTCGCTCACCTTTGTGCACCGCTGGGACGCCCGCGAGGGGTTCCGGTTCATCCGGGAACAGGCCGGTGGCCGACCGGTGGGGATGAATGCGCTCCTCGAGGGATCGTCGCGACGATATCGGGCAAGGATGGAGGAGTGGGTCGACATCGCCCTCGAGGAGGGGGTGCGGTTCTTCATCACCTCACTTGGCAACCCGCGCTGGGTGGTCGACCGGGTATCCCCGCATGGCGGGGTGGTGTACCACGACGCAACCGAGGCGAAGTGGGCGGCCAAGGGGGTCGACGCCGGTGCCGTCGGCCTGATCGCGGTCAACAACCTCGCCGGCGGGCACGCCGGGCCACGCGATCCAGCCGCGCTGCTCGACGAGCTCTCGCCGTTCGGCGTGCCGGTCGTGGCAGCGGGTGGCGTGGGCGACGCCGCGGGGTTTCGTGCCATGCTCGACCTGGGATACGCCGGGGTGCAGTGTGGCACGCGGTTCATCGCCACCGCCGAGTGCAACGCCAGCGCACCCTACAAGGCGGCGATCCTCGACGCCGATGCCGACGACATCGTCCTCTCGGAGCGGATCACCGGGGTGCCCGTGGCGGTCATTCGGACCCCATGGATCGCGAGGATCGGCACCCGGGCAGGGCCCCTGGCACGGCGGCTCCTCCGGGGCCGCCGCACCCGGCACTGGATGCGGACCCTCTACGCCCTGCGTGCCCTCTGGCAGCTGCGCCGGTCCTCCTACGATCCGGAGGGAACCCGCGAGTACTGGCAGGCCGGTAGGTCGGTGGCGACCATCGATACGGTGGAACCGGTGGCCGACATCGTGGCCCGGTTCCGCGACAGTCTCAAACCCGACTGACACCGGGCCTCTTTCGCGTTGGCAGATTGGACCACATCTTTTCAGTTGAACCCGGGACCGCCGGGGCCCCCCAACTCCCCCGTTCCAACTCCGATGAGGTATCCCGCATGTTCCAGAGGAACGTTCGGCATCTCGCCCTGCTCGTGATCCTGACCATGCTTGGCGGCGCAGGCAGCCTTGCGGCCCAGGAAACCGCGACCATCCGCGGCACCGTGACCCAGGCCGGCGGCAGCGACGCCCTCGCCGGGGTCCAGATCTCGATCCAGGGAACCGGGCTCGCCGCGGCCACCGGCGTGAACGGCCGCTACATCCTGGCGCGCGTCCCCACCGGGACGCAGGTGATCGTCTTCCGCTGGCTCGGCTACGCCCCGCTCACCCGCGAGGTGAACGTCACCGGCGACATGACCCTCGACGTGGGGATGGAGCCGCAGCCGATCTCGCTCGCCGACCTCACGGTGTCGGCGGCGTCGCGCGAGCCCGAGCGGATCGTCGAGGCGCCCGCCGCCGTCACCCTCATCGAACCGCGGGTGCTGCAGAACACCGCGCCCACGCACCAGGCGCCGCTGGCGCTGGCGCAGGCCCCGGGCGTCGACCTCGTCCAGAGCGGCGTCAACGACTTCAACATCAATGCGCGTGGCTTCAACTCGTCGCTCAACCGGCGTGTGCTCACGCTGCTCGACGGTCGCGACCTCGCGATCGCCTTCCTCGGCTCGCAGGAGTGGAACACCCTGCCGGTGTCGATGGACGAGCTGCGCGGCCTGGAGCTGGTGCGCGGCCCCGGCTCGGCGCTCTACGGCGCCAACGCATTCGCGGGCGTGATCAACATGACCACCCTGTCGCCGCGCGAGGCGCCGGGCGGCAAGTTCTCGATCTCGGGCGGCGAGCTCGAGTCGTTCAAGGCCGACGGCCGCTGGGCCGGCACCTTCGGGCTGGGGCGCTGGGGCGTGCGCCTCAACGGCGGCTACGCCAGCAGCGACAGCTGGTCGCGCTCGCGCACCCTGCTCGATCGCACCGCGATCCAGCAGGAGTACGCCGAGGCGGTGGAAGGCACCGACATCACGGTGCCGCTGATGAGCAACCCCGAGGTCCGTGCGCTGATCGGCCAGACCTGCGGCGGCCAGACCGCAGCCTGTGCCGGCGCCGATCGCACGCCGCAGGGCGACCGCGATCCGGTCACCTCGATGTACGGCAGCGGCCGGCTCGACTACTACCTCGACAACGGCGGCGCCGTGACCGTCGAGGGTGGCGCCTCGCAGGTCGAGAACGAGGTGCTGGTGACCGGCATCGGCCGCGTGCAGGTGGCCCAGGGCTTCCGGCCCTACACCCGCGCGGCCTACAACACCGACCGGGTCAACGTCTTCGGCTACTGGAACCGGCGCGAATCAAAGGAGCCGCAGTACTCGCTCGCGTCAGGTGCCGAGCTGCTGGAGAAGTCAGACATCTTCCATGTCGAGGCGCAGGGCAACACCAACTTCATGGACGGCGATGCGCGCCTCATCGGCGGCGCCTCGTTCCGGCAGTACAACGTCAACACCTCGGGCACCCTGATGCGGCTTGACGATGACGATCGCCACGACAAGGTGTACTCGGTGTACGGCCAGCTCGAGTACCGCGTGACCGAGAAGATCCGGCTCGTCGGCGCCGTGCGCTACGACGAGGGCGACCTCTTCGAGGGGCAGTTCTCGCCCAAGGGTGCCGTCGTCTGGTCGCCCAACGCGAACCACTCGTTCCGCTTCACGGTCAACCGCGCGTTCCAGACGCCCAACTACTCGGAGTTCTTCCTCCGCGTGGCCGCCGGCGCGCCGGCCAACTTCACCGCGCTCGAGAACGGCCTCCGGGCCAACCCGCAGCTCGGACCGGCGCTGGCCGGCGTGCCGCAGGGTCAGCTGTTCACCAACTCCGCCGCCGTGCCGGTGTTCGCGCGCGGCAACCGCGACCTCGACGTCGAGAAGACCATCGGCTACGAGGTGGGCTGGAAAGGCGCGCTGTCGTCGCGGACGTACGTGACCGTCGACGCCTACATGAACAACATCAAGGACTTCGTCACCGACCTGCTGCCGGGCGTGAACCCGAACTTCCCGTACTGGACCGCGCCGGCCGCCGTCCCCGAGCAGGCCCGCGGCCCCCTCGTGGCGGCGGTGCGCAACGCGCTCGTGGCCAATCCTGCCACCCTCACCGCGGGCCTCGGGCTCACCCGCAACGAGGACGGCAACACCTCGATCATCGTGAGCTATGCCAACGAGGGTGAGGTCGACCAGCGCGGCATCGACATCGGCATCGGCTACCAGCTCACCGACGAGTTCCGGCTCGATGGCTCCTTCTCGTGGTTCGACTTCGAGGTGCAGAGCCAGCAGGCCGGCGACCAGCTGCTGCCCAACACCCCGGAGACCAAGGGCACCGTCACCCTGGCCTACGCCGGGATCACCAACGGCTGGGACGGCGACATCTCCGCCCGGTTCGTGAGCGAGTACGACTGGGCCGCCGGCGTCTTCGTCGGCACCGTCCCGGCGTCGCAAACCCTCAACGCCTCGCTCGGCTACCGGCTCAACCCGAACTTCCGGATCTTCGCCGTCGGGACCAACATCCTCGACCAGCAGCGCTACCACCTCTTCGGCGGCTCGGTCATCGGCCGTCGCGTGCTGGGAGGCGTCACCGCGACGTTCTGACCGGCATCGGTTGCTGCAGCCGCGGCCGTCAGGCCGCGGGGATGTCCTGAACGAGGACCCCCGCGGCCTGACGGCCGCGGCTGATTAGGATTGGCGCCGTGCTCCACGTCCTCCCCGACATCGCGGGTCCCGGCGACGCCGTGCGCGACCTCCTCGTCGCCGCGCCCCCAGGCTACCAGCGCGGGACGCGCCGCTACCCGGTGGTGTACGCCCTCGACGGCCAGAACCTCTTCGATCCAGCCACCAGCTACGCCGGGGACTGGGGGCTGCTCGAGACCCTCGAGGAGCATGGGGCGGGCGATCCCGTGATTGTGGTCGGGATTCCCAACCTGGGACCCGACCGGCTGCGCGAGTACTCGCCGTTCGACGATCCGGTGCGCGGCCCCGGCGAGGCGGCCCCGTTCCTCGACTGGCTGGTGCGGACCGTGAAGCCGCTGGTGGACGCCCGCTTCCGCACCCTCCCCGGTCGGCGCCACACCGCCATCGCCGGCTCCTCGATGGGCGGTCTCTTCGCCCTCTGGGCCCTGATCCACGGGGCGGCGACGTTCGGCGCGGCGTGGTCGCTCTCGCCGGCATTCTGGTACGCCGACGGCGAGATCTTCCGCTGGCTGCGGCAGCAGCCGGCCCCGGTCGGGCGCATCCACCTCGACATCGGCACCGCCGAGGGCGACGACGAACTCTTCGACGCTCGCCGGATGCGCGACCTGCTCCTCGACCGCGGCTGGGTCATGGGCGGTTCACTCCGCTACGTCGAGGACCCGGGAGCCGGCCACGACGAGGCGGCGTGGGGCCGCCGGATCGGCGAGCACTGGCCGGAACTCGTGGCGATGCTGGGGTAGCATCGTGTCTGGCGCCCTCGGGACCCGGCGGTACATTCGCAGGGTTCCCTTCCGGCACCCCTGCCCCGTATGCCCACGCCAAGAACGAGGAGATCCGCATGCGTCTGCGCCCTGCGTTCCTGTCACTCGCCTTCGTGGCCGCCGCTGCGGCCTGCGCCGCCACCGAGGGAAGCTCCGGCACCGGCACCGCCGAGGACGAGGCGGCGATCCGTGCGATGGCCGACGATTGGGCCGCCAAGTACAACGCCCGCGACGCCGCCGGCATCGCCGCGATGATGTCGTCCGACTACCACGAGGTCGCCGCCACCGGCGAGCACCTCGCCTCGCCGGCCGAGGCCCAGGCGATCCTCGAGCGCGACATGGCCCAGATGCCCGCCGAGGGGATGGTGAGCGTCACCACCGACTTCGTCTCGTTCCTCGACGCCGACGATGCCATGGCCGGCGGCACCTGGTCGATGACCGGGATGCCCGAGGGCGGACCGACCCGCGGCTCGTGGCTGGTGGTGTTCAGCAAGGACTCCGCCGGCTGGAAGATGCGCGCCGGCATGGGCAGCACCGACATGTCGTTCATGATGCCGCCGCCCGCGGAGGAGGGGATGTAGGCAAAACGCGACAATGCGAAGGGCGAGGGGCGAGGAGCGGTCCTGCACTGGATCGCCCCTCGCCCCTCGCCCTTCGCATTGTCGCGGCCCGGTAGACCTCCCGGGATGCCGACTACTCGGTGGCCACCGGATACTCCCCCGTCTTCGGCCGCCACGCCTCGGCGCCGCCGATGAACCGCCCGGCGAACCGCGTCATCCGCGTCCGGAAGTTGTCGACGATCTCGTAGAACGTCGGGATCACCAGCAGCGACAGGATCGTCGAGGTGATCACGCCGCCGATCACCGCGCGGCCGAGCGGCGCGTTGAAGTCGGCGCCCTCGCCGAGCCCGATCGATACCGGCAGCATCCCGGCGATCAGCGCGAACGAGGTCATCAGGATCGGTCGCAGCCGAATCCGGCCCGCCTCCACCAGCGCGTCGCGGATCGAGAGCCCCCGCTCCTCGCGGGCCCACTTGGCGAAGTCGATCAGCAGGATCGAGTTCTTGGTGACGATGCCCATGAGCAGCATCACGCCCATCATCGACATGATGTTGAGCGTGTCGCCGGTCACGATCAGCGCGATCACCACGCCGATCAGCGACAGCGGCAGCGACACCAGGATCGCCAGTGGGTCGAGGAACGACGAGAACTGCACCACCAGGATCAGGTACATGAGCAGCACCGCGATCCCCAGCGCCATGAAGATCGCGCCGAAGGTGTTGTTCTGCTCCTGGTTCCAGCCGCCCTCGCTGATGGTGTAGCCAGGCGGCAGCGTGAGGTTCTCGAACGCCGCCTTGATGTCGAGCGTGATGTCGTTGAGCGGGCGCCCGAAGGTGTTGGCCTCGAGGATGATCACCCGCTCCCGGTCGAGGTGGTCGATCTGGGCCGGCGCCGGGCGCCGCTCGATCCGCGCCACCTGGCCCAGCGGCACCGTCCGGGCCCGGCCGTCGGCACCGAACACCGCGAGCGGCAGCCGCTCGAGGTCGGTGACCCGCTGGCGCGCCTCGGGCGCGAGCCGGATGTACACCTCGCGGGTCCGCCCCGTCGGGTCGACCCAGTCGCCGGCATCGAGTCCCGCGAACGCCACCCGCATCGCCTGGCCGATCTGGCCCACCGTGAGCCCCATCGCGCCCGCCAGCCCGCGATCGATCTCCACCGCCAGCTCATCGCGCGCGCCGCGCGCCGAGAGCCCCACGTCCACCGCCCCCGGCACCGTGCGCGCCAGCGCCAGCGCCGAGTCGGCCAGCTGCGCCAGCACCGTGGCGTCGGGTCCGCTGAGCATCATCTGCAGTTCCTTGAACGCCCCGCCGAAGCCGCTGGCGAACACCGACGTGTTCACGCCGCCCACCTGCGCGAACTCCCGCCGCAGCGTCTCCGCCAGCTCGGCCTGCGAGATCTCGCGGGCGTTCCGCGGCGACAGCCGCACGTAGATGTTCGACTGGTCCACCCCGGGCGTCCGCTGCGGCAGCGGCGTGCCCACCACCGAGTAGGTGTACGCCACCTCGGGGTGGCGCCGCGCGATCGCGGCCACCAGCTCGGTGCGCTCCACCGTGTAGTCGAGCGAGGCGTCGGGCGGCGCCTCGACGATCACCTCGATCTCGCCGCGATCGGTGAGCGGCACGAACCCGACCCCGCCGAACGCCCCCTGCAGCCAGATCGCCCCGAAGAACGTCACCAGCGTGAGCGCCACCATCGAGAGGCGATGGTCGAGCGCCCAGGCCACCACCCCGGCGTACGTCTCGGTGAACCGCTCGAACCACGCGTTGAACCGGTCGAGCCCCTTGGTGATGAACGACTTCTCGTGCTCCTCCTTGTGCGGGTCGGGCCAGTACGCCGACAGCATCGGGTCGAGCGAGAACGACACGAACAGCGACACCAGCACCGCACCCGACAGCGACAGCGCGAACGGCGCCAGCCACTGCGCCGACTGGCCGGTCATCACCGCGATCGGGATGAACACCGCGATGATCGAGAAGGTCGTCGCCGTGACCGCGAGCCCGATCTCCGCCGTCCCCTCGCGCGCGGCGGTGTAGTGGTCCTTCCCCATCCCCACGTGTCGCACGATGTTCTCGCGCACCACGATCGCGTCGTCGATCAGGATGCCGATCGCCAGGGTGAGCCCCAGGAGCGACATGAAGTTGAGCGTGTAGCCGAACGCCCACACCCCGATGAATCCCGCCAGCACCGAGATCGGCAGCGCCAGCACGATCAGCTCCGGCAAGCGCCACGAGGTCACGAAAACCAGCACCACCAGGATGGTCAGCGCCGCCCCCTCGAGCAGCGCACTCTTGGTGTTGCTGACCGAGGCGTTGACCCGCTCGCCGGCGTCGCGCACGATCGCCAGCTCGGTTCCCTCCGGCAGCGTGGCCTGCAGCGCGGTGATCCGCTCCTTGAGCTGCTCGACCACCGTCGCGGTGGAGTAGCCCTTCGACTTGACCACGTCGATCGCCACCGCGCGCTGGCCGTTGTGCGACGCGCTGGTCCGCGGCTCCTCGACCCCCTCGCGGACGTCGGCCACGTCGCCGAGGCGCACCAGCCGCCCGCCGCGCTGCGCGACCACCAGTTCGCGGAACTCGGCCGCGCTGGTCAGGCGCCCCGACAGGCGGATCGCCTGTTCGCTGGGGCCCGAGTTGAGGCGCCCGACGGGCGCGGCCAGGTTCTGCGCCGCGACCGCCCGGGTCACCTCGTCGAGCCCCACCCCCGCGGCCTGCATCGCCTCGGGCCGCAGCTCCACGGTCATCTCGGGATAGCTGCCGCCGATCACCGTCGCCTGCGCCACCCCGGGCACCGAGCGCAACTCGCCCACCACGCCCGGGTCGGCGAGCATGGTGATGGTGCGCGCGTCGAGCTCGTCCGACGAGAGCGTCAGCGACAGGATCGGCTGCGCGCCCCAGTCGAACCGGGTGATGATCGGCTCCTCCATCTCGCCCGGCAGGTCGCCGCGGATGGTGGAAATCGCGTCGCGCACCTCCTGCGACGCGAGCGTCGGGTCCTTGGTGTACTCGAAGGTCACCATGAACTGCGCGAAGCCGTCCACCGCGTTTGACGTGGTGAGCCGCCGTTCGATCCCCGAGAGGCCGAAGATCGCCTCCTCGATCGGCTCGACTACCTCGCGCTCCACCACGTCGGGCGACGCACCGGGGTAGGGGATCTGGACCACCACCACCGGCTGGTCGAGGTCGGGGAACTCGTCGACCTGCAGGTTGATCAGCGCCGCGATGCCGAACGCCACCAGCGCCAGCATCGCGGTGATGGTGATGATCGGCCGCCGGATCGAGAAATCGGAAATCCACATGGTTGTCTGCTCCCCGACCGATCAGCGGTCGCGCGGCGCGAGGCGCACCGTCGCACCCTCGGGCGTGCCGAGGGCGGCGCCCACGAGCACCGTGTCACCCAACGTCAGGCCCGCGGTCACCTGCACCCGCTCGGCGAGCTCGTCGCGCACGCCAAGGGTCACCTCGGCGAGTTCCACCACGCCGCCGCGCACGCGCTTCACCGTCGGCACCGTCGCGCGGGCATCGAGCGCCGCGATCGGGATCGCCAGCCCGCGCACCGACTCGACCGCCACGCGACCCTCGGCGAACAGCCCCGCCGCGAGCGCGCGATCGGGATTCGGCACCCGGACGTAGAGGCGGAGCTGGCCCGTGGTCGGGTCGACCGCCGGATTGACCCGGGCGATCGTGCCGCGGAACACCCGGCCAGGCTGTGCAGCCGCGGTGAACTCCACCCGCGCCCCGGGGCGCAGCGTCGAGAGGTTGGCCGCCGGCACCGACGCCTCGAGCTCGAGTGTCGACGGATCGACCACCGTCGCCAGCGGTTCGCCGCCGGGCTGGACCACGTCACCCGCGTTCACCGGCAACTCCGCCACCACGCCGGTGAACGGCGCGCGCACCACCGCGTGACCGAGCTGCTGCTGCGCGGCCGCGAGCCGGGCCCGCGCGTCCTGCAGCACCGCGCTCGCCTGCGCCTGCATGTCACGCGCAGCCTCGAGGTCGCGCGTGGCGATCGCCCCGGCGCGCTCCAGCTCGGTGCTGCGATCGAAATTCCGCTGCGCGGTGGCGGCCGCCATCTCGGCGCTCTGCACCGCGAGTCGCGCCGAGCGGACCTGATCCGCGAGCACCGTGGTGTCGACCACCACCAGCATCGCCCCGGCCCGCACCGCCTGCCCTTCGCGCACCGGCACCGCCAGCACGGTGCCGCTCACCAGCGGCCGCAGCTCGGCGCGGCGCTCCGCCATCAGCGTGCCGGAGAGCACCGGCCCGCTCTCGATCAGCGCGCTGTCGACCGTCGCCGATCCCACCGCCGAGACCTGCACCGGCGGAGGCGGCGGCGCCTCGCCATCCGGCGATTCGGCGTTGCCGCCGCCGCACGCGGCGAGCAGCAGCACCACGGCGGCATGGGACAGCAGTCGGGTCGCAGTTCGATTCTGGGGCATCATCGGCTCGAAGGCGCCCGCGGCGCCGCGTGAAGTGGAGTGGGTCATCAGAAGCTTCCGGTCGGCGCGGTGCCGGCGCCGAGCGGCAGGTCGCGCAGCAGCAGCGCTCGCAGGCGGGCCACCTGCAGGTTGCGCGCGGCCAGCGCGCGGTTCGCCTCGGCCTGCTCGCGGGCGAGCCGCACGTCGGCCAGGTCGGTCAGCGTCGAGAGCCCCTCGCGCATCCGGACCTCGGCGATCTCGTAGGCGCTGGTGGCCTGCTCGGCCGTGGCGCGCTACGCCTCGAACGCCGCGATCGCGGCGTCCAACTAGTCATGCACCTGCACCGCCTCGCGCGAGGCGTTCTCGCGCACCTGGCGCAGCCGCAGCCGCGCCTCTTCCGCCCGCGCCTCGGCCTCGCGCACCTGGCCGCCGATCCGCCCGCCGGTGAACAGCGGCACGTTCACCCGCACGCCCACGTTCCAGTCGGTGAGGAACTGCTTCCAGGTGAACACGTCCTCGGGGAACGTCAGCTGCGAGTAGGCGCTCGACAGCGTCACCGTCGGCCAGCGCGAATCCGCCGCGGCATCGCGCAGCGCCTCCGCGGCGTCCACCCCGGCACCCGCCGCGCGCACGACCGCGCGCGAGGAGATGGCGGTGTCGCCGCGCGAGGCCATCTCGGCCGCGAACGCCGGCAGCGCCACCGCCGAGGTGTCGCCGAGCGGGGTGGTGAGCTCGAGCGCGCGATCGGTCGGGAGGTCGAGCAGCTGGCGCAGCCGCAGCAGCGCCACGTCGCGGTTGGTCCGGCGCTGGATCACCACCGGCCGCTGGTTGTCGCGCGCCACGGTGGCGCGGAGCAGGCCGAACTCGGCCACATTGCGCACCCGGAACGCCAGGTCGGTGTCGCGGAAGGTCCGCTCCGCCTGCGCCAGCGTGCTGTCGGCGATCGCGAGCAGCCGGTCGGCGAGCTGCGCGTCGTAGTACGCCTGCGCCACCTCGAGCACGGCCGCCGCCCGCGCGGCGTCGAGGGCGGCATCCGCGGCGTCCTCGCCGGCCCGCGCGCTGCGGATCCTGGCCCCCAGCGACTTGTCGAACAGCACCTGCCGCAGGTCGAGCCCGAATGCCCACTGGTTGGGCTGGCCGAACGGCAGCTGGGAGAAGTCGATGTCACCGCTGCCGTTGGCGGTGCAGTCGAGGCCGCGCTCGAGCGAGTCGAGCCGCGCCGCCACCGACAGCGGCGGGTTGGGACGGAACCGGGTGCAGTTGACAGGCCCCGGCTCGTGTCCGTCACCGCGCCGGAGAGCTGCGGCAGCCGCCCACTCGCTGCCTGCGCGGTCCGCCCGTCCGCGGCGCGGATCCCCGCCCGCGCGATGCCGATCTCCTCGGAGGCCGAATCGGCAAGCCGCAGCGCGTCGGCGATCGAGAGGCGCAGCGCCGACGGCGCCTGCGCCGACTGCTGCCGCGCGGCTGGCTGCCGCGCCGCCTGCGGCGCGGCCGAGGCGGGAAGAACGAG
>CALGOK010000115.1 GCA_937961295.1 uncultured Gemmatimonadota bacterium
GTACCGCAACCTGCTGCATCGCTACGTCCACCTGCAGGGCGCCGGGGAGGCGGAGACGTTCTGGGCCGGCTGCGGCGCGGTGCGGCGCGCGGCGTTCGAGGCGGTGGGGGGCTTCGACACCGAGCGCTTTCCCCGGCCGCAGATCGAGGACATCGAGCTGGGCTACCGCCTGCGCGACCGCGGTGGCCGCATCCGCCTCGACCCCGCGATCCAGGGCACCCACCTCAAGCGCTGGAACTTCTGGCAGATGCTCCGCACCGACCTGCGCGATCGCGGCGTGCCGTGGATGCGCCTGCTGCTCGAGCGTCGCGGCCGCAGCGAGGCCTCGCTCAACGCCACGCCGGTCGAGCGGGCGAAGGTGGCGCTCGCCGGCCTCGGCACTGCGGCGCTGCTCCTCGCCCTGGTGCTCGGGAACGCCGCGGCTGCGCTCGGCGCGATGGCGGCATTCGGGCTGCTGACGATCCTGAACCTGCCGACCCTGGCGTGGTTCCTCCGCCAGCGAGGCGTCGCCTTTGCCCTCGCCGTGGTCCCGCTGCAGGCCGTCTACTACGTGGGCAACGCCGTGGCGGCCGCCGTGGGCATCGCGCTGCATCTCGGCACCCGCCCTGCTTCGCTTCGCGAGGCGCCGCGATGAACGCGACCCTCGCCGCACGGGATCGCATCGGGGTAACTTGGTGCGGCGGCGACCGACCCGGTGCGCCGTCGATGCGAGGAGCCACCCGATGAACCAGCGCCCCACCGCCGCCGACCAGGTCGAGCTCGCCTTCGCGCCGCTGCACAAGCTGGCCATGGGCGCGGGCATCGGCGTGGCAGCGGCCATCGTGGTGTTTGTGCTCACCGCCGTGCCGCTCCTGCGCGGGCAGTCGGAGCACTGGATCGAGCTGCTCTCCGCCTACTTCGCGGGGTACGAGCTCAGCTGGAACGGCGCCGTGCTCGGGGCGGCCTGGGCAGGATTCACCGGCTTCGTGCTCGGCTGGTTCTTCGCCTTCTGCCGCAACGTCCTGATGGGGATCCGGCTGATCGTGCTGCGGGCGCGCGCCGACTACGCAGCCACCCGGGACTTCCTCGACCACATCTGAATCGCACCGCGCCGGGAGCGTCACCGATGGAACAGCTGACCAGCGAAGAGGAGCGCGAGCTCCAGCGCGTCACCCTCCGCCTCAATGCCCAGGCCTGGGGCGTCTCCTTCGGGCTCCTTCTCGGGGTCGGGCTCTTCGTCGCGACCATCGTACTGGTGGCCAAGGGCGGCCCCAACGTGGGCCAGCACCTCGGCCTCCTGCGCGAGTACCTCCCCGGCTACCGCGTGACCGTGGCCGGCGCGTTCCTCGGGTTCATCTACGCGTTCTTCTTCGGCTACGCGCTGGGCCGCATCATCGGCGTGGTGTACAACAAGGTCGCAACGCTGCGGCCCTAGCGGGCCGCGTCCGCCAGCAGGTCCGCCACCATCGCCAGCTCGTCCTCCGTGTTGAAGAGGTGGGGGGCGAGGCGGATCGATCCCTCCCGCAGCGAGCAGCTCACCCCTGCCGCCACCAGGCGCGCATGCCCGCGCGCCGTGTCTCTGCGGGAGCGCACGCACACGAGCGCGGAGCGAGGCCGGTCACCCGGCGAGGTGATGCGCACCGCCCCCTGGGAAGCCGCGTCGCGCAGCGGCGCCGTGATCGCCCGCGCATGCGCGGCGATCACCGGGACCCCGACGTCGAGCAGCAGTTCCAGCGCGGCGTTCATCGCCACGAAATCCTGCACCGGGAGCGTGTACACCTCGAACCGGCGCGCGTCGGGCCAGGGCTCCGGGTCGTAGGCGGTCAGCTGCGAGTAGTCGTCGGTGCCGCGGAACGCGGCCCAGCCCGCGAAGGACGTGGAGGAACCCGGTGCCCCACGGCGAGAGGAGCCACTTCTGTGCCCCGCTGGCGAGGAAGTCGACCGGGGTGCGCCGGACGTCGACCGGCACCTGTCCCATCCCCTGGATCGCGTCGACGATGAGCCACGTCCCGGTCGCCCGGGTGGCGCGGGACAGCGCCTCGAGATCCACCGTGTACCCGGTGCTGAACTGGGTGAGGGAGACGCAGACTCCGCGGACCCTCGGCTCGCCGAGCCGTGCCATCAGCCGCGCCTCGTCCGGCCAGCCGTTCTCCGTCACCGGAATCCGCTCCAGCACGACACCGTCGCGTCCACGCGCCAGCCACGGATAGATGTTGGTCGGGAACTCGCGGTCGAAGGTGAGGATCACGTCGCCGCGCTCCAGTGGCAGCGCCCACGCCGCGACATTGATCCCGGTGGTGGTGTTGGGCATCAGGGCGATCTCGTCCGCGTCGGCCCCGATCAGCTGCGCGGCGAGGGCCCGGGAGCGGTCGAGTGTCGCGTTCGCCCGCTCGACCGTCCAGCGCACCGGATCGCCACGATCGCGATTGGCCTCCTCCAGGG
Organism: uncultured Gemmatimonadota bacterium; assembly: GCA_937961295.1. Taxonomy (GTDB): domain Bacteria; phylum Gemmatimonadota; class Gemmatimonadetes; order Gemmatimonadales; family GWC2-71-9; genus Palsa-1233. The sequence continues at coordinate 2,422 of CALGOK010000115.1, forward strand.
CGCGCAGCGCACTGGCCGGCTGCGGCCCGGTGGAGGCGCTGTTGAGGTAGGCGCCGCGCGACGTCACCGCGGCGAACTCCCGATCGCGGAGCTCCGCCAGGGTGGTGGACGATGTCGCCGGCGTCACGAGCGGCCGTGCGCGGCGGCGAGCGCGCGCAGGTCGTCCACCACGCGGCGCCAGGTGAACCGCTGCTCGACCCTGGTGCGTGCCGCATCGCCCAGCCGTCGCGCGAGCACCGGATCGTTGAGGAGATGGCGCACCGCGTCGGCGGCGGGTTCCGGATCACCCGGGGTGACGAGCATTCCCGTCTCGCCCTCGGCGACGGCGTCGGCAATCCCTCCGCTCGCCCCGGCCACCACCGGCACCCCGCACGCCCCGGCCTCCAGCAGCGCGATGCCGAACCCCTCCGCATCGAGGCCCACCTCGCGCGAGAGGCCGAGATACACCTCTGCCATCGCGAACGCCCCCGGGAGCTCGTCGTCGCCGACGTCGCTGAGGATGTGCACGCGGTCGGCCACGCCGAGCTCCTCGGCCAGCGCGATGAGCGCGTCGCCGTACGTGCCGCGTCCGATGACGGCATAGCGCAGGTCGGGATGCTCATCGACGAGCCGTGCCAGCACCTCGATGCCGGTGTCGATCCCCTTGTGCGGCACCAGGCGCGCGACCGTCACCAGCCAGCGGCCCTCGGGGAGGTCGCGGCGAGCCCGGAACGCGCGCGCGGCCTCGGGGTCGGGACGGAAGCGATCGGGATCGGTGCCGAGCGGCACCACGGTCACGCGTTCGGCCGCGGCGTCGAGGCGAAGCTCCGCGAGCAACTGCCGGCAGAGATCGGCGGTCCACCTCGAGTTGGCCACGATCGCCGCTGCGGAATCGAACAGCGGCTTGTAGGTCCGGCGCTTGAGCCCCGACCGCCGCAACTTGGGCCGGATCTGGAGCAAGTCCCCGCCGTGGAGCAAGATGCCGTACGGCAACCCCACCCGCTCCCATGCCCACTTTGCCGGGTACCCCGCGGGCCGGATGTTGCCGCACCACGCAAATCGCGCCGCCGGGTCCCGCCCCAGCGACGCCGCGCGGCGCGACCACAGCAGCAAGCCCTGGAGCGTCTTGAGCCGGTGTGTCGAGATCGGCAGGCGGTCGACCCGATTGGGAAGCGCGCGGTCGACCTCATCCTGATCGGCCACCGTGCCGGTCGAGACCACCAGCGACTCCGGGGGATAGCCCCGGGCGAGCTCCTCCATCCAGCGCGAGATCCCGCCGCCGAGCGGGGGAAAATCGTAGGTGAACAGGAGGTCGTGGGTCGGCACGAGACGGGCCTCCGGGCGAGGTGTCGGGAATCCCGAAAGCTAGCGAGTCAGCACCGGCCCCGGGTCCGGTCCGGCTTGCCGGGCCGCACCATCACCGCTAGGGTGGCAGGCGTGGCTCCCCACCAGCCCCCGGAGGCTCGATGTCGCGCCGTGCCGTCCCGATCACCCTCGTCGGTGCACTGGCTTGCCTGCCGCTCCTCCTTCCGGCGCAGCTGCGGGTGAGCGCGGTGGGTGGCGGCGTCAGCGCCACCTTTCACCAGGAGATCGAGGGGCGCGCCACCGATGGGGTCGAGCGGCGGACCGGGTTCGCCCTCGGCTTCGGCGTCCGCCGCCCCCTGCGCGGACGGCTTTCGCTTGCCGCCGAGGGCCTCTACCTGACCAAGGGTGGCGGCGACCCCGGCAGCACCGCGTCACTGCGGTTCGGGTACCTCGCCATTCCAGTCCTCGCGCGCCTCGACCTGGGCCAGGGAGCCGGCCCCCGGCCGTGGGTCGCCGCCGGACCGATGGCGGCGGTGATGCTCTCGTGCACGCTCAGCGACGGCGACCTGTTCACCGAGTCCTGCGACGAGGCCTATGGCCCGGATGCCGGCTACCGGACCTTCGACTTCGGCGTTGCCGCGTCAACCGGCCTGCAGTACCGCGACGTCGCACTGGTCGCCCGCTACGAGCACGGACTCGCGAACATCGACGAGGCCGCCGGGTTCACGGCCCGCAATCGCGCCCTCCTGCTCCTGGTGACCATCGACCTCTGAGCCCGGTAGAGATATCTTGGCCACCGGCCGGGCGCCCCCGCCGGGCCCGATGAAACCGAAATGGAGAACCAGCACATGACGTCTCGCAGTCTCGCAGCCGCCGCCCTGCTCGTCCTCGGTGCCGCCTCGGCACAGGCCCAGGCACCCACCTTCGGCGTGCTCGGCGGCCTCACCTCGAGCAAGGTGACGGTCGATGGTGAGGGCATCTCGATCACCCTCGATTCGCGCACCGGCTTCGCGGCCGGCCTCTCCGCCCGCTTCCCGCTCTCCGCGATGCTCGGCCTGGAGATCGACGGGATGTACGCACAGAAGGGCTTCAAGATCTCCGACGGCGAGGACAGCGCGGAGCTCAAGCTCGGCTATCTCGAGATCCCGGTGCTGCTCAACTACGAGCTCGGCGGCAGCAGCACCCGGCCGTTCCTCCTCGGCGGCGCCACAGCCAGCATCAAGGCGGGATGCGATGTCGTCGCCACCAGCGGCGGCGTCTCGGCTTCAGCCGACTGCGAGGAGATCACCGATGGCGAGCAGAACGCCCTCGACCTCGGCCTCACGGTCGGCGGTGGGGTGGCCTTCAATCGCTTCTCGGTCCAGGCGCGCTACACCGTCGGCATGTCCGAGATCTTCGACGACAACGACGACTCGGTGACGAGCAAGAACCGCGCGCTGTTCCTGCTGGCCGGCTTCTCGTTCTAAAGAGATTCGCGACTCGAGACTGGAGATTGGAGGAACACCCTCGAATCTCCAGTCTCGAATCGCGATTCTCGTCTAGTCCGTCAGCTCCCGCACCAGCCGGTCGTACCCCTCCTCCATCGCCGCCAGCGGGAACCGCGCGGCAATCCGTGAACGGGCGGCGGCACCGAGTCGCTCCCGACGCGTGCGATCGGAAAGCCACGCCGCGACGATTCGCGACAGGGCATCCGCATCACCCGGGGCGAAGGTGATTCCTGCATCACCCAGCACCTCGGGGGTCGCGCCATCGGCGGCGCCAACCACCGCACAGCCCAGCGCCATCGCCTCGGCCACGACATTCGGGAACAGTTCCTTCGGCGACGGCTGCACCACGAGGTCCGCGGCCTGCATCGCCTCGTGGAGCGCCGAAGGGTCGAGGTGACCGGCCTGCACCACGCTGACGCCCAGGGCTCCGGCTCGGGTGGCAAGGTCCGCGGCGAGTGGTCCGTCGCCCGCGAGCACCCACGTGGCCCCGGTCGCGGCGAGCGCCTCCAGCACCACAGTGGGCGACTTCTCTGCGAGCAGCGCCCCTGCGGTGAGGACGACCGGCGCGTCGGTCCCGACGTCATGTCGGGCGCGCCAGCGGATCCTCGCCTCGGGATCCGGTGCCAGCGCCGCCAGGTCGAAGCCGTTCGGGATGGTCACCTCACGGCGCACCCGGAGCCACGGCATCCCCGTGCGCAGGCGCTCCGCACCGAACCGGCTCTGTTGCACCACGGCGGCGAGGCCGCCAAACAGCCAGCGTTGCAGCACGTCGGGTGGCACGTCGCGGCGGGAGAGGTTGTACCGCCACGCGATGGCGCGCCGCCGCAGCAGCGAAGCGTAGCGGGCAATCCGGACGTCGCGCGGCGAATCGGCGAGGACCACCCGGGTGCGATGGGCATCGAGCAGCCGTCGCACCGCGCCCACTTCGCGGCGACCGGTGTCGCCTGTCGGCACGTGGTGCACCGTGACCCCGGGCTGTGCCAGCCGCTCGGCCACCTCCGCATCACCGGCCACCATCACCACATCGTGCCCGCGGCGGTGGAGTCCCGCGGCGATCTTGCGAAACGAGGTGCCCGAGCCGCGCCAGCCCGGGGTGGTGAGCAGGAGGGCGACCCGGGTGCCCGGTGCCGTCACCGACCGACCAGGGTGTAGTTGCGATACTCGAAGGGACGCCAGCCGGTCAGCCGCTCCACGGCGTTCGACGCGAGCAGGCGGAGGTGCTCCCGCTCGAATCGTGGCGCCGTGACCAGTCGGTCGCCGACCGCACGCGCCGCGATCCACTCGCGCACCTCCGGCGGATGCTCGCCGGTGAACGGCCGGATGCCCGGGAACCACGGCAGCAGCGGGCGCTGCTGATCCATCTTCCCGCGCCAGTGGTAGATCTCGTTGTCGGTGCGGCGCTTCGCCGCCAGCGCCCACGCCGGCCGGGCCCAGCCATAGTGGTGCATGCGCACCCCGGATCGGGCCGTGCGGATCCGACGGTCGGCGGCGCCGACCCGGAAGCCCTGGGCATCGCGGAAGGAGTGGATGTCGAGCGTCGGGTCGAGCCGGATCGCCCGGCATTCGCGGCGATACCAGCGACGGTTGATCGCCACGGTGTCGAATCCGCCGTAGAAGTGCAGGTACTCCACCAGGACGCCCTCGACCGCCGGGTCGGCGTCGACCGCGGTGATCGTCTCGCGCAGGCGCCGGGCGCCTCCCGACTCGAGCACCTCGTCGGCCTGGATGTACATCCCCCACGGGTGGCGACACGCCGCCCGCGCCCGCTCCGTCTCGACCGCCAGCATCGCCGGGCCCTGCGAGGGGTCCCAGGTCGACTCGATCACCCGGATCCGCGGGTCGACGATCGCCCTCACGCGCGCCAGGGTGTCGTCCTCCGACGCGCCGACGTTTACGACCAGCTCATCGACTCCCGGCAGCAGCGAGCGAATGCTCGCCTCGAGCGGGAAGTCGAGCAGCGTCGCGTTGCGGACGATGGTGAAGCCGGAAACCTGCAAGCAGTACCCCGTGAGGGTTGGAGACTGGAGATTAGCGATGCGAGACTGGAGATTGGAGTGATGCACGCTCCCTCGAATCGCCAGTCTCGAATCTCGAGTCTCGTCTGATGGCCCTCCACGTCGCCCTCTACCACCCCAGCGTGCTGCCGGTGCGCGACTACGGCGGCACCGAGCGGGTGGTCGCGCGCGGCCTGGTCGTGCTGGGGCACCGGGTCACGCTGCTGGCGCTGGAGGGGAGCGGAATTCCCGAGGCGACGACGGTGCCGGTCGATCGCGCCGAGGCATTCCGGGAGGGCGGCGCCAGGCTCGGCCCGCTGCTCCCGCGCGGAGTCGACGTGGTGCACGCGCACGTTCCGCTGGCGGAACCGCCGCCAGGGGTGCCGTTCCTCTGGACCTTCCACGGGACGGGCGCGCCCGGGCGCCGCTTCCCGCCGAGCACCGTGGCACTCTCCGCTGACCACGCCAGGCGGCACGGCATCGCGCGCTGGGTGCACAACGGGCTCGATCCGGCCGACTATCGCTTCGCGGCCGCCAAGGGGCCGAGCGATCTCTTCCTCGGCAGGCTGCACTCGGTCAAGGGATGGCAGTGGGCCGTGCAGGGCGCCCGCCGGAGCGGGCGCGCGCTGGTGGTGGCCGGCGGCTGGCGGATTCCCAGGCCAGGCGTCCGCTTCGTCGGTCGGGTCGGCGGCGACCGCAAGCGGGCCCTGCTCGCCAGCGCGGCGTGCCTCTGGATGCCGGCACGGTGGGACGAGCCGTTCGGCCTCACCACCATCGAGGCGATGGTGAGCGGCACCCCCGTGCTCGCCACCCGCCGCGGGGCGCTTCCCGAGATCGTCACGCCCGCGAGCGGCGCGATGGGCGACACGCTGGAGGAACTGGTGGCGCTCAGGCGGTCACTCGATGCGCTCGACCCCGAAGCGGTGCGCGCCAACGTGCTGGAGCGATTCACGCATGTGCGGATGGCGACGGACTATGTCGGACTCTATCGGAAGGCCGTGACGGGGGACGGGTAACTGGTAACGGGTGACGAGCGACCGGGCGGACGGCTCCAATACGGCACCGCGTCACCCGTCCCCCGTCACCCGTCAGTTCTGTTGCGTCACCTCGCCGGCTGGTCCAGCAACAGCTGCCGGATGCGATGCATCCAGGTGTGATCGTGCAGCAGGCGCGACCTGGCCTGCGCACCAATCCGCTCGGCGTCGGCCGGGTTCTCGAGCAGGGCACGCACCATCTCGCGCAGCTCGCGGCCGTCGCGGAACACCGCCACCTCGCGCCCCGGGGCGAAGTGGCGCGCCAGGTCGCCCCGGTCGTCGACCACCTGGGCCAGTCCCATCGATGCCAGCTCGAAGAGTCGCAGGTTGCAGCTCGCCTCGAGCGGGTCGCCCTCCACCGCGACGTGGTGGATGTTGACGGCCACCGACGCCCCGGCGTAGGCGTGCACGTACTGCTCCGTGCCCGGCACCTCGCCGCGGCAGTAGTCGCGCAGCGAGGTCTTGCGCCAGCCCGGGCCCCAGATCGCCAGCCCGAACTCCACCAGCTCGCCGAGCAACCGCTCGCGTCGCGGCGTGGCGGTGCCGGCGAACACCACGTTGGCCCGGAACTGGTCGCGGGTGCGGATGGGGCGATAGACCGACGGATCGGCGGCGTTGGACAGCACGTCCACCGTGCGCCCGAGCCGCTCGGCCACCTCGGCCGCCACGTCGGTCCCGGTGGCATAGATCGCATCGTACGGCCGCGCGAGCGCGGTCGCCTCGGTGACCGTGCGCAGGTCGTCGGGGAGCCAGTTGATCCATCGCGCGCTCGAGCGGCCGCGGAGCCGGTCGACCAGCGCCTCGTCGAGCGGCTGGCCGCCGATCACCAGCACCAACGACGGGGCGTGCTCGTCGAGCACCCGCTCGATGCGCTTGGGGAGGTCGCCGGCGCGAAACCGCTCCAGCAATCCCGGACGGGCGTTGAGGTCGAAGGCGGCGACCCGCGCCCCGAGCCGCTCGAGGGCGCGCACCCGGTGGGCGGTGTTGGCGTTGCGGACGTCGTCGAATTCGGCGATCAGCAGCACCGACCGGTCGGTCGTCACGGCCTCACCTCCGCGGCGGAGAATTGCAGGTCATGCAGGCGGCGGTAGAGGCCGCCCCGGGCGTGCAGTGCCGCGTGGGTCCCGGTCTCGACCACGCAGCCGTCCTCCATCACCACGATCCGGTCGGCCTCGCGCACGGTGGCGAGGCGATGGGCGATCACCAGCACGGTTCGGTCGCGCATCAGTCGTTCGATGGCCTCCTGCACCAGGCGCTCCGACTCGGTGTCGAGGGCGCTGGTCGCCTCGTCGAGGATCAGTATCGGCGCGTCGCGCAGCAGCGCCCGTGCGATCGCGATCCGCTGCCGCTGGCCACCCGAAAGCCGGGTCCCGCGCTCGCCGAGCATCGTGGCATAGCCCTCGGGCAGCTGGCGGATGAATCCGTCGGCATTGGCGGCCGCCGCGGCGCGCTCGACCGCCTCGTCGGACGCGTCCGGGCGACCGTAGGCGATGTTGTCCCGCACGCTCTGGTGCAGCAACACCGTATCCTGGGACACGACCGCGATCAACTCCCGCAGCGACCGGCGCGTGAGCTCGGTCAGCGGCACCCCGTCGAGGCGCACCGCCCCCGCATCCGGGTCGTGGAAGCGGGGGACGAGCTCCAGCAGGGTGGTCTTCCCCGCCCCGCTCGGCCCCACCAGCGCGACCACCTCGCCCTTGGCGACCCGGAACGCGACCTCGCGGAGCACCGGCCGGCCGGGTTCGTAGCCGAACGTCACCCCGTCGAAGGCGATCTCGCGCTCGAACACGGCGGGACGGGCATCGGGCGCATCGTGCTCGACCTCCGGCAGGTCGAGAAGGTCGAAGACCCGCTCCGCGCTGGCCTCCGCGATCGCCAGCTGGGTCGGGACCTGGGCGATCGCCTTGATCGGCGACATCAGCTGCGCGGCGATCGCCACGAACACGATCGTCGACTCGGCGCTGAGGTTCACCCCCAGCATCCCGGGCGAGGCCGCGATCCAGATCACCAGCATGATCATTGCGGCCCCGAACAGCTCGCTCACCGGAGAGGTCAGCAGCGCGAACCGCTGGGTGCGCACGTAGCCCTTGCGGTAGCGGTCGGCCTGCGCGGCGAACTCGCGCGCTTCGCCGCCT
>CALGOK010000116.1 GCA_937961295.1 uncultured Gemmatimonadota bacterium
CGGCCTGCTGCGCGAGCCGGAGCAGAAGGCGATCCTCGCCGCGCGGCGCTGGGCGCTCGCCCGCCGACGGCCGGTGGAGCGCGTCATCAGCGAGGAGTTCCTGCTCGACCTCCACTTCCGGATGTTCGCCCGGATCTGGCAGTCGGCCGGGATGCTGCGCGGCGACGACGAGAGCCACGAGTCGCTGGCCGACAACACCGTCCGCGCCCACCTGCACGATGCGCTCACCGACGCCAGCACCTGGATCACCGAACAGACCTGGCCCAAGCGCCGGATCGCCGCGCGCTATCACCACCGCCTCGCCCGGATCCAGCCGTTCGCCCACGGCAACGGCCGCTGGAGCCGGCTCGCCACCGACGTGCTGGTCTACGCCCTCCACGAACCGGTCCCCACCTGGGGCACCGGCACCCTCGACGCAACGCTCCGCGAGCGCTACATCGACGCGCTCAAGCGCGCCGATGGCGGAGACGTGGAACCGCTGCGGAAGTTGATGTGGAGCTGACCCGGCCGCGCCCAACGGGCGCGGCCGGGTCAGCTCAGTTCCAGCGGCGACCTGTCACCCCGAGGGACCCGAGCGTAGCGAGGGGACCGAGGGGGCGGAACCTGCCGGGCAAGCTCCGCCCCCTCGTTTCACTCGGGGCGGCCGCGAAGAGCGGCCGGCCTCCGCCCCCTCGCTACGCTCGGGGTGACAGGTCCTCGGGGTGACAGTTCCTCTATCCTCCATCCCCCATCCTCCACCCTCCACCCCCCCCGTCCGACACTACCCAGTAACGATCCCGCTCCACCGGGGGGCTCTGGCATGTTCGACCCATACCTCTTCACGCCGTTCGGCATCGGCTTCCTGCTGGGCGCCATCTTCGTGTGGCTGATGTTCCGCCCGGGCATCGTCCGCATGCGGAACGAACTCGCCGCCGCCGATCGCTACCGCGACCGCGCCCAGGCCCAGCTCGACGCCCAGGCCGGTACCGAGCAGAAGCTGCGCGACACCTTCGGCGCGCTCTCCAGCGAGGCGCTCCAGCAGAACACCGCCGCCTTCCTCGAGCAGGCCAGGCTGGTCCTCGGCGAGGTGCAGGCCAAGGCCACCGGCGACCTCGACCTCAAGCGCGCCGAAGTGGCCCAGCTGGTCGAGCCGATCAAGGAGTCGCTCGCCAAGGTGGACGAGAAGCTGCAGGCGCTCGACAAGTCGCGCGCCGAATCGCAGGGCGCCCTCGAATCGATGGTCCGCGGCATGGCGGAGGCGCAGAAGGAACTCACCGCGGAGACGGCGGCGCTGGTGAGCGCGCTCCGCACGCCCACCGGTCGCGGCCAGTGGGGCGAGCTGCAGCTCAAGCGCGTGGTGGAACTCGCCGGGATGGTGGAACACTGCGACTTCAACGTGCAGCACAGCGTCAACGGCGACGAGGGCACGGTGCGCCCCGACCTGGTGGTGCGCCTCCCCGGCGAGAAGGTTGTCATCGTCGACGCCAAGGCACCGCTCTCGGCGTACCTCGACGCGATCAACGCCACCGACGAGCACGCCCGCAACAGCGCGCTCGATCATCACGCCCGACAGGTGCGCAGCCACGTCGAGCAGCTCGCCAAGCGCGACTACAGCGACCAGTTCAGCGAGACGCCCGACTTCGTGGTGCTCTTCCTCCCCGGCGAGGCATTCTTCGCCGCGGCGTGCCAGCGCGACCCGTCGCTGCTCGAGTTCGCGGTGAGCCGGGGCGTGGTGCCGGCGTCACCCACCACGCTGATCACCCTGCTCAAGGCGGTGAACTTCGGCTGGCAGCAGGAACGCATCGCCAGGAACGCCGAGGCAATCCGCGATGCGGGCATGGCGCTCTATGACCGGATGGGGACGCTGGCGGAGCACCTGTCACGCATCCGCCGCGGCCTCGACACCGCCGTCAACGCCTACAACGGCGCCGTCGGCTCGATCGAGACGCGCGTGCTCCCCGCCGCGCGCCGCTTCCGCGACCTGGACCTGGGCAATGCCCGCGAGATCGAGGCGCTGGAGGGAGTGTCGGAACCGCTCAGGATTCCGAGCGCGCCGGAGATGGGCACGTAACTGCAGGCGCGGCCCTTGGGCCGCGCGATGCCGGCATCGCGCGCCGCGAGCGGCGCGCCTGCTACGGCCACCTCGCCAAAATCATCTTCAGCTCGTCGCGGTGCTTTGCCTCGTCGCTGATCAGCTCGTCGAAGTCCACCGCCAGTCCCCACTCGCCGGCGTCCTCCGCCTGCTTGCGCCGCTTCACGTAGCGCACCAGCGTCTCCTCTTCCGCCTTGAGCGCGTTCTGCAGCATCTCCTTGGCGTTGCCGGTGACGGGCACCTTGGCGGGCTGCCACGTGGGATCGCCGCCGAGTGCCGCGATCTTGTCGGCGAGCATCTGCGCGTGCAGCAGCTCCTCGGGAATCTCGCCCTCGAAGAACGCCCGCAGCTCCTGCCGCCACGGCCCCTGCACCAGCGACGCGTACAGGCGGTACATGATGATCGCCTGCCACTCCCCGGCGAGGTCCTCGTTGAGGCCCTTGATCAGGGCGGCGTGCTTCGCGGAAGGCTTGGTGGGCATTCGGGCATCTCCATTTCTCGGAAAGTCTGTCTCGGTGGCGCGACATCGCGAGGCGCGAAGGGCGAAGGGCGGAGCAGTCCCTAGCGGTCTTCGCGCTTCGCCCTTCGCCCCTCGCATTGTCGCATCAGTAGTGAAACCATGTCGCCCCCCGAAACGTTCCCACGCATACCCGGGATACCTTTCTGCCCCCGGAGGACCCCGGTGCGGGACACCTGTCTGGACACTGCGGAGATCGAGATGGCGTTGCTGAGGGATGGGCGCGAGGCGCGGGCGGCGGCGGGCGGGATCAATGTGGACATGGACCCGGACAGCTTCCGGCGCGCCGGCTACGACGCGGTCGATCGGCTGGTCGACTACTACGCCACGCTGGGCGATCGGCCGGTCTTCCCGGCCACCACGCCGGTGGAACTCGAGCCGCTGTTCGACGCGCCGGCGCCGGAGCACGGCGATCCGGTCGAGGCGATCCTCGCCGACTTCAGCGACAAGATCGTGCCGAACTCATCGCTGCAGGGCTCGCCGCGCTTCTTCTCCTGGGTCAACGGCGGCGGCTCGCAGATCGGCGCGCTGGCCGACTTCCTCGCCTCGGGTCTCAACGCCAATCCCGGCGGCTGGCGCGCAGCGCAGGCCGCCACGGTGATCGAGAACCGGACGATCCGCTGGATCGCCGACCTGATGGGGATGACCCCCGGCACCACCGGACTGTTCGTCTCCGGCGGCACGATGGCCAACACGGCGGCGCTGCAGATGGCGCTCCGCGCCACCGCCACGTGGGACATCGTGAGCGAGGGACTGCAGTCGCCCAACCGCCCGAAGCAGCTCACCGTATACATGGCCGACCACGAGACCCACATCTCGTTCGCCAAGGCGCTCGACCTGATGGGCCTCGGCCGCACCGCACTCCGCAAGGTGCCGAGCAATGCCGACTTCACCATTGATGTGGCGGCACTCGAGCGGATGCTCGATGACGACGTGGCCAACGGCATGACGCCGTTCTGCATCGTGGGGCACGCCGGCAGCATCAACGTCGGCGCGATCGACGACTTCACCGCGCTCTCGCGCATCGCCCGCGCGCGCAACCTCTGGCTTCACCTCGACGGTGCCTGCGGCGCCCTCGGCGCGATCCTCCCCGAGCTGCGCGAGGCGTTCCGGGGCATCGAGCTGGCCGACTCCGTCTCCTTCGACGGCCACAAGTGGCTCGGCGTGCCGTACGAGTGCGGTTGCGTGCTGGTGCGCGACCCGGGCGCGCTCAAGCGCACCTTCCAGGTCACCGCCAGCTACCTGCACGAGGACGGCGACGACCAGCTCGAACCGTACGACTACTTCGACCGCGGGCCCCAGATGTCGCGCGGCTTCCGCGCGCTCAAGGTGTGGATGTCGCTGCGCTACTACGGCGCGGAGGGGTACCGCGAGTTCTTCCGGCGCACCATCGACAACGCCCGGTACGCCCACGAGCTGGTGTCGAGCTCCGACGAGTGGGAGGTCGTCCAGCCGGAGCCGGAGCTGTTCATCTACTCCTTCCGCTACGTCGGGAGGCGACAGGCGAAGGGCGAGGGGCGAAGCGCGGAAGACCTCGACCGCATCAACCTCGCGATTGCCGACGAGATGAAGCGGCGGCAGGTGGCACTGGTGATGACCACGCGGATCCACGGCCGGGTGACCCAGCGGTTGTCGATCGCCAACCACCGCACCACCCGCGAGGACGTCCGGGCGACCATCGAGGCGATGGCGGAAATCGGGCGGGGGCTGGGCTAGCGACATCGCGAGGCATGCCCCGAGCGAAGCGAGGGGAGCGAAGGGCGAGGCGCGAGCCCCCCGCCCCTCGCCCTTCGCCCTTCGCGGTGTCGCCCTCTGGACAGCCGAGGGACCCCGGGGTACCGTCTAGGGGTAGGCTGTGTGCAGGACCCCGGGGGTGGTCGTCCCCGGACCTGGAACACAGCACCAGACAATCAGGGGGCCGGCCTCGGGCCGGTCCACCTTGTCGGGCGGGGCATCGGGCCCCGCAAGGCGAAGGCGCCACTCCGGCTTGGGCCGGGGCGGCGCCTTTGTCGTTTCCCTCAACCCGGACCCCGGAGGGCCTCATGCTGCGCTGGGCCGCCGCGTTCTTCATCCTCGCGATCATCGCCGCGATCCTCGGCTTCGGCGGCATTGCCGTCGCGACCGCCGAGATCGCCAAGCTGCTGTTCTTCGTGTTCCTGATCGTGTTCGCGATCTCGCTCGTCATGGGCCTGGTTTCCGGCCGCAACCGGCCGGTCACCTGACCCCACTCGGACCCGGAGCGCGTCCATGACCCTCGTCTCGATGCATGACCTGCTGGTGCACCAGCTCCAGGACCTGCACTCTGCGGAGCGGCAGATCCTGCTGGTGTGGCCGCAGCTGATCCAGCGGACGTCAAGCCGCAACCTCGCCCTCGCACTCGAGGAACACCGAGCCGAGACGGTGCGGCAGATCGCCCGGCTGCACGAATGCTTCGAGATCCTCGAGGCGTCGCCGCATGGGGCGCGCTGCCGCGGCATGGAAGGCCTCCTGGTGGAGTGCCTCGCCAACCTCAGCCAGCACCAGGACCCTGCGGTGCGCGATGCCGGCCTGATTGCCGACTGCCAGCGCGTCGAGGGCTACGAGCTGGCGGTGTACAGCAACGCGCGGATCTTCGCCGAGTCGCTGGATCACGCGCAGATCGTGGTGCTGCTCGATCGCACCATTGCCGAGGAGGAGGCGGCCGACGCCCGGCTCGCCTCGCTCGCCGAGCACGAGATCAACCCGCTCGCGCTCGCCTCGGCCCTGAGGAGCGGCGTCGACCACAACGGCGCCATTCCCATCACCCGTGCCCGCCAGTGGCGGGGACTGCAGGTATAGATGCGGGACTCGACCGGAGCGGTTGCTCCGGTCGGCGACAGGCGAAGAACTGTCACCCCGAGCGAGTTGCAACCCCGACTCCGAGCGAAGCGAGGGGGAGGGGGCAACGAGCGAGGGGGCGGAGGCTGTCAGGCAAGCTCCGTCCCTTCGCTTCGCTCGGGGTGACAGTTCGCTGTCGCACCACTCTGGCGCCAACCCCATCGCGAGATGATTCTCTAGCATGCCCGGCACCCTCGAGCAACGCCGCCACGAGCAGGTGGTTCGCATCGCGCGCGCCGCCAGCCTGTTCCTGGTGGCCGCGTCGATCGCGATCCTGGTGGCGCGCCGGGTCGGCTGGCTGCCGCCGTACTCGCCGCTGGGCGGGCTGGGAATGCTCGCCGCCGCGGTGGCGATGCTCGGGATCACCCGCGGCACCCCCGGTGGCGGGCGACTCAGCGCGATCGCCGGCAGCGCGGTGGCGCTGCTGATCATCCTCGCGGCCGCCATTCCCGACGCCTTCCCCGCTTCGATGCAGCTCGGCTGGGCCGCGTCCGCCGTGCTCGTCTCGGCCACCATCGCCATGCTCGCCGCGTCCCTTGCCCCCGAGACGGCGAGACCGGTGGCCCTGGGCATCGGCGGGTTCATCGTCGCATCGGTGGGCGCGGTGTCACTCCTGATCCGGCTCACCGACTATTTCCAGGATCTCTCCACTCGCGGCTTCGGCGGCGTCACGCTCTTCCTCGCCGCGGGCGCCCTGCTGATCGGCCTCGCGATGCTGGCGGTCGGCTGGACCGACGTGACCAGCACGGTCGCGATCCCGCAATGGGCGCCGGTGGCGGCGGCGGCGGGCGGCATCGTGGCCTCCGTGGTGTTGTGGCGCACCCTCGCGGTGCACGAGGAGCTGGCGATCGAGGCGCGCGCCGTGCAGGCCGCCTCCGCGCGCGCACGCGCCGTGGAGCGCGAAGTCGAAAACGTCGGCCGGGTGCTGCTGCAGTTCGCCTCGCTGCACGACAGCGACGACCTCCAGCCGGTCGAGGCACTCACCGTGCTGCGCCGCGACGTCCCCGCCGCCGCCACACTGGCGGTGGTCGACGCCAACGGCATCCCGCAGCACGTGGCCCCGGCCGGCGCCGACGCCTCGGCGATCAGGGCGACGGTGCCCACCCGCGCCATCCCGCGCCCCGGAGGGCAGGCCAACGTCGCGATGCTGGAGATTCCCGGCGACACCGCCCGCGTGGTGGTGCACGCCGCCCGCTGCGGTCCGCGCGCCTGTCCCGGCGGGGTGGCCGCGGTGGTGCACCTGGGCATGGTCAACCAGATCGTCACGGGACGCCGGACGATCGACTGGCGCTTTGACATCGCACCGCGCGCCCCCCGGCAGCGCGACGAGTTCCGTCGCAGCGAGCCGCTCCAGCTCGGCGGCCTGCGGTGGACGCTCACGGCACGACCAACGGCTCGCGCGGTGGCGGCCCTGCGCACCGGGCTCCCCGAGATCGTGCTCTTCCTCGGCATGGTGAACACGGCATTCCTCACCATCGGCATCCGGATGGCCGCCGCGGCGTGGGCCAACGCGCGCACCGTGGAGCGGATGCGGATCGCCACCGCCATCACCCGCGCCACCGACACCATCTGGGAATGGGACGTGCCGCGCAGCACGCTCCGCCGCAGCGGCGAGATCTGGCGCCACCTTGGCTACGACCCCGCCAGCATGGAGCAGACCCTGCGCGAGTGGCTGACGCTGGTGCATCCCGACGATCGCGAACGCGTGACGGAGATGTTCCTGCTGGTCGAGGACGGCCATCGCGACGAGCTCGACACCGAGTATCGCGTGCGCACCCGCGCCGGCTCGTGGCACACCATGGTCGATCGCGGCCGGGTGATCGATCGCAGCGACACCGCGCGGCCGCGCCGGGTGATGGGGATCACCGCCGATGTCACCGCGTCGCGACTCGCCGAGCGCGAGCTGCGCGAGACCGAGGCGCTGAGCGGCATCGGCCGGATCGCCGCGCGGGTGGCTCACGAGATCAACAATCCGCTCGCCGGGATCCGCAACGCGTTCACGCTGATCAAGGACGCCGTGCCGCCGTCGCACCAGCACCATCACTACGTGGGCGCCATCGAGCGCGAGATCGAGCGGATCGCCAGCGTCACCCGCAACCTCTACGAGACGTATCGTCCCGACGACCGCGAGGGCGGCGCCTCGCTCGGCACCATCGCCAACGACGCTGCGGCGCTCCTCGGCGAGGTCAATCGCAAGGCCAACGTGGAGATCGAGGTCTCGCTCGACGGCGTGCCGTCGGTGGTGCCGCTGAGTGGTGCATTGCTGCGCCAGATCGTCTACAACCTGGTCCAGAACGCCATCGACGCCTCGCCGAGCGGCGGCACGGTGGACCTGCAGGCGCGCGCCGACGGTCCCGACATCGTGATCGAGGTCCGTGACCAGGGCGCCGGCGTCCCGGCCGAGCTGCGCGACCGGATCTTCGACCCGTTCTTCACCACCAAGGTCGCCTCGGTGCACGCCAGCGGCCTCGGGCTTGGGCTCTCGATGGTCAAGCGCAGCGTGGCCGCAGCCGGCGGCAGCATCGAAGTGGACGACACTCCCGGCGGCGGCGCGACGTTCCGCGTCCGGCTGCCGATCACCCCAGACGGAGTACGTGCATGAGCGCCACGGGACGCATCCTCCTCGCCGACGACGAGCCGGTCTTCGCCGAGGCCACCGCCGACCTGCTCCGGCGCGAAGGGTACGAGGTGGACACCGTGGGCGACGCGCACGCCGCGCTCGCGGCGGTCGAGGAGAAGGAGTACGAGCTGGTGATCTCGGACCTCGAGATGCCCGGCAACGAGGAGATGGCGTTGCTGCGCAAGCTGGCGGTCAACCGCGGCGGCCTCCCGGTGATCGTGCTCACCGGCTATCCGTCGCTGCGCTCGGCACTCACCTGCATCGAGCTGCCGTGTGCCGCCTACCTCACCAAGCCGGTGGAGATGCCGATCCTGCTCGACAAGGTGGACAAGGCGGTGCAGCGCTACCGCGCCTGGCTGGCGATGCGGCGCAGCGAGGAACGGCTCCAGGAATGGCGCGAGCAGATGCAGCAGCTCACCGACCCGCGCACGCCGGGCGGCGGCGCCGACACCTTCCTGGCGCTCACGCTGCGCAACGTCATGGGATCGCTCACCGACCTGCAGCAGGTGAGCCAGGCGGCACTCGGCGAGGCGAGCGGGGTGGAACACACCTGTCAGCTGATCAACTGCCCGCGGGGCAACCAGCTCTACCGGGCGGTGGAGGAGACGGTGAACGTGCTCGAGGCCACCAAGGGGGCGTTCAAGTCCCGCCAGCTCGGTGACTTGCGCAAGAAGCTGGAGTTGCTGCTCGAGCACGCGTGACCCGTCCGCGGCGGGTGTGTGGACCCGCCGAAGACGGACGTCACACCACGGGACGGAACAGCAGGCCATCCAGGGACCGGCACCCGGCCGGTCCGCCTTGTCGAGAGGGCCCAGGGCCCGAGAGGCGAAGGCGCGGCACCCATCGCTACCGCGATCGGGGTGTCGCGCCTTTCTGGTGTCTTCATCTCAGGGCGCCGCGTGCGTCATGCGATCCGAGGAGCGTGAATGCCGATGGACGGAATCCCGGAGCTGCTGCTGGCGGCAGGCGTGGCCACCGTGGGGTGGCCGGTCGCCACCGTTCTCACCGATGCGCCCACCGACGGTGCCGTCGCGGGCGATGCGGCCGACGGCGAGATCTTCGCGATGGTGCGATTCGTCAACAACACCCCCGGCTCGGCGAGCGTTGCCATCGACGGACGGACGGTGTTCCTGATGGTGTCCACGGGACGAGTCACCGACTATGCGGTCGTGAGCGCGCCGCTGGCAGCGTTCACCCTCACCACGACCGACCCGGGCCGTGATCCGGTCACCATCACCCAGCGGCTCGAGGACAGCGGGCGCTACACCCTGACGGCGAGGATGACGCTGGACGGTTCACCGGCATTCACGATCCGGCGCGAGGAGGAGTTCGTGGCGGAACCCCAGCCGGAGTGGTAATGCGACCGCACCCGCAGGCGGTCCCGCTGGAACCCGCCCCCTTCGCGCCGGGTACGCCGCCAGTATCGGTGGGCCGGCCATGACGCACCCGATTCTTCCCGATCACGAGCAGTCGCGAGGACGCTGGCATGCAGACCATCATCACCACGGCGCCAAGTCGTCGCCCGAGATCCGCCCGGTCACACCCGAGCCGGAGGAGTCCCGGTCACGTCTCGCGGTCTATGCCGCGGACCATCGTGGATCATCACACCCCGCCTACGTGGGACCGGCCCCGCGGCGCAGTCGCTGGCGGCGATTCCTCGACCGGATTGGCGTTCGCTGACGCCACCGCTGTCGCCCCGAGCGCCTGGCCGCCGCATCTCTGGCTGTACCGAGCGCCGGAGGCGGTGATGTACGAGGACGAGATCGATCAAATCGGGGCCGAGCTGGGCGGTGAGCCGAAGCCCGTGGGGCTGCTGGAGCGCGCCTTCGACGGGATCACCGCGATCCTGGCCCGGTCGGTGGGGACCAGGAGCTGGACGACTGGGTGACCTGCGAACAAGGAGAGAGCTGGGCGGGAGCCGTCGAAGAGGAGCTGAGCAAAACGAGGCGCGAAGAACCGAAAGCGGCGAGGCCTGCCCGAGCGCAGCGAGGGGGGCGAGGCGCGGATTTTCCGCCCCTCGCCCCCCTCGCGTTGTCGCCCGTCGCACCAGAATGGCCAGGGTCGTAATCGAACCGACGACACCACGATTTTCAGTCGTGTGCTCTACCAACTGAGCTACCTGGCCGGGGGCGGAGAAGATAACGGGGTGAAGGGTGAAGGGTGAAGGGTGAATGGGGGGCCGGGCCAACCACCTCATCCTGAGCGGAGCGCCCGCAGGGCGCGCAGTCGAAGGACCTGCTTTCCCCCTCGCTCCTCGCCCTTCGCCTTGTCGCGTCAGTCCGCCACCCTGAGCCCCACGATCCCCGCCACGATCAGCCCGATGCAGAGCAGCCGCAGTCCGCTGCGGGACTCGCCCAGCAGGACGATGCCGAGGATGGCGGTGCCCACCGCCCCGATCCCGGTCCAGACGGCGTAGCCGGTGCCGGCCGGGAGCACCTTGAGCCCCTGGGCCAGCAGCCACATCGACGCGGCCATGGTCACCAGGGTGAAGCCGCTCACCCACGGCCGGGTGAACCCCTCGGAGTACTTGAGCCCCATCGCCCAGGCCACCTCGAGGAGGCCGGCGATGCCGATCAGGAGCCAGGCGCGGGAGACGGACATCGGGGAATGGTAAGGGGCGACAACGCGAAGGGCGAAGGGCGAAAAGTCGCCTCCCAGCGCCCCTCGCCCCCCTCGGTACGCTCGGGGCATGCCTCGCAATGTCGACCGCGTAACCATTCACCCGCCAATCACCCGCCGAATCCCCTTGAAGGTTTCCGTCCATCCCGTCTCGCACGCGATGAGGAATTCGTCGGCATCGCGCTCATCGGGGAAACCGTCCTGAGTGACCCGCAAGCGCGTTTGCCCGCCGTCGGGGATCACCTCGAAGGTGACGCGGAAGTCGGCGTCGAATGGCAGCGGCCCGTCGTGCCGGGCGTGGTAGCGCGAGTTGACCAGCACCAGGCGCCGCGGCCGCTCGATCGCCGCGATGTCGTAGGCGCTCACGTAGTCGGGCGCGTCCTCGTCGCCCCACGTGGCCACCCAGAACCCGCCCGCCTCCGCGTGCACGATCACCTGCGAGGCCCCCCACCACTGCCGCACCAGTGACGGCGTGATCAGCAGGTCAAAGAGCCGCTCCGGCGTGGCGGCGAAGGATTCTTCGTGGGTGTGGCTTCGTGGCATGGGAGACGATGATGTATGTGGAGGGTGATGGGTGAAGAGTGATGGGTGAAGGGGAAATCAGATCCTTCGACTGCGGGCTCGCGATGCGAGCCCTCCGCTCAGGATGAGGGGCGTCGCGTGCCCCCTTCACCCTTCACCCTTCACGCTTCACCGGCTTTCCTGCACCACCGCGTCTGCCTCGATCTCCACCAGCATGTCGGGATGGATCAGCGCGGCGACCTGCACCATCGACGTGGCGGGACGGATCTCGCCGAACACCTCGCCGTGGGCGCGACCCACCGCCTCCCACTGCGAAATGTCGGTGACGTACATCCGGGTGCGGATCACGTCCTCGGGCCGTGCGCCGAGCTCCGCGAGCGCCTTCACGATCACGGCGAGCGTGGCCCTGGCCTGGCCGTACGGGTCACCCACGTGCGCCACGCTGCCGTCGGGCAGCGCCGCCGTGGATCCCGACACGCTGATGAACGATCCCGAGCGCACCGCGCGCGAATAGCCGACGGTGGACTCCCAGACGACACCGGTGGAGACGCGTTGACGCATGGAGTGACTCGGAGGATGGAGGGTGGAGGGTGGAGGAGGGAGGTTGGTGAACGGGGCTCCGTCGAAACTAACGGTCACGACTCGTCCGACTACCTTCTATCCTCCATCCTCCAGCCTCCATCATCCATCGACCTTTCGGCGGTACTCCCCGACAAAGCTCGGCGTCCACGTCGCGCCGCCGTCGGTGGAGTTGTGCAGCACCTGCAGCACCACGTCCCTGCGCGGCTGGGTGTAGACCATCCGGGTGATGGCGCCGTTGGCGCCGGGCTCGGAGATCAGCGTCATGTTGCCGTCGACCAGGCCGCCGTGGAATCGCGCGTTCCATCCCGCACTGATCCACTGCTGGTGCCAGCGGCCGTCACCCGGCTCGTACCACGAGTGGCTCACGCCAACCTGGCCACCGATCGGCCGCCACTCCTCGGCGATGGCGCAGCCGCTCGCCGCGCGGCGGATGCTGCTCTCGGCGATCTGCCGGCCGGTCGTGTCGTGCACCGTCCATTCGCCCACCCAGTAGTCGAACTGACGAAACTCGGCGGCGTCGCAGGTGGGCCGTTGGCCGGTCTGCGCGGCGAGTGCCGCGGGGAGGAGGAGGGCGAGGGGGAGGAGGCGCATGGGAGCTCCTGGGGAGGGCGACAGGGCGAAGGGCGAGGAGCGAGGCGCGAACGGACGCAGGGCAGATCCGCCCTTCGCCCCTCGCCCCTCGCGTTGTCGCTGCTACCGGCATCCTACGCCAATTCGGCGCCCGCCTCCGTCAGGGTTCCGTCAGCGCCTGCAGGGTCATCGCACCCACCGGTTCGGCGTTGCCGGTGACCGTGCGCCGGTGGATGTCGGCCTGGCCGAGGTGGTAGGCGAGGTGGGTGGCGAGATGGACCAGCGCCACGCCGATCGGCAGGCGGATGGGGCCGAACGGCGCCGGGTGCTCGTCGTCGAGCCGGGCCGGATCGAGGCTGCGGAGTGCGGTGTCCACCTCCTCGCGCGCGGCGCGGAGCAGCGTGCGCAGTGCGGCGCGCGACAGGTCGCGCTCGGCAAACTCCCGCTCGCGGTCGCGCACGTACCCGGTGGTGCCCAGGTGCGCGCCGATGAAGTGGCGGGGGTTGGCGGCCGCGTGCGCCGCACGCGGGAGGGGGCGGGTGGGG
>CALGOK010000117.1 GCA_937961295.1 uncultured Gemmatimonadota bacterium
GCCCCAGGGGGCGCGCCTGCTGGATGCCGGCATCGCGCGCCCCGAGGGGCGCGCCTGCTAGAACTCCAGGCTGTCCAGATACCGGAAGCTCGTCGCCACACTCGCCATCGGGTCGGCGGGATTGTCGTGCTCCACGTAGCAGTGCTTGATCCCCGCCTGCTCCGATGTGCGGAACACTGCCGGGAAGTCCACCACCCCCTTGCCCACCTCGGTCATCCGGTGCTCCGGCGGGCCGGCAGAATCCTTCAGGTGCAGCAGCGGGAAGCGCTTCGGCCAGCGGCTGAAGTACGCCATCGGGTCGCCGCCGGCCTTGGTGATCCAGTAGAGGTCGAGCTCGAAGTCCACCAGCTCGGGATCGGTCTCCTCGAGCAGCACGTCGTAGATCCGCCGTCCCTCGACCTCCTGGAATTCCCAGTCGTGGTTGTGGTACGCGACCCGGATGCCGAACGTCTTGGCATCGCGCGACGAGCGGTTGAAGAGGTCAGCGGTGCGCTTGATCGCATCGACGCTGTTGCGATCCTCCTCCGGCAGCCAGGCGATCACCAGCCACTTCTGGTCCATCTGCGACGCATCGTTGAGGGTGCGATACCACCCCGACTTCATCTTGTCGAGCCCCACGTGCGCTGACGGCGACTTGAGGCCGTTGCGGTCAAGCAGCTGCTTGATGGCGCGCGGCGGGCGGCCGAAGTAGCCAGCGAACTCCACCTCCTTGTACCCCAGCCGTCCCACGTCGTAGAGCGTTCGCTCGACGCTGAACTCCATCTCCTTGCGGAGGGTGTAGAGCTGGAGCCCGATCTTGTCCAGGGAACCCGGGACCCGGAACGGCCACCGCTGCCGCGCCGCCAGCGGCGCGGCCAATCCCAGCGTGGCGAGAAACTCCCTCCGCTCCATCTCAAAGCTCCTTGGCTGTCAGCAGGGTCACCGCCCGGTCGGCCGCGCGGGCCGTGAGCGCCATGTAGGTGATCGAGGGGTTCTGGCACCCCGACGAGGTCATGCAGGCGCCATCGGTGACGAACACGTTGGGGGCATCCCACACCTGGTTCCACCGGTTGAGCACGGAATCCTGACGCCGCGCGCCCATCCGGGCGGTTCCCATCTCGTGGACGGTGAGCCCCGGTGGGGTCCGGTTGTTGTAGGTCTTCACGTTGCGGCACCCCGCCGCCTCGAGCATCTCCGCCGCCTGCACCTCGGCGTCGCGCATCATCACCTGCTCGTTCTCGCGCCACACCATGTCGATGTGGAGCACCGGGACGCCCCACCGGTCGACCTTGACCGGATCGAGGGCTACGCGATTGTCGGGATTCGGCAGGCATTCGCCGAACCCGCCAATCGACATTCGCCAGGTACCGTACTCCGGAGTGCGAAGGGCGTGCTTGAAGTCGGCGCCAAATCCGCGGCGCGCAACGCCTCGACCCCATCCCTCGACCCGACGGTAACCGCCTCCCTGCCAGTCCCCCCTGGCTCCCCTGCCACAGCGCCGCGGCTCCGCGACCCCCGTCCCGTCACCGCTCGCGCCGTGCTGCATGGTGTGATCCATGAGGTAGCGGCCGAGCACGCCGGCGTTGCCGCCGAGTCCCTCGGGATGCGAACGCGAACGCGAGTTGAGGAGAATGCGGGTCGATTCGAGCGCCGATGCGCAGACGAAGACGATCCGGGACTGGAACTCGATCGACCGCATCGTGAGGGCATCGATCACGCGGGCACCGGTCACCCGACCCGTGGACTCGTCCCACACCAGCGAGTGCACCACCGAGAACGGCCTGATCCGGCAGCGGCCGGTCCTGAGGGCATCCTTGAGGGTGGTCTGCACGCTGTTGAAGTAGCTGCCGGTGCTGCAGCCGCGATGACAGTCGCCGCAGTAGTGGCACGCCGGCCGGCCGTTGTGCCGCTCGGACAGCACCGCCACGCGACCGATGGTGAGCACCCGGTCGCCGCCGTAGGCGCGCCGCAGCCCGTCGCGGAACCACGCCTCGCTGGCGGTGAGCGGCATCGGGGCCAGGAACGGTCCGTCCGGGAGCTGTGCCAGACCGAGCTTCTCGCCGGAGATTCCGGCATAGGCCTCGACCTTGTCATACCACGGCGCGATGTCGCGGTAGCGGATCGGCCAGTCGGTGCCGTGGCCGTCGCGGGCGTTGGCCTCGAAATCGAGGTCACTCATCCGGTAGCACTGGCGGCCCCACATGATCGACTTGCCACCGACCTGCCGGCCGCGGATCCAGTCGAACGGCCGACCCTCGGGCGTGGTGTAGGGGTTGTCCTCGTCATCGACGAAGAACTGCGTCGCACCCTCGTCGCAGGCATAGCACTTCTGCTGCACCGGCTGGCGGGGGTTGTACCCCTTGCGCCAGCCATAGTCCTGGTCGAGGAAGTAGCGGTAGTCGAACTCGTACGCTGGGGCGTTCATCAGGAAGTCGCGGGCCGGATCGATCGGTCGGCCGGCCTCGAGCACCAGCACCCGCAGCCCCTTCTCCGCCAGCTCCTTGGCGGCCCACCCGCCGCTGATCCCGGAGCCGATCACGATCGCATCCCACTCCTCGCGGCGACTCATCGGGGTGCCTCCGCGATCGGCATCGCGCCGTCGAAGCGGCCGGGGAAGCGGTTGGTGTGGAGCTCCTCCTCGATCCCGATCTCGGAGGTGTAGTAACCGAACAGCGTCAGCTGCTTGAGGTCGCGCCAGAACGAGTCGGCCCCGCCGGTGCGCGCGGCATAGGCTGCGGCCTCGACCGCGGCGAGCACGGCATCCTGCGCGGTGGAGTCTGCCTCGATGAAGAGCCGCCCATGCTGGTTGGCTGCCAGCTGGTCGAGATCAATCAGGCCATGGCGGAAGCGCTGCTGGCGCTCCGCCGGGTAGTGGTGCGCCACGATCCGTTCGGTGAAGCGGTGGCACGCCGCGGCCATGGCGCCCGGCGTGTCGGTGGCGGGGATGATCCGCTCACCGGCCGCCGCCACCGTGTGCATCTCGTGGATGGTGAAGAAGCCGAGCGACGATGGCTCGCCCGCGAGCTGGTGGTGGGTGACACGGCCGAGGGCGAGGAGCTCGTCGGGTGCCAGGCCGGCAATGATGGGGACTCCGCCGAGGAGGCGGAGCAGTTCGCGGCGCTGCATGAGGGGTCCCGGGGAGGAAGGACCCCCAATCATAACGCGGGAATCAGGGGGCGCGCGGTGCGGCCGCCCCAGTTCGCGTCACTGCTTCTTCGGCGGCGTCTGCCACAGCACCTGCATGATCATCCACTTCCCGTCGAGCTTGGCGAGCAGGAAGTAGTCGGTGCCCCACGACGCCGTGAGCTTGGCGATCGCCGTGGCGTCCTGCACGTCAAACACCTCGACCACCTTGGGCGCCGTGGCGGGATCGGCCTGGGCGTTGTCCTTGTTCCAGCTCCCGGCGAGCTGGTAGAGCTGCTCGTAGTTCATCGGGACGGGGCCGCGATAGGCGTCGCCCTCGTCGCGCCGCACGTAGCCCTGCTTGACGAGCGTGGGATGCACCGAGCGCGCGATCCGCTCCGGCTTCACCTCGTACACCCCCTCCACGTAGTCGAGCACGGCGTTCCGAACGCCGCGATGATCGCCCTGCCCCTGGGCGGCGAGCGGGACCGCGCCGGCGAGCAGTGCCGCGAGGAGGATGCGATGGCGCATGGAAGACTCCCTGATGAGGACGGCGCCCGTACGCTGACGAGGAGAGGGACGTTTCAAGACGGAGATTCGCGATTGGAGACTGGAGACTCGAGGGAGCCGACACGCCGCACCCTCGAGTCTCCAGTCTCCAATCGCGACTCTCGTCCTGCTCGGCACCATCGACGATGGTGACGCCCGGGATCAGCCGGTGACGACTTCCGCGGTGGGGGCGTCGCGCTTGACGGCCTTGATCCCGTTCTCGCAGCCGCCCTTGTCCTTGTAGCCCTCACCCGATGAGGCAATCTGCTGCCCGTTGCTGCTCTTGAGCCGCCAGCGCCACTCACCGGCCTTGTCCTGGTACATCTCGAACTTCGCCATCGTCGTCTCCTTTCAATGCAACTGCACAGGTGGGCGACCCATGGGTCGCCCCGACATGGGTCGCCCCTACTTGTTGAGCTTCTGCACCACCCAGAGGATCACCAGCGCGCCGATCACCGACCCGATGAACCCGACGCCGCTGAATCCCAGCAGGCCGAACAGGAATCCGCCGACCATCGCACCGGCGATGCCGAGAATGGTGGTCATGATGAAGCCGCCACCCTGTTCGCCCGGCATGATCCACTTCGCGACCACGCCCACGACGAAACCGATCAGGATCATCCAGATGATGCTCATGCGCTCTCCTGGAAAGGGTCTGGGTGCGTCACCGCTCGCGGAATGTCGCGATCTGCTCGAGCGGTTTCTTGGTGATCGCCGGCACCCGGGCCGCCTCGGCCGGATAACCCGCGACGATCACCATCATCGGCTTCTCCCGCAGCGGCCGCTCGAGCAGCTCGTTGAGGAAGCCCATCGGGCTCGGGGTGTGGGTGAGCGTCACGAGGCCCGCATGGTGCAGCGTGGCCAGCAACAGGCCGCACGCGATGCCCACCGACTCCTGAACGTAATAATTCGATACCCGGTTCCCCTTGGCATCCACGCCCCACCGCTCGGCGAACACGGCGATCAGCCACGGCGCGACCTCCAGGAACGGCTTGCTCTCGTCGGTGCCCAGCGGCGCCAGCGCATCGAGCCATTCGCGCGGCGCGCTCCGATAGAACTCGCGCTCCTCCGCCTCGGCCCCGGCACGGATCCTGGCCTTGATCGCGGGATCGCCCACCGCCACGAAGTGCCACGGCTGGCGGTTGGCACCGTTGGGCGCGGTCCCGGCCGCCCGGATCGCCTCCTCGATCACGACGCGCGGCACCGGGCGATCGGTGAAGTCCCGCACCGTCCGTCGCCGCTGGAGTTCCTCGCGCATCGCGCTGGCGCGCGCCACCATCTCCTCGGGTGGAAACTCCTGCCAGCTGGTGAGCGGTTGCCACGAGGGTTCGCGCGTCACGTCACGAGACTCCCCAGCAGTCGGGTGATGAACCACAGCGCCAGCCAGGTGGCGGCCACCAGCACCGCGACGAGGCCGACGACGACCGCCACCAGCACGGCGGTGCTCCGGCGTCGGGCGCGCTCGGGGTCGCCGAGCCAGCGCTCCAGCAATGCCACGTTGCGCGACTGCGCCTTCCAGCCCACGTCGAACAGGTCGCCAAGCAGCGGGATGGCGCCGACCAGCGCGTCGAGGCCGATGTTGTAGAGCATCCGCAGGAGCACGCTGGTCGGGGCGCGAAGCCGGGCCGCCTCGACCAGTCCCCATCCTGCCACCAGCGCACCGATCACGTCGCCGATGCCCGGCAGCAATCCCACCAGTGCGTCGACGCCGATGCGGCGGTTGAGGAACGGCAGCGGCACCAGCTCGTCCCACACCCGGGCCACCTGGCGCAACCGCTCGACCCGCTCCCCGGCGCGCGTGTCGCTCACGGTGTCATGGCGCGTCGTCGGCCGGCGGCACGAGTCCCCACACCTCGAGCCGCACCAGGCCGGTTTCGGGGTCCTCGCGACGGATCACCACGCGATCTTCGTTGGCGCCGAGCACGAAGCCACCCGGTAGCGTGATCGTCCCGAGGAACGATCCTTCCGAGGAGAAGATGCCGTAGGTCAGCACGCTGTCGACCACCGGCAATCCCGTGGTGGCCCAGAGGCGGCCGACGTTGTCGGTGGTGAGCTGGCCGATGGCGGCGTGGGTGTCGGCGAACGGCATCGCCTCGACCTTGGCGAGCTCCGACTCGATGATCTGCGGCGGCGCACCAAAGCTCCTGGCGCGCTCGAGTCCCTCGCGCTGCCGAGCCCGGAATGCCTCGCGTTCCGCCTCGGTCACCGGGCGCGCCTCCATCGGCACGCGCACCTCGCGCACCAGCTTGCCGGTCATGTCGTGCGCACGCAGCACGAACACGTCACCCGGCGTGCTCCAGAGCAGGTCGCCCGACACGGCCTGCGACGAGTTCGGTCCGTGGGCCAGCGGCCGGCCGAACGGAATCGACTGGCCGCCCATCTCGAGTGCGCTGCGGATCGAGAGAGGGCCCTGCACGGTCATCATCGAGTCGAGCCGCTCGCCACCCTCCTGCCACTTGGCGAGCGTCGCCTCCTTGCGGTACTGCTCCGGTGCGTCGTCGCCCGGCAGGTTGAGCTGGTCGAAGGGCCGGAACACCCAGGTGCCGTCGCTGGCGCGGCCGATGAGCTGCGGGGGCTGGGTCACGTCGCCGCTGAACGGCACCTGCAACCGGCCCCGCTCCTCGCCGTCGCTGGTGAAGAGCAGCGCCTTGCGGCCGTTGAGGTCGTACACCGCGATGGTGTCGCCGCCCAGGCGGGTGAGGCCGGTGACGAACATGTACTCGCCCGGACCCTCGCCGGCCCCACCGATGGGGGTGCGCGACGAACCATCGGCGGCGAAGAGGAACACCTGCGGCGGCGCCGCGATCGACGCGGCAACCACCCGATTGTCCGGGAGCAGGAGACCGAGGAACGAGTTCGAGAGGTCGAGCTCGGCGTCGTCAAGGTCACCACCCATCACGGCGAGCGGCTCGGACGACAGCTGCCACTCGGACGCGTCGGCCCACGCGGTGGCCGGGTATTCCACGATGGCCACCCCGGCCGAATCGCGGGTCACCGCCCCGGAGGCGTCCGCATCACCACTCGCGCACCCACTGGCGAGGAGGAGGAGGGCGGGGGCGAGCAGCACGGCAACCTGACGCATGGCAGATCCTGGTTGGGGTATCCCCCAAGTATGCGTCGATTGGCCGAACGGTGCAGGGATCCGGCCCGGCGTCCGGGACTACTCTTCGACCCGAAACCCCGGATTCTCGACGATCCCCAGCACGTTGCCGAACGGGTCGTGCACCGAGCCGATCCGGATCCCGCCGCCGACATCCTCGATCGGTTCGTGCGGCGTGGCGCCCATGCCGACCAGCCGGTCCCACGCCACCGCGGCGTTGCTCACGCCCCAGTAGGCAATGCCGGACTCCATCCGTTCCGGGCCCACCCCGTCGTCGGGCACCAGGCCCAGCTCGAACCCGCCGACGTTGAATCCGACGTAGAACGGCTCGTCGAAGTACGGGTCCTTGCCGAGCAGCTCGCGATACCACGCCTTGGCGGCCTGGAGGTCGCCCACCGCGTACTTGGCCGTTCGCAAGCCGTGCAGGAAGGAGCGCGCGACCAGCGAGTCGGACACGACACGGGCAGCGGCGGCGCTGTCCGGCCGGGCCGGGGTGACCTGCTCGAGCCGACACCCGGCAAGCACGACCGTCACCGCGATCAGATGCCCCACCCTCACGGCGTCGCCCCTGCCGCAATGCGCTCGGCGTTCACCATCACCCGCGCCAGGTCGGCCTGGTGCCAGCCGGCGTCGGTGGTCCGGACCCGCATCAGCACTCCCGGTTCGGCCATGAACGGATAGGCGGGATCGAAGCGCGCGCTGGCGAGCGAGTGTCCGCTCGCCGGATCGAGCACCTCGATCACGGTGTCGTACGCGCGATCGGCATCGATCACCGGCGAGGTGCCGTCGACCGGCTCGCCGATCCCCTCGCGCCAGTCGGTGCCGGCCACCTTGCCGACGACCCAGATCCAGCCGTGCGCGTCGACCCAGCCGTCCTGCACCGCCGACTGCGGCGCATGTTCCGGCGATGGGGCGCGGAGTTCGTCGTACCCCTCGAACCACGATGGCGCCTCGGTGAACCGATGCAGCAGCTCCCCGTCGCGACTCCAGTGCTCAAGCAACCAGCGATGCGACATCGCCAGCGTCCACACCGTGCCGTCCCCTCCCGCGATGATGCGTCGCGGACTTGGCACCGTGGTGTCCGGCTCGCCCACGGACCGCACGACGCCGCCTCCGGCATCAAGCAGCAGCCACGGCATCGGTGCCCCGAACGTGGCCGGGGTGACCGCAAGCATCCCGCCTGCCATCACCACCGCGTCCCACGGCGCCACCGGAAGGGCAATGGTGCGCACATGCTCGCGCTCAGGCGAAAAGAGCAGCGCCCGCCGCGCGCCGTCGAACACCCACACCGAATCGCCGGGGCCGATCCGGGCGAACAGCGGCTCCACGAAATCATCCGCGTCCGTCCCGCCACCGCCGAGTGTGCCGAGGTACCCGCCACTGTCGTCGAAGACCAGCGGCCTGGCGGGGAGCGGACCCGGTTGCGGGACCACGATCCGATAGCCGCCGGCGTGGCGGGCGGAGACGCGCGGCCAGGTGGCGATGGTGCCGTCGCCTTCGGTCGCGCCGAGCGTCATCAGCGGCTCGAGCTGGATCGGCGCGAGCTCGCGATCCTCGCATCCGAGCACGAGCGCCGCCAGCACGACCGGTGTCGCCGACCGCACGATCCGCAACGCGATGCGTGGGAATGCCAAGTCGCCTCCTTCGGGCGGACGGTGGCGCCTCATTCGTTCCGGGCCAGCGCGGCGGGAGCGCGGGCGCGCCCGACGGCGGTGGCGAGGACGGCCAAGGCCAGCAGATAGGGGAGCGCCAGTAGTACCTGATATGGCACGACGGTGATCCCGGAAGCCTGAAAGAGGAACTGCAGCGCGGTCGCCGCCCCGAAGAGTAACGCGGCGAGCAACGCCCCCACCGGGTGCCACCGACCAAGCACCACGATGGCGATCGCAATGAAGCCGCGGCCAGCGGTCATCCGCTCGGTGAACGTGCCGACCTGGGCCAGCACCAGCGATGCCCCACCGATGCCCGCGAGCGCGCCGCCCGCCAGCACGCCGAGGCTCCGCACCATCCGCACCCGGACCCCTGCCGCTGCGGCTCCCAGCGGGGCCTCGCCCGCGGCCCGCAGCTCGAGGCCGAACCTCGTCCGGAAGAGCAGCCATGCCACCACCGGGACCAGGGCGACCGTGAGATAGGTGAGCGGCGACTGGCGGAAGACGATCGGCCCCAGCACCGGGACCTGCTCGAGGAGCGGGACGCCGACCGGCGCCAGCGTGGGGACCGCGAGGCCGGCGCCGGCGGTCCCGAACGCCTGCTGGGCGATCATTCCCGTGAGTCCGATGGCGCCGAGGGTGACCGCGGTCCCGCTGATGATCTGGTCGGCCCGGCCGACCACCGCGGCCAGCGCGAGCACCATCGCCGCCGACATCCCCGCCGCCATGCCGAGCGCCACGCCGGCCCATGGCCCGCCGGCGATCGCCCCGATCGCGGCGCCGAGGGCGCCGGCAAGCATCGATCCCTCGATGCCGAGGTTGAGCACGCCACCGCGCTCGCTGATCGCCTCGCCGAGGGCCGCGAGCGCCAGCGGCGTGGCGACCCGAACCGTCGCGGCACCGAATGCGATCAGCAGCTCGAGGTCCATCACCGCGACTCCCGGGTGCCCATCACCATCGCGAGCAGCACCACGGCCTGCACCACCATCACCGCCACCGCGGGCACGCCCGCGTCGCGCTGCATGGCGCCCGCGCCGGCCTCCAGTGCGCCGAACAGGAGCGCCGCGATCACGATCGCGCCGGGTCGCAGCCGACCCAGCAGCGCCACGGCAATGGCCGTGAAACCATAGCCGGGGGAGAGCCGCTGATAGAGCGCATGCGAGACACCGCTCACCTCGACCGCCCCGCCCAACCCGGCCAGCGCCCCGGAGCCAAGCAGCGCCAGCACCACCACCGGGGTGATTCGCACGCGCCCCACGATCCGCGCCGCCTCGGGCGCGGCACCCGCTGCCTTGAGCGCGAAACCGGCACGGGTGCGGTGGAAGAACACTGCCATGCCAATGGCGAGCAGCAACGCCACCACCAGGCCGAGGTGAATGCGTTCCGTCGGCAGCAGGCGCGGCAGCCGCGCCGCAAGCGCGATCGGGTCGCTCTGCGGGTAGGTCCTGGCGCTCTCCTGCAGCGGTCCCGACACCGCCCAGCTCACCGCTGCCTCGGCGACGAAGTTGAGCAGCAGGGTGCTGATCACCTCGGTCACCCCGAACCGCGCGCGCAGCAATACCGGCACCGCCATCCAGAGCGCACCGGCAATCACCCCGGCCAGCAGCGTGGCAGGGAGCGCCATCGCTGCGGGCGCCCCGGCCACGCTCACCCCAACCCATGTGGCCGCGATCGCGCCCGCGGCAAACTGCCCCTCCATGCCGATGTTGAGTCCGCCGGCACGGGCTCCGAGCGCGAACGCGAGCCCGAGGATCAGCAGCGGCACCGCACGCACCAGTGTGGCCGAAAGAATCGCATAGCGCGACCCGAACGCGCCGCGCCAGAGCGCCTCGAGCGAGGCCGCCACGTCGAACCCCGCCACGGCGAGGAACAACACCAGCGCCAGGAGGCCGAGCCCGAAGGCAATCACCGTCCGCGCCAGGCCACCCAGCGGAGCAGCCCGCGGCATCGCGACGGTGGTCACCGAGGCTCCCGGGAGAGCCCGAGCATCGCGTCCCCGATCGCGCTGCGACTGGCCACGCGCGGCAACTCCTGCAGCACGCCGGCGTGCATCACCAGCAGGCGGTCGGCGAGCGCAATCACCTCGTCGAGGTCGGAGGAGTGCACCAGCACGCACGCACCACGGCCCGCCGCCTCGCGCAACCGGCCGTGCACCGCGCCGGTGGCGCGAATGTCGAGCCCGCGCGTGGGATTCTCGGCGATGACGATCTCGGGATCACGCCCAAGCGCGCGGCCGAGCACGAACTTCTGCTGGTTTCCGCCGGAGAGCGTCGCCGCCGCCACTGCCGACCCCGTCGTGCGAACGTCGTGATCGCGGATCACCGCGTCGGCGTCCCGGGCGATGGCACCCCAGTCGAGCCACCGCGGCAACCGGTCGAGGTGACCGAGCGCCTGGTTCT
The DNA here is from genome assembly GCA_937961295.1 of uncultured Gemmatimonadota bacterium. Taxonomy (GTDB): domain Bacteria; phylum Gemmatimonadota; class Gemmatimonadetes; order Gemmatimonadales; family GWC2-71-9; genus Palsa-1233. The sequence goes on from CALGOK010000117.1 coordinate 10,800, forward strand.
CTACGAGGGTGAACTCGCCAATCAGCGCCTCGGTGGTGCGATCCTCGGGAATAAACGCCACCGACCCCGACACCGTGAGCGAGAGCCCCGGCGGGGACGAGTCCACCCCGGCGATCGCGCGCAGCAGCTCGCGCTGGCCGTTCCCCTCCACCGCCGCGACCCCGACGATCTCGCCGGCGCGGAGGACGATTGGTTCCTGGTCGGCCGGGGCTATTGAGATCCTCGGCTCATGTTCCGCGGTGTCCGACACCCGGCGGGTCTCGGCGAGGGCGGGGTCGTCGCCGATCATCGCCGCCGAGAGCGCGCGCGGATCGAAGGCACCGACGCTGCCGGTGAGGGCAACGCGACCGTCGCGCAGCACCGTGACTCGATCGGCGACGAGCGCCACCTCGCGCAGCTTGTGGGTGATCAGGACCACCGCGCCGCCCTGCGCGGCGAACCGGCGGATGACGTTGACCAGCTCGGCGACTTCGGGCGGGGCGAGCACCGCGGTGGGCTCGTCGAGCAGCAACACCCTGGCCTCCGCCGCGAGCGCCTGGACGATCTCGAGCCGCTGGCGGAGCTGGACCGACAGGTCGCGGGTGACGGCACCGGGGTCGAGCGGCAGGCCCAACCGGTCGATCACCTCACGGGCGCGCGACATCGCCCGTCGCCCGGTCTCCCGCCACCCCGCGGCAAGCGCGACGTTCTCCGCCACGGTGAATGCCGGGATCGAGGTGAAGTGCTGGTGCACCATCCCGATGCCGAGTGCGCGGGCCTCGCGGGGCGAGGCGAGCCGCTCCCTGCTGGCGGTGCGGGATTCACTGCCCACCTCGATCTCACCCCGATCGGGGATCTCGAGTCCGTAGGCGATCCGCATCAGCGTCGTCTTGCCGGCCCCGTTCTCGCCGAGGAGCGCGTGCACCTCACCGCCCCGGACGTCGAACGAAACGTCGTCGAGCGCGACCGTGGGGCCGAACGCCTTGGTGATCGATTGGAGGGAGAGGGAGGTCAGCGCGGAACTCCTCGCGTGGGATTCGCCGCGGCCGATTCGGGCGTCACGAACGATCGCTGCCCTGCTCGCCTCGCTACCGCGGCGCGAGCGCCGCGGCCGATCCGGGCGTCACGTCGACCGCTGTCCTGGGACCGCTGTCCGCTCGTCGATCAGCCGCGCCGCACGCGGCGCGGAAGCGAACGGGCTCCTCGCGTCGTGCGAAGGTCGGAGCTACAACCCCGTCGGGTGGTCGTGGAACTCCCAGGGAATCCCGAACTGCTCCGCGAGATGCTCGGCCAATGCCTTGACCCCCACCGTCTCGGTGGCGTAGTGCCCGGCGTAGAGCACGTTCACGCCGAACTCCAGCGCGTCGAACGTGGTGTGGTGTGCCCCCTCACCAGTGATGTAGGTGTCGAGCCCGGCAGCGGCGGCGCGCTCGATCTGGCCACCAGCACCGCCGGTGATGATTCCCACTCGCGTGGTGGTCTCGGGTCCGCCGGGGATCAGGTGCACCTCGGTCTCGAGCTGCTCCTCGAGCAGCTCCGCCAGGCGCTCGCGCCCCATGATCAGGTGACCCGACGCGCCGAACGGCACTCCCTTGTAGTCGTCGAAGGGCACCGGGTCGAGGATCCCGATCATCCGCGCGAGCACGGCGTTGTTGCCGACCTCGGGATGGAGGTCGAGCGGGATGTGGGCCGAGTAAACGGCGATGTCGTGCTCGAGCAGCTCGCGCAGCCGACGGTAGCGGCGGCCGGTGACCGGGCGGTTGCCGTCCCAGAAGAGCCCGTGGTGCACCACCAGCAGCGAGCCCGGTGCCGTCTCCGCCACGATCCGATCGATGGTGCGCTGCGATGCGTCGACGGCAGCGACGATCGCGCTCACCCTTCCCGCGTTCTCGACCTGGAGGCCATTGAGGGCGTCGGGCGAATCGGGCAGCGATGCGACGTGGAGGTAGGCATCGAGGTATTCGACGATGTCGTCGAGGTCGACTTCCCTCATGAGCCCTCCTCGCCTGACACGATGAGCGTCCCCGCGATGATCGAGTCCTCCCCCGCGCGCACCCGGTCGCGAAGGTCGGCCGGAATGGTGCCGGTGAATGCCGGATTCATGGTCAGCCGGATCACCCCGCTCGCCAGGCCGAACGACTCCAGCCGCGGCTCGAACTCGCCACCCATCACCTCGCGGGTCACCAGCATCATCGCCCGCGCCAGGTCGATCACCGCCGAGGCCACGGTCTGCTCCGGGGCGAGCGCCGACTGATCGGCGTTGGCGCCATAGATGTGCACCCCTGGTGTCTCGCGCACCGCGGAGAAGGCGCCGAGTGCGGCGGCATCGGCGTTGTGGTGCAACTGGTCGACCCCGAGCCGGATCATGGCCAGCGCCGCTTCCTTCCCGGCCGCGGCATCGTCGAATGAGTTGAGCCAGGTGATCCGCGAGTCGACACCGGGGTTGACCGCTCGCGCGCCGGCCAGCCAGCCGTTGTAGCCGAGGACGATCGGCGGCAGCTCCATCCCCCCGATGAAGCCGATGCGGTCGCTCTCGGTGAGGCCACCCGCGAGCATGCCGAGGAGGTAGGTCGCCTCGTGGATGCGGAAGACCAGCGGCACCACCTTCCCCTGCACGCGCTGACCGCTGGTGATGGCGAATACCGTCCCGGGGAACTCGGCAGCAACGCGCTCGGCCGGCAACTGGAACTCGAACCCGTGCCCGAACACCAGCGCATATCCCTGTGACGCGTAGCTGCGGAGCGCCTCCTCCTGCTCAGCCGGGGTGCGCGCCTCGACGTGCGAGATCTCGACGAACAGCGAGTCGCGGAGCTGCTGCAACCCGGCATACGCACCGGCATTCCACGCAGCGTCGGTGACCGACCCGGGCGTGACCAGCGCCACGCGCACCACGTCGGGCTCGGCGTCATCGGCGCCGCAGGCGACCGCAAGGAAGAGGAAGAGGAACGGGAGTGCGCGACGCACCGTCACCGCCAGGGAGAGGATGCCGGGTAAACTAGCGAGAGGTCGGGAAAGCGAGAACGCGTCCGATGTTTCGTGGACTCGATGGGCGTGTGGCGAGTGCCACGGTCCGCGGGCCCACCAACTGGGTCTTGCCGTGGACCCGCGGATCGGCACGCGTGACACGCCCATCGAGTCCACGGCACCACGCGCGCCGGGTGTCCACGAGTCCTACGCGCGCACCGGCCGCGCGGTCGTGCGGCGGCTTGGCAGGAACGGCCCCGCGCGGCCAAGCGCGCGCTCCGGACTCTTGGCCCCCCGTCACGCGCCCAGGACGCCTACCCCTCGAACGGCTCGCCGAGAATCAGTTCGAGCAGCCGCGCCAGGTCGTCGTTCGAGTAGTAGGAGATGGTGAGCAGGCCGCGGCCGCGCCGCTTGGCAGTGAGGCGGACATCGGTGCCGAGCCGCTTGCGGAGCACGTCCTCGATACGACGCGCGTCGGCAGACGCAGGACGATGCGCCGCCGGCTTCTTGATCATCTTGCCGCGCGGCTTCTCGGCGACATCGCCGCGCACCACCCCCTCGACGTGCCGCACCGACCACCCTTCGCTCACCGCCTGCCGGGCGAGTCGCGAGATCTCGGAGGGATCCTCGAGTGCGAGGAGTCCACGGGCGTGCCCTTCGGAGAGTTCGCCGCGCTGTACCAGGAGCTGGACGTCGGACGGTAACTTCAACAACCGCAGTGTGTTAGCAACTGTTGACCTGTCCCGGCCGACCAGTCTCGCCACCTCGGCCTGCGGCAGCCCGAACTCCGACATCAGCTGCTGGTAGCCGAGCGCGGTGTCGATTGGCGAGAGGTCGTCGCGCTGCAGGTTCTCGATCAGCGCCAGGGTGAGCGCGGCCTGGTCGTCGACCTCGCGGACAATCGCCGGGACGGTCTGCCAGCCCAGTCGCTGGACCGCTCGCCAGCGCCGCTCGCCGGCGATCAGCTCGAAGGCGGAGCCGACCGGCCGCACCACGATCGGCTGCAGCAGCCCGGAGGCCTTGATTGAGTCGGCGAGCTCCTTGAGCGCCGCCTCGTTGAACTCTCGCCTGGGCTGGTAGGGGTTCGCGGCGATCGCGGTGACCGCGATGTCGCGCAGCGCTCCGGCCTCCTGCGCCTGCTCCTTTGAGATGGGCCCCAGCAACGCCTCCAGTCCGCGGCCCAACCGCCTGGTCTCACTCATGGGGCCTCCTGCCCACCCCGGCTCCTGCCGGCCTCGGTCCGCTTCATCAGCTCCTGCGCCACGGAGAGATAGGTCTTGGCGCCCACCGACTGCACGTCGTACAGCAGGATCGGCTTGCCGAAGGAGGGAGCCTCCGCCAGCCGGACATTTCGCGGGATCATGGTCTTGAAGACCTTGGCCCCGAAGTACTCCTTGGCCTCTGCCACCACCTGCTTCGAGAGGTTGAGGCGGGCATCGAACATGGTGAGCAGCACCCCATCGATCTGGAGCGCGGGGTTGAAGTTCTGCTGGACCAGACGGACCGTGTTGAGGAGCTGGGAGATCCCCTCGAGGGCGTAGTACTCGCACTGGATCGGGATCAGCACCCCCGCCGCCGACGTCAGGACGTTGAGGGTGATCAGGCCCAGCGATGGCGGGCAATCGATCAGGATGTAGTCGTAGTCCCCCTGCACCTGCTCGAGCGCACGGCGGAGCCTGGTCTCCCGCTCCGCCCCGCCCACCAGCTCCAGCTCCGCCCCCACCAGGTCCTGCGTCGCCGGGACCACGTGGAGGAACGGCAGGTGGGGGTCACGCCGGGCGACCTCCGCCACCGGGACGCCATCGAGGAGGATGTCGTAGAGGGAGCGCCCGACCTCGCCCTTCTCGATCCCCACCCCTGAGGTGGCGTTCCCCTGTGGGTCGGCGTCGACCAGGAGTGTGCGCCGCTCCGCGATCGCCAGCGAGGCCGCGAGATTGACGGCGGTGGTCGTCTTGCCGACGCCACCCTTCTGATTGGCGATTGCGAGAGTCTTGGCCATGGAAAACCGGGAGTGAGACGTGAGTCCTGAGCGGTGAGGCGAGTCAATCTACCCGATTTCGCGGGGACACGACAGCCGCCGTTTCACGTGAAATCACCCCCGCGGCGCTCACGGGACCCGTTTCACGTGAAACACTCGCCAGACAGATAGGTTTCGGTTACAACTCGTTGTCACATAACAGGATACAAGAAGGGCCGGCCTTCTTGGGCCGACCCCCCTCACCTCTCAGGTCTCCCCTCTCACTTCTACCCCGCTTTGATCCACCGGAGCACCTCCCTCACCGTCGGCTTCTTGCCGTACATCAAGATCCCGGTCCGGTAGATCCGCCCGGCGAACCAGGCGACGGCCAGGACGCCGACGACCATCCCGGTGAGCGACAGTGCCAGTTCACCGATCGGCACCGACGCCATCGACCAGCGCACCGGCATGACGATCGGCGCGAAGAAGGGGATGAACGAGAAGGTGACGCCGAGCCCGGCAGTCGGATCGTTGAGCACGGCGAACATCCCGAAGAACGCGAAGATGATCAGCATCATCACCGGGAAGAGGAACTGCTGCATCTCCTGCACGGTGTTCACCATCGAACCCACCGCCGCGAACAGCGCGCCGTAGATCAGGAAGCCGAGCACGAAGTACAGCAGGAAGATCACGAGCAGGTCGGGCGGGAAGCTGGGCAGTGCCAGCGATGCGACGGCGTTGGGGTCGGCGCCGAACAACCCGGCGAGTTCGGCGCGACGCGACAGCGCGAGGTAGAGCACGCCACCCCAGATGCCGAGCTGCAGCAAGCCGGTGAGCCCCACGCCGACGATCTTGCCGAGCAGCATCTCGAACGGCGTGAGCGAGGAGGCGAGCACCTCCATGATGCGCGAGTTCTTCTCCTCGATCACCGATGTCGCCGTTTGCTGTCCGTAGAAGAAGATGCCGAAGTACAGCAGGATTCCCATCGCATAGGCCAGGGCGAACGAAGCTCCCCCACTCTCGCCCGTGAGGCGACCGTCGGTCACCTTGCGGGTCTCGAGGTCGGCGGGCATCAGCGCGCGCCCGACAATGGCAGGATCGACACCGGCGTTGCTGAGCCTGGTCTGCATCAGCACGCTCGAGAGCGCCCGTCGCAACTCCCCCACGCCTTCGAGGGAACCGGCATCACCACCCAGGTACGTGGCATCGCCGGCGTCGACCGTCGCGTCGGTGAGCACCAGCACGCCATCCAGGCCGGTCGGCATCTCGTCGCGCGCAAAGCCCGTCAGTGCCACCAGCGAGTCGCGCACCGCCTCCACCCTTCCCGCCGCGCCGACAACCGCGATGTCGTAGCGTGGCAGCTCCTCGCCGTCGCGGCTGAAGGTCTGCGCGCCGAGGCCGGCCTGCACCTGGGCGCCGATGCGCTGGCTCGTCCCGTCGACGATCGCGATCCGCTTGGTGCGTGCCGTGCCGGACATCAGCAGGGTCGGCACCACCATCATCCCCACGATGAACACCGGCAGCAGGAAGGTGCCGATGAGGAACGCCTTGGTCCGCACCCGCTCCACCAGTTCGCGGCGGACGATCGCCCAGACCTTCTTCATGCCGCCACCTCCTCGCTGCGCGCCGCGGTGGCGGCGTCGGCCCCGACCTTGGCGATGAAGATCGACTGCAGCGACGGCTCGACCACCTCGAGCCGCGTGAGCCCCACCCCCTCCCGCCCCGGCGCCGCGAGCAGTGCCTCCTCCTGCGCCCCGTCGGCCAGTTCCACCTCTGCGCTGGCGCCGTAGTCGTCGAGCTTGGCCACAATCGCACGATCCGCGAGCACCCGTGCCGCCCGGTCCTTGTCGTGCGAAAAGGTGAGGGCGACGTGCTTGCCGCCCGCCTCGCGCTTGATGTCGCCCACCGCGCCATCGACGATCTTCCGCCCCCGCGCAATGATCACGATCCGGTCGCACATCCGCTCGGCCTGCTCCATGATGTGGGTCGAGAAGAGCACCGTCTTGCCGCGCCTGGCGAGCTCGACCACCACGTCCTTCATCACCTGCGAGTTCACCGGGTCGAGGCCGCTGAACGGCTCGTCGAGGATCACCAGGTCGGGGTCGTGCAGCAGCGTCCCGGCGAACTGGGCCTTCTGCTGCATTCCCTTGGAAAGGTCCTCGATCTTCTTCTGCTTCCACTCGCCGAGGCCGAGGCGGTCGAGCCACTCGTTGGCGCGCTTGCGCGCCTCGCCGTGGGCGATCCCCTTGGTCTCGCCGAGGAAGACCAGCTGGTCGACGACCTTCATCTTCTTGTACAGGCCGCGCTCCTCGGGGAGGTAGCCGAGCCGGTCGGAGAGGGTGCGGGCACCATGCGGGGTGCCGAAGAGCTCGATCCGGCCCTCGTCGGCCAGGTAGATCTCCATGATCATCCGGATGGTGGTCGACTTGCCGGCACCGTTGGGGCCGAGGAGCCCGAAGATCCCCCCGACGGGGACCTCGAGCGACAAGTCGCGGACGGCGACGTGACCGCTGAATCGCTTGGTCACGCCCTCAAGCAGGACGGCAGGGGCTGTCATGGACGCGGGTCTCCGGGGTTGGGACGGAAGCCCTACAGACTAACAGCGATGTGTGTTTCGCGACGTAACGAGGAAGGCGACAGCGCGAGGGGCGAAGGGCGAGAGCTTGGGGCGACACCGCGAGGGGCGAAGGGCGAGGGGCGGAAGGCCGCGGGGGTGCAAGTGATCGCCGTGGGCCATGCTGTGTAATAACTGAACCATTATTTACACCAGGATGGGCAACCTGTAGCGCCCTTCGCCCTTCGCCCTTCGCCCTTCGCATTGTCGCGCTTAGCCGAACCGCCTGACCCCGCCGAACTCATCTTCCGGCACCACCAGCATCCGGTGCTCCGGCGGCACCCCGAAACGGGCCAGCTTGGCCAGCCAGTCCGCCGGGTCGCCGGACTCGAGGACGGCGACGTCGCGCATGACCACCCCGCGCGCCTGGCGCTCGTGCCAGCGGCCAACGTACGTCCGACCGCTCTTGCCGCTCACCACGACCGTGATCCCGTGCAGCTCGTCACGGTCGTGGTGCTTGAGGATCCCGTCGCTCACCGGCAGTGCGCCTCGAACATCGCCAGCAGGCCCTGGGCGATCTGGTCGGGGCCGCGGCCCTCGATCTGGTGGCGATGCATGAACGCCACCACCTCGCCGTCCTTCATCAACGCCACCGACGGGCTCGACGGCTGGTACTCGCCGAAGTACGACCGCGCGCGCGAGGTGGCATCGAGGTCCTGCCCGGCGAACACGGTGTAGAGCGCGTCGGGCTTCGCGGCGCCCTGCTCGAGCGCCATCATCAGCCCAGGCCGCGCCGCCCCGGCGGCACAACCGCACACCGAGTTGACGAAGACCAGGGCGGTTCCCTGCTGGTCACCCAGCGCGGCATCGACGTCCTCGACCGTCTTCAGTTCCTTCACGCCCAGGCGAGTGAGATCCTCGCGCATCGGGCGAACCATGAGTTCCGGGTAGGGCATGCTGTCCCTCAGATAGTGAAGTTCAATTCGAGTACCGCGACATCGCGAGGGGCGAGGCGCGAGGGGCGGTGCCAGTTCAGCCTTCGCTCCTCGCTCCTCGCCCCTCGCCTGTCGCGTCCTTCAACGCGTGCCACGCCATCGTCGCACACTTCACGCGCATCGGGTACGCGGCGAGGCCGGCGAACACCTTGAGCTTGCCGAGGCTCGCCTCATCGGCGCCCTTGCCGGTGAGCAACGCCTGGAACTGGTCGGCCAGTTCCCGCGCCTCGGCCACGCTCTTCCCCTTGATCGCCGTGGTGAGCATCGACGCCGACGCCTTCGACACCGCGCAGCCGCGCCCCTGGAATCCCACGTCGGTGATGCGTCCCTCGGCGTCGACGACGAGCTCGAGGTTCACCTCGTCGCCGCACAGCGGGTTGCGCGCCTCGACGTGATGGGTGGGCGCGTCGAGCTTGCGGAAGTTCCGCGGGCTCCGGTCGTGCTCGATGATGACGCTCTGGTAGAGCTGGTCCATCGTGGCCATCAGCGGAAGGTCTCCCGCACCCGGCGCAGCGAGGCGCCGAGCGCCTCGAGATCGGCCACGGTGTTGTAGGGGGCCAGCGAGGCGCGCACCGTGGCGTCGAGCCCCAGGCGGCGGTGCAGCGGCTGGGTGCAGTGATGCCCCGCGCGCACGCAGATGCCGTCCTGGTCGAGCAGCGACGCCACGTCGTGGGCGTGCGCGCCGTCGACCGTGAAGGTGAGGATCCCCACGTTGCGCGCCGGATCGCCGACGCGGTGCACGCCGTCGATGCCATCGAGGATCGCCTTCCCTGCCTCGAGGAGCTGTTCCTCGTGGGCCAGGATCGCGGCGCGGTCGAGCCCCTCGACCCAGCGGATCGCGGAGTCGAGTCCGATCACCGACGCGATGTCGGGGGTCCCCGCCTCGAACTTCTGCGGCACCGGGGCAAAGGTCGTCCGCTCGAACGACACCCGATCGATCATGTCGCCGCCGCCCTGCCAGGGCGGCATCGCCTCGAGCAGCGCCTTGCGGCCCCAGAGCACGCCGGCGCCGGTGGGCCCGAACAGCTTGTGGCCGCTGAAGCAGTAGAAGTCGACGCCCAGCGACGGGAGGTCGAGCGGCAGGTGCACCGCGCCCTGCGCGCCGTCGACCAGCACCGGCACGCCGTGGCGCCTGGCCATTGCGGCCAGCTCGGCGATCGGGTTGATGGTGCCCAGGGCGTTCGAGGCGTGGCACACGGCGAGGAGTCGCGGACCAGCCGCAAGCATCCGCTCGGCGGCCTCGAGGTCGATCTCGCCGGCGTCGGTGATCGGGATCGCCACGGTGCGGGCACCCGCCACCTGCCAGGCGACGATGTTGGCGTGGTGCTCCATCTCGGTGACCAGCACCGTGTCGCCTTCTCCGAGGGTCGGCCGCAGGTACGCCTGTGCGACGAGGTTGATCGCCTCGGTGGTGCCGCGGAGAAAGATCACCTCATCCGGCGAGACGCCGCCCAGGAACCGCGCCACCGTCTCGCGGGTGCCGTCGTAGGCCATGCTGGCCCGCTCCGACGCCTCGTACACGCCGCGATGGATGTTGGCGTAGCTGCCCTCGTAGTACTGGCGCATCGCCTCGAGCACTGCCCGCGGCTTCTGCGCGCTGGCGGCGGTGTCGAGGTAGACGATCGGCCGACCGCGCGAGGTGCCCGAGAGCATCGGGAACTCGGCGCGCAGCGCGGCGACACGCGAGGGGCGAGGGGCGAGGGGCGTTTCGGTCATGGGGTTCACCACGACACGCGCCGGTCGCTGCATGCGGACCGCCCCTCGCCCCTCGCCCCTCGCCCGTCGCGCTTCATCGCGTCAGCTCATCCAGCCGCGCATGCACCACCTGCTCCAGCCGGTCGCGCACCGCGTCCTGGGTGATCTCCGCGAGCACTTCCGCCGCGAACGCCCAGATCAGCAGCTGCTCGGCCTGCTTGCCGCCGATGCCGCGGGTCTTGAGGTAGTAGCGCTGCATCTCGTCGAGCTTGCCCACGGTGGCGCCGTGGGTGCACTTCACGTCGTCGGCGAAGATCTCCAGCTGCGGCTTGGTGTCCACCTTGGCGCGGTCGGAGAGCAGCAGGTTGCGGTTGGTCTGCTTGGCGTCGGTCTTCTGCGCGATCGGCTGCACGAACACCTTGCCGTTGAACACCGCGCGCGACTGGTCGGCCAGGACGCCCTTATAGACCTCCCACGAGTTGCAGTTGGGATGGTCGTGGAAGATCGCCGAGTGGGTGTCGGCCAGCTGCTCGCCGCGGGTGAGGTAGAGCCCGTAGAGCAGCGTCTCGATGTTCTCGTCGCCGAGGCGCGCGTGCAGGTTGTGGCGCGCGAGGTGGCCGCCCATCGCCAACGCGAACGATCGGTAGTGCGAATCGCGCTGCTGGTCCACCTGCGTGAAGCCGATGTGCCACGCCGCCTCATTCTCGCGCTGCACCCGGATGTGCTCCACCCAGCTGTTGCGGCCCACGACCACCTCGGCCACGGTGTTGGTGGCGTGCCGGGCCTGGCCCAGCGACACGTAGCTCTCCACCAGCGCGGCGCGGGCGTTGTCGCCCACCACCACCAGCAGCCGCGGCGCCAGCAGCGCGTCGGCGGCGCGGTCGGTGGTCACGTGCACCAGCTGGACCGGGACGTCGAGCGACGCCGCGGACGGCACGTGCACAAAGAGGCCGTCGGTGAACGTCGCCGCGCTGAGCGCGGTGAACGGCGTCTGCATCGGGTCGGCGGTGCGGCCCAGGTGCGCCGCCACCTCGGGAACCTCCGCGGCGATCGCCTCGGCGAGGCCCATCACCCGCACGCCGGCGGGGAGGGTGCCCACCCGCGACAACGTCGCGTCGTAGCGACCGTCGACCAGCACGATGGTGGGCCACGCCGGATCGAAGAGGTGCGGCGCGATCTCCGCGGCGGTGACCGTGGCCCCCGCTTGGGGAAGGGCCCAGTCGACCCGACCCATCGGGGTAACCGGGGTGAAGCGCCACTCCTCGTCCTTGCTCCCCGGGATCCCGGTGGCCGCAAATCGCTCCGCACCGGCCTGGCGGAGGGCGGTGAGCCAGGAGGGGGCGGGCTGCCGCGCGGCCGTGGCGAGAAGGGCGGAGAACGGCAAGTCCGAGGCGGCGCTCCGCCCCCTCCCCTTCGCTTCGCTCAGGGTCGGGGTGACAGTCGCGTCCATCGTTCCCTCGGTCACGCTGCCGCTCCCGCCTCGGCGCCCGTCAGCCACTCATAGCCCTTCTCCTCGAGCTCGAGCGCCAGCTCCTTGCCGCCCGAGCGCACGATCCGGCCGCCGGCCAGCACGTGCACGTAGTCGGGGACCACGAAGTTGAGGATCCGCTGGTAGTGGGTGACCATGATGAACGCGTTGTCCGGCCGGCGAAGCTTGTTGACCCCCTCGGCGACGATGCGCAGCGCGTCGATGTCGAGCCCCGAGTCGGTCTCGTCGAGGATCGCCAGCTTCGGCTCCATCACCGCCATCTGCAGGATCTCGTTGCGCTTCTTCTCGCCACCCGAGAACCCGAAGTTGACGGCCCGCTCCATGATCTCCGGGCCCCACTCCACGACCTTGAGCTTCTCCTCGAGCAGGTCGAGAAAGTCGATCGGGTCGAGCTCCTCGAGCCCGCGCGCCTTGCGGATCTCGTTGTAGCCCTGGCGGAGGAAGTACGCGTTGGTCACGCCGGGGATCTCGACCGGGTACTGGAAGGCGAGGAACATCCCCGCCCAGGCCCGCTCTTCGGGCTCCATGTCGAGCAGGTCCTGCCCCTCGAACGCGATCGACCCGCCGGTCACGTCGAACGCCGGATGGCCGGCGAGGACCTGCGCGAAGGTGCTCTTGCCGGAGCCGTTGGGCCCCATGATCGCGTGCACCTCGCCGGGGTTCACCGTGAGCGAGATCCCCCGGAGAATCGGCTTCTCGTCGGCGGAGGCGTGGAGGTCTTGAACGTCAAGCAATGCCATGTTCTTCAGTCCCGTCGTAGTGTGTCCGTCTGTCGCGACAGTGCGAAGGGCGAGGAGCGAGGGGCGCTGCGGGCGGGGGTCCGCCCCTCGCCCTTCGCCCCTCGCGTTGTCGCCTGCTAGCCGACGCTGCCTTCCAGGCTCACGCCCAGCAGCTTCTGCGCTTCGACCGCGAACTCCATCGGCAGCTCGCGGAACACTTCCTTGCAGAACCCGTTGACGATCACGCTGATGGCGTGCTCGGTGTTCAGGCCCCGCTGCTTGCAGTAGAAGATCTGGTCCTCGCCGATCTTGCTGGTGCTCGCCTCGTGCTCCACGTCGCTCGACGAGTTCTGCACGTCGATGTACGGGAAGGTGTGCGCGCCGCAGCGGTTGCCGATCAGCATCGAGTCGCACTGGGTGTAGTTGCGCGCCCCGTGCGCCTTGGGGAGGATCTTCACCTGGCCGCGGTAGGAGTTCTGCCCCTCGCCGGCACTGATCCCCTTGCTGACGATGGTGCTCCGCGTGTTGCGGCCGATGTGGATCATCTTGGTGCCGGTGTCGGCCTGCTGGCGGCCGTTGGCCACTGCCACCGAGTAGAACTCGCCCACCGAGTCGTCGCCCTGCAGGATCACGCTGGGATACTTCCAGGTGATCGCCGAGCCGGTCTCGACCTGGGTCCACGAGATCTTCGCCCGGCGCATCGCCTTGCCGCGCTTGGTGACGAAGTTGTAGATCCCGCCCCGCCCCTCGTCGTCGCCCGCATACCAGTTCTGCACCGTGGAGTACTTGATGCTGGCGTCGTCGAGCGCCACCAGCTCCACCACCGCGGCGTGCAGCTGGTTCTCGTCACGCTTGGGCGCGGTGCACCCCTCGAGGTAGCTCACCGACGCCCCTTCCTCCGCGACGATCAGCGTCCGCTCGAACTGGCCGGTGTTCGCCGCGTTGATCCGGAAGTAGGTGGAGAGCTCCATCGGGCACTTCACGCCCTTGGGCACGAACACGAACGAGCCGTCGGAGAACACCGCCGAGTTGAGGGCGGCGAAGTAGTTGTCGTTGGCCGGCACCACGGTGCCCAGGTACTGGCGCACCAGCTCGGGGTGCTCGCGCACCGCCTCGCCGAACGAGCAGAAGATCACGCCGGCCTTGGCCAGCGTCTCCTTGAACGTGGTCCCCACCGAGACCGAGTCGAAGATCGCGTCGACCGCCACGCCAGCCAGCATCTTCTGCTCGCTGAGCGGGATGCCGAGCTTCTCGTAGGTCTCGAGCAGCTTGGGATCGACCTCGTCGAGCGAGCCGAGCGGCTTGGCGGTCTTGGGCGCGGCGTAGTACGTGATCGCCTGGTAGTCGGGCGACGTGTACTTCACGTTCGGCCAGTGCGGCTCCTCCATCTCGAGCCAGCGCCGGTACGCCTTGAGGCGCCACTCCAGCAGCCACTCCGGCTCCTGCTTCTTGGCAGAGATGAACCGGATCGTCTCCTCCGAGAGGCCCGGCGGTGCCGTCTCCTGCTCGATGTCGGTGACGAAGCCGTACTTGTACTCGCGGTTCACCAGCTGTTCGACTGAGCTGCTCATGTGGTCTCCTCAGGAGCGACAAGCGAGGGGCGAGGGGCGAGGAAGCGCCGCGTCATTGCGCGCTCTCCTTGCGCTCGCCCGGTCGCAGCTCGTCGCTCGCGTCCCGGATCTCGTACTTGCAGGTCCCGCAGCCGCCGGCGATGCGCGAGCGGCGTCCGACGGTCACGCCGAACGCCTCGCTCAGCACCCGCTCCTCGGCGGCGCACACCTCGGGAAACCGCTCGGCCACCAGGCGATGCGGACAGTGGTGCTCGGTCAGCACCCCCGCCTGACCCTCGCCCTCCCAGACCGCCAGGTATCCCTCTTCGCTCAGCAGCCGGGCCACCGCCTCGCCGCGCGCCTTCCCCGACAACCCCCGGGTCGCCGCCGCCAGCCGCTCACCCAGCGCGTCGTACTGCTGCTCCAGCAGCGCCACCGCCGCGTCGCGGCCCTCGGCCTCGACCACGTGCTCGAGCAGCTCCACCACCGTCCGGGCGTACCGGTCAGGGAAGAGCCGATGGCCGAACTCGGTCAGGCGATAGGTGTGCGCCGGCGCACCAACCCCCTTGGGGGTCCGATCGTAGCCCACCACCCCTTCGGCCTCGAGCTCCTTGAGGTGGTGCCGCACCGCGTTGAGCGAGCACCCCAGCATCTCCCCCAGCTCGGCCGCCGTCGCCCCACCCTGCGTCTTCAGGTGTAGCAAAATGAGGCCACGCGGGCCCCGGTGACCCACCGGGGCGCCTTGGGCTGCGGGCTCCGCCAGGCGGAGAAACGACAAGGGCGCCATCGGGGCGAAAGCCTAAGCGAAATAGTCGGAATTGTCAATTTGCGCCAAGAAATTGGCATGAACTGGTCCCGCCGCGCCCCGGACCCACGTTGCCGCGCCGCGTGCGGCGCGGCCGATCATCGCGAATGGGCAAGATCGGCCGGCGCGCCAACGCGCCGGCAGCGGACCGGGTCGATCGCAATGGGTGAGATCAGTCCCACCTCCCCACCCGCAGGAAGAACTGGGTCGATCCGCGATCGTTGGCTCCCCATTCCAGGCGGACCGGGCCGAGCGGGGTCTCGGAGCCGACGCCGATGCGGCCGCCCACCAGCCAGCCGCCGGTACCGAGCAGGTCGCCGGGGGTGAAGAAGCCGGGAGCGATCTGGCCGGCGGCGTTCTGGTCGTCACGCAGCGCGGTGGCGCCGTAGGCGGTGCGGCCGAACGCGCCGGTGAGGCGCAGGTCGAGCGGTCCGATGAACGGATGCGACGCCGTGAGCGAGGTGAACAGCTCGTTGTCGCCGAGTCGCTCGCCGGGCCGAAGGCCGGGGAACCCTTCGGTGCCGCCGAGCGGCAGCGCGAGGGAGGTGGGGAGATCGCGACCGATTCCCGCGCGCACCACGTGCGTCAGTCGCACCCGGCCCAGCGTGGCACCGAGACGCAGCTGCCCGGTGGCGAGCGCGTGGTGCTCGGTGATCGTGACGGTGACCTCGCCGCTCCGGTTGCGCGCGGCGTTGAGCCGCTCGAAGCGCAGCTCGCCGCCCCACGTCGAGTTGATCACCCGCTCCCCGGTGATCAGGTCCTCGTCGCGCCACGTGCGGGCGAGCGCCACGATCCTCACCCGCACGCCAAAGGCGAGTTGCCGCTCGACGCCGGCGGCCGCCTCCGCGCGGCCGTAGTCCACGCCGGGGAGCAGCACGCCGCGATCGGTGAAGCGGCGCACCTCGCCATCGTCGAGCCGAATGGCGGCGACCGGGGTGAAGTCGGGTTGTCCCAGCAGCGTCTGGCGACGGAGCTCGAGCAGCACGTGGCTGTCGTATCGCGAGAGCGAGATGATCCCCGACCCCTCGCCGATGAGCACCGGCACGCGACGATCGACGAAGCCGCCCCACGCGCGGCCACCGAGTTCGTTGTCGTAGGCGAGGCCGATGCCGCCGACGCGTCGCGGCAAGCGACGCAGCTCGGGCGCGAACGCGATCCCTGACGGCTGCGAGTCCGGGTTGAGCCACACCGCGCGGAAGAGTTCGCGGTCGCCGAGCCGGATCAACCGGTCGCTCAGTCGCTCCAGCGCAACGGTGGTGCCGGGCTCGAGCTCGAGCGTGCGGCGGAGCAGCCGCATCGCCTCCGCGTCGCCGCCACCGTCCGCCACCCGCGCAATGCGGATTGGGGGAGCCGCCGCGAGCGGCGCCGGCGGCGGCGCATTGCCCGGACATTCCCAGCGCTCCAGGGCCGCACCGGCGGTGGTGCGTCCGAGGCGGATCAGCGAATCGACGGCGCGCCGGGAGAAGTCGAGCGTGCCGAACCCGCGCACGGGAACGCGGACATGCACGTCGCCGTCGCCGAGCGAGTCGAGCGGCTGGCGAAAGAGCCAGTCCACCAGGCGATCGGCCACCTCGAACGGCGACTGCACGTTGATCGAATCCGATGGCACCTCGGTGACGTCGCTCACGATCACGCGCCGGGCGCCGGCCGCGCGGGCGATCCCGATCGGGACGTTGGCGGAAAGGCCGCCGTCGGTGAGCAGCCGGTCGCCGAGGCGCTCGGGCGAGAAGACCAGCGGAATTGCGATGCTCGCGCGCACCGCCTGGGCGAGGTCGCCTCCGGCGAGCGTCACCGCCTCGCGCGTGTTGAGGTCGGTCGCCACCACGCGCAGCGGAATCGCGAGGCGATCGAAGTCGCCTCGAGCGACGAGGTTGCCGCGCAGGAACACCGCGTTGAGGATGGCGTTGACGCTGGAGTGCTGGATGGTCGCGCCCTGCGGCGCGAAGCCGTCCTCGCCCTCCTCCCACACCACCAGTGGCAACCGGGTGCCCCACGCCACCGGGCCGCGCGGCTCGGTGGCGCGGAAGAGGGCGGAGAGCGGGAAGGCGCGCGCGATCGAGTCGACCTGCGTGCCGCGGTAGCCGGTCGCCGCGAGTGCACCGACCACGGCACCCATCGATGTGCCGACGATGATGTCGGGACGGATGCCCGCGCTGTCGAGCGCCATCAACACGCCGACGTGGGCGAGCCCCTTGGCACCACCACCGGAAAGGACCAGCGCCGTGGGTCCGGCAGGGCAGCGATCCTGCGCCCTTGCCGCAGCCGGGAAGAGCAGGAGCAGGGAGGCGGCGACCGCCAGGGCACGCGGCGACATGGCGCACAACGTAACTCGCCCGGGCCCGGCATGGCGGCCCACCCCTTGCGCCATGACGGGCGGGGTTCCTACTGTGACGGCGCAGGACGGGAGGTGAAGGGTAAAGGGTGAAGGGTGAAGGGGGCGGCGGTCGGGCTGTGTGTGCCCACCGAGGCAGCTCACCGGGAACAGCCGGCCCCGTACCACCCCATCACCAAGCACCCTTCACCCTTCACCCTTCACGGTTCAGCACCAGCTTCCGAGGAGTCTGTTCGATGCCCTACATCATCACCGAGGCCTGCATCGGCGTGAAGGATCGCGCCTGTGTGGATGTCTGCCCGGTGGACTGCATCTACGAGGGCGAGGAGCAGCTCTTCATCCACCCCGACGAGTGCATCGACTGCGGAGCGTGCGAACCGGAGTGCCCGGTGAGCGCCATCTACCCGGAGGAGGACGTTCCCGAGAACCTCGAGGCGTTCATCGCCAAGAACCGGGACGTGTTCGAGTCGGATGATCCGCCGGGGCGGCCCCGGAAGTAGCGACAGGGCGAAGGGCGAGGGGCGAGGAGCGATCGCGGGGCCGGTACTCGAACAAGGGGTACCGGCCTCACTGTCATCCGCCCTTCGCCCCTCGCGCCCCTCGCTTCGCTCGGGGCATGCCTCGCGCGGTCGCCCTGTCGCAAAAGAAGGCCGCCCCGGAACCGGTCATGCTGGCCGTGGTTCCGGGGCGCCCTGTGGTGGGAACAGCTAGATGTAGATGGCAGTGATGGAGGGGGAGGTTCCATCAGGTCCGCCACTGCATACGACGCCTGAGGGGGTCCCCGGTTTCACACCCCCCGGGCAACCCGGTCCAGGAAGGCCTGCAGCGCCTCGTTCACCGTGGCTGGCCGCTCCACCGGTGCCAGGTGGCCGGCCCCCTCCACCTCGACCAGTTCGGCCCCCGGAATCGCCGCCGCCATGGCCCGCGCCTCTTCGGGCGGGGTGATCACGTCGTCCGAGCCGACGAGGACCAGGGTGGGCAGCCCCGCGAGGGACGGCAGCAGGCCGGTGCGGTCGGGCCGGTCGCGCATCGCGGCCAGGGAGGCGACCAGGGTGGGGCCGGGCACCCCCTGCATGCGGGCCTCCACCGACTCACGCACCCCGATCAGGGTCGAGGGAGCGAACAACTTGGCCGCGAGCCCGTCGAGCACCGCTGCGGCTCCGCCCTTCTCGATGGCGGAGATGGCCTGCGCACGCCCCTCGCGCGCCTTGGCGTCGTCGGCACCGGCCCGGGTGTCGGCAAGCACCAGCCCGGCCAGGCGGTGGCGGTGACGTTCCGCCATCGCGAGGGCGATGTAGCCACCCATCGAGAGCCCGACCACCACCGCGCGCTCGATTCCGAGTGCATCGAGAAGCGCCGCCAGATCATCAGCGTGGGCGTCGATGGTCTCGGCGGCGGGTGCGTCGGCCGAGTCACCGAAGCCGCGCAGGTCGGGGGCGATCAGCCGCTGAGCGGTCACGCCGACGAGCTGCGCGCGCCACATCGTGCGGTCGACCGGCTAGCCGTGCACAAACAGCACCGCGACCCCGCCTTGCCCGGCGCCGTCCCACGCCATGGCCTGACCGCTCGCCAGCGTGGTGTGGCGCGGTGTTGCCGCGATCGCGGCGAGCACCGTGTCGGGGACCGCAACCGGCCGCTCGTCCCGGTCGATGCATACGAACACCGTTTCCAGCGTCGCGACCAGGCGGCCGTCGCGCGTGCGGCTCGCCTGCTGGCGCAACGTGAACGACGTGCGACCGCGACCGGCGAGTTCGGTGGTGAACTCGAGGACGTCACCCGGCCACGCCCCGGCGTGATAGTCGATGGTGGCGCGTCGCACCGCCGGCCACACCCCCGCCTCGGCGAAGACGTTCATCCCGGGCCCGCGGGCGAGCAGTTCCCAGCGCGCCCGCTCGAACAACGCCAGATACGACGCCTGGTTCAGGTGGCCGAACGAGTCGCACTCGTCGGGATAGATGGTCATGCGGATCGACATGGATCGTTCCTCGGGATGAGACCCGCGACTGGAGATTCGAGACTGGAGGAGCGCGCGCATCGGCTCCCGGCCTGCCCGAGTCTCCAATCTCCAGTCGCGAATCTCGCTACGTTTCTGTGGTCATCACCTGGAGCTGTGTTCGCATGCCACCGGCCACCGATTATATCCGCCACGCCGCGCGACTGTCGCGGCAACTGGTGACCGACGCGGGTCCGGGAGGAACGCCGGCCCCCGACGCCGAGTTCTACCGCACCCTCGCCAAGGCACTCGAGCAGGCAGCCGACGCGATCGAGCAGTCGGCCAAGCGGCGGGATTGAGCGACCCGTTGAGTCACGAGCTGATCGAGGGACAGCCGGCGTTCGAGGCGCTGATGGACGCGGTGGCCGGAGCCTCGCCGGTGGCGCTCGACACCGAGTCGGCGTCATTCCACCGCTACCACGACCGGGTCTACCTGATCCAGCTCACGGCCGTCGGCCGCACCGCCGTCATCGATCCGCTCACCGTCGACGACCTCGACCGGCTCGGCGACATGCTGGCCGACCGGGCGGTGGAAAAGGTCTTCCACGACGCCGACTACGACCTGCGCCTGCTGCACCACGAGTTCGACTTCCAGGCCCGCGGGCTGTTCGACACCCGCATCGCGGCACAACTCCTCGGCGAGCCGGGAATCGGCCTTGCCGCGCTCCTCGAGCGCTACCTCAACGTCAAACCTGACAAGCGGTTCCAGCGCGCCGACTGGTCCTCGCGGCCGCTCTCGCCGGCGATGCTGGAGTACGCGGCCGGAGACACCGCACACCTACATGAGTTGCAACGCATACTACGCGCCAAATTGGTTGAGACTGGGCGGCTTTGGTGGGCCGAGGAGGAGTTCGGGTTGCTGGAGTCGATCCGGTGGGACCGGGGCGAGGACGATCCTCGCGAGTCCTACCTCGGGCTGAAGGGGGCGAGGGCGCTTGAGCGGCGGGGCCTGGCGATCTTGCGGGAGCTCTACGCCTGGCGGGAGGGAACGGCGGCCCGGCTCGACCGAGCGTCGTTCCGGGTGGTCGGCAACGAGGTGCTCTTCCATCTGGCGGAGCACCCGGTGCGCGACCGCGAGGCGCTGGGCCGGGTGCGTGGAATCGGCCGGGAGCTGGTGGGGCGCTGGGGCGAAGAGGTCCTCGCTGCGATCGAGGCGGGGCTGGCGGTGCCGGAGGACGAGCTGCCGAAGTTCCCGCGCGGACCCCGCCGGCCGCCGCCCGATCCGGAATTCGACGACCGGCTGCAGGCGCTCAAGGCCCGACGAAACGCCCTCGCCGAGCGAATGGGGCTCCTCCCCGGAGTGCTTTGCCCCAACGCGATCCTCGAGGCGATCGCCCGCGACCGTCCCGAGTCGGTCGAGGCGATGGCCGGGATTCCCGGAATGCGGGAGTGGCAGCGGAAGGAGATCGGGGCGGAGCTGCTCGCCGCCGTGCCGGCGTGATGGACGACGGTGGAGGGTGGAGGGTGGAGGATGGAGGAAAGCGACATTCCCCACGCTCTACGCCCCACCCTCCATCCTCCACCCTCCATCCTCCATCCTCCTCCCGTGTAGATTTCAGACATGTCCACTCCCGTTTCCCCCGAACTCGCCCGCAAGGCGCTTCGGGCGGTCAAGGACCCCGAGTTGGGGCTCAACATCATCGACATCGGCCTGGTTTACGACGTGGCCGTGAGCGATGAGGGGAAGGCGCATGTCACGATGACGCTGACCTCGCCCGGCTGTCCGGCCGGCGCCGAGATCATGGACGACGTGCGGCAGACCCTGGCCGACCTCGAGGGGATCAGTGCGGTGGAGGTGGAGCTGGTGTGGGAGCCGTACTGGACGCCCGAGCGGATGGACCCGAGGGTGAGGGCGTTCCTGGGGCACTGACGGAGATCGGTGCAGGCGCACCCCTTGGGGTGCGCGATGCCGGCATCGCGCGCCCCAAGGGGCGCGCCTGCAATCCTGTCGCGTCAGCACCGCTGAC
>CALGOK010000118.1 GCA_937961295.1 uncultured Gemmatimonadota bacterium
GAGCACCTCCTGCAGGGTCGCCACCGCCGCGCGCTCGGCCTCGCCGTCGACCGCCCAGAACCGGCCCCGGTTGAGCCGGACATACCAGTTGCTGAGGTCGGCGTCGACGAACTCCACGATCGCCCGGACCCCGGTGGTCACGTCGTATCCCGCGAACGCCTCGCGGACCGCGCGAACGGTGGCGTCGAGCCGGCCCAGGATCCAGCGATCGGCCAGCGGCCGGTCGGCCACCGGCGGCGCGTCGCCGAGCGGGCCGGCGTAGAGCGCGAAGAAGTGGTAGGTGCTTCGCAGCGTGGTGAGGAACCGTCCCGCCACGTCGGCGATCTGCGCCTCGTCGAACCGCTTCGGCTGCCAGACCTGGCTCGACAGGAGCAGGTAGAGGCGCGCCGCGTCCGCGCCGCGGTCGGCGATCAGCCGCCAGGGGTCGACCACGTTCCCCTTCGACTTCGACATCTTCTGGCCCTCGGCATCGAGGACCAGCTCGTTGACGATCACGTGCCGATAGGGCGCGGTGTCGAACGCGGCGGTGCCGATGGCCAGCATCGAGTAGAACCAGCCACGGGTCTGGTCGATCCCCTCGCAGATGAAGTCGGCCGGGAAATGGGCCTGGAACTCGGCGTCCCCCTCGAACGGCCAGTGCCACTGGGCCCACGGCATCGACCCCGAGTCGAACCAGGTGTCGATCACTTCCGGAACCCGGCGATACGTCCCGCCGTCGGGCGCGGGCCAGGTGACCTCGTCGACCCACGGCTTGTGCACGCCGAGGTCGTCGGCGGGGACGTATCCCGACCGCTCGCGCAGCTCCGCGAGCGAGCCGATCACCACGCGATCGTCGGGATTGCGGTCGTTGATCCACACCGGCAGCGGCGTGCCCCAGTACCGCTCGCGCGACAGCGCCCAGTCGACGTTGTTGCCGAGCCACTCGCCGAACCGGCCCGTGCCGACCTCGGGTGGATGCCAGTCGATCGCGGCGTTGAGCTCGAGCATCCGCGACTTCACCGCCGAGGTGCGGATGAACCACGAATCGCGGGCGTAGTAGATCAGCTTGCTGCCGCAGCGCCAGCAGTGCGGATAGGAGTGGTCGTACGCCTCGGTGCGCAGGTGCCGCCCCAGCTCCTTGAGGCGGCGGATCAGCATGTCGTTGGTCTCCTGGTCGGTGACCAGGCGACCCTCGAGCTCGGGCCAGGTGGTGCCGGTGAAGGTGCCGTCGGCGGCCACGGGACGGAGCATCTGCAGGCCGAACTTCTTGCCGGCGAGGTTGTCGTCGGAGCCGAACGCCGGGGCCAGGTGCACCAGCCCCGATCCGTCGTCGGCGGTGACGAACTCGCCCGGCACGATCACCTCGATGTCGCCCTCGGCCGCCTGCCGCACCAGGTCGAACGGGCGCTGGTAGCGGAGGCCGACGAGCGAGGAGCCAGGGAACGACGCGACCAGCTCCGGGCGCGCCGCCTCGTCGCCCTTCCCCGCGTCCAGCACCGCCGCGCGCGCGGTCGCGAGCACCAGCTGCCGACCGTCCGGCATCCGGTAGGTGCCGTACTCCAGCTCGGGATGGACCGCGACCGCCACGTTGGCGGGGAGGGTCCACGGCGTGGTGGTCCACACCACCAGCTCCCGGCCGCTTCCGTCCGCGAGCGGGAAGGTCACGTAGACCGACTTGTCCCGGATGTCCTGGTAGCCGAGCGCCAGCTCGTGCGACGACAGCGCGGTGCCGCAGCGCGGGCAGTACGGCAGCGTGCGGTTGCCGAGGTAGAGCATGTCGCGCTCGTGCAGCCGCTTGAGCAGCCACCACACCGACTCGACGTAGTCACGGGTGCAGGTGACGTAGGCGCGGTCGTAGTCGAGCCAGTAGCCGATCCGCTCGGAGAGATTCACCCACTCGTCGCGATACGTGAACACCGAGTCGAGGCACTTGCGCGCGAACGCCTCGACGCCGAAGCGCTCGATGTCGCCCTTCCCCTTGAAGCCGAGCTGCTTCTCGACCTCGAGTTCCACCGGGAGGCCGTGCGTGTCCCACCCCGCGATCCGGGTGACCCGCTTGCCGTCCATGGCGTGGAAGCGGCACACCAGGTCCTTGATCGTGCGCGCGAAGACGTGGTGGATGCCGGGTCGGCCGTTGGCGGTGGGCGGTCCCTCGTAGAAGACGTAGCCCGGCCGTCCCTCGCCGCGAGCCTGCACGGCGTGGAAGAGCCGCTCCTCGCGCCAGCGCTCGAGCAGCTCGCGCTCCATGGCGTCGGGGCCGGCGTCGGGCCAGGCAGGCCAGCGGGTCAAGTCGGCAGGGGCAGTCATGAGTTCCGGCAGGTTCCCCGATCAGTCGGTCGGTCGGTCGCCGAAGAGGACGGTGCCCAGGCGCACCATGGTGGCGCCTTCCTCGACGGCAACCTCGAAGTCATCGGACATCCCCATGGACAGCTCGGGGAGGTGGTGGCCGGCCGCCTCGGCCGACTCTCGAAGCGACCGCAGCAGGCCGAACGCCTGCCGCAGGTCGCGCTCGGCGGCATCGAATGCCGCCATGGTCATCAGTCCGCGCACCGCGAGTGCGTGGCACTCGCGCAGCTCGTCGAGCAACACGGTCAGCCGGTCCGGCTCCACGCCGCCCTTCTGCGGTTCGGCAGAGCAGTTGACCTGCACGAGCACCGGCTGCGGGGCGTCACCCTCGACCCGACGGTCGAGCTCGCGCGCGAGCTCGATGCGGTCCACCGAGTGGATCAGCGCGAATCGACCCACCGCGTGGCGCGCCTTGTTGCGCTGCAACCCGCCGACGAGGTGCCACGCCACCGGCACGTCGGCGCATGCGTCCTGCTTGGCCAGCGCCTCCTGCACCCGGTTCTCGCCGACATCGGTCATGCCGGCAGCGTGCGCCGCGCGCACCACCTCGGGGCCGTGCGTCTTCGTCACCGCCACGATCCGCACCGGATGCGACCACCCACCGACGGACTGGCGCGCCGCGATCCGGTCGCGCACGTCGGCAAGGCGGGCGGCAAGAGCCGGAACGTCCATAGCCCGGAAATATAGCCGGGACGAAGGGCGGAGGACGGCGGACGAAGCTTGGTGGCTCGCGACCCGCACCCCGGCCCTCCGGACTTCGAGCGCCGCCTGCCGTCCGCTGTTGGCTGTTGGCTGTTGGCTGTTGGCTGTTGGCTGTTCGCTGTTCGCTGTTCGCCTTGGATCTACTGCCGCAGTTCGGCAACGAACCGGCTCAGCGTCTCGTGGTCGGGCGCCAGGTGGGCCGCGCGCTCGATGTAGCGGAGCGCCCCGGCGCGGTCGCCGTGCTGCAGCAGCGCCACGCCGAGGCGGGCGTTGGGAAGCGCCAGCGTGCGGGCCATGGCGGCGGTGTTGGCCTCGAGGCCGCGCAGGTCGCGCCGGAAGAGCGCGCCGAACTCCCACGTCTCGTCGAGCAGCGCGCGGGTGACGGGGATGTCGAGCGGCGGCTCGCCGGGCGCGACGGCGAGGTCGCGCGCGATGGCGCTCGAATCGGGAAGGACGGTCGGCAGCACCATGGCGAGTCCCTGCTGGATCACCGGTGCCCCGAAGGTCTTCTGGGATGCCGTGACGGCCCAGGCAATCGGCCGCCGCCCGGCGTTCTCGCGCACCACGGCGAACAGCAGCACGTCCTTGCCGTAAAGCGGCGTTCCGCGCGGGATGGTGAGGGCGCCGCCCTGGGGGAGCGCCAGCTCGTAGTCGCGATCGGCCAGCTGCGGGCGGTAGTTGTCGATCAGCGAGTCGTCGAGCGCGTGCAGCGGACCCGCCGCGTCCGGCACCGGGTGCTCGCGCCACACCGCCGGCAGGGCGGCCCGATCGACGGGACCGGGGCGCCACTCGCGGATCTGCCGCTGGTACCAGTCGGTCTCGGCGAGTGCAAGGCAGACCAGGGTCACGTCGGGCCGGATCCCGTCGACCACCTGGGCGTGCCAGAGCGGGAAGGTGTCGTTGTCGCCCCAGGTGAAGAGGATGCCGCCCGGAGGAACGCTGTTGAGCAGCGCGCGCGAGAAGTCGCGCGCCAGCGTCACGTCGGGACCGTGGCGACGCGACGCGTCGGCCACGTTGAGCGCCACCGGCACCAGCGCCGCCCCAAACACTGCCGCCGCCCAGCGCGCCGTCGACGGTCGGGCGCGCAGGCGCCGCGCCGTCTCCGCGAGCCCGAGTGCAGTCCAGACGCCCCACGCCACGAACGACGCGACGAAGAAGTAGTCGCGCTCGCGGACCTCGTGCAGCTCGAGTTCGGTCCACCGCTCCCAGCCGATCGACGGACCCGGCTTGAAGTTCATGTACAGCACCAGCCCCAGGCCGGTCACGCCGAAGGCGGTGGCCAGCAGCCAGAAGCCGCCGCGATCACGCCGCCACTGTGCCGCAGCGCCGCGCAGGCCGAGGGCGAGTGCCGCGAAGGTCACGAGCAGTCTCGGCACCCGGGTGAAGGGACCCTCACCGAGCGTGCGCGCCCATTGCCAGTCGAAGTACTGCGCATAGTTCGCCAGCTGGAACCCGAGGATGGCGAGGCTCCGGCCGGGATTGCCGGGACCGTGCGGGACGGTCGGATCGTCGAGCGGGGTGCGGATCGGGTACTGCGCCCGCCGGATCACCGCCAGCAGCGAGTCCCAGGTGGAGGGATCGGCCTCGTTGATGATCGGTCCCTGCTGCGCCCGGAAGTAGAGGAAGAGGTACGGCGAGACCCCGATCACCACGATCACCAGCGCGATCGCCACGAACCGCAGCTGGCGGCGACTGGCGGCGTGCACCGCGGCGGCCAGGACCAGGGAGCCGGTGACGAGCGTGAGCGTCGCGCTGCCGAGGCCGAGGGCGATCAGCAGCAGCCAGGTGGCGGCCACCACCAGCACGCGGGCGCGCTCCTCCCGCCGTGCCTCGTCGCGTGCCAGCGGGTCGCGCCAGGCGTGCCACGCGAGGAGGGCCACCAGCGCCGGCCCGATGAGCAGCGCGAGCAGGTGGTTCCCGATCGAGATCGCGCCGAGGTAGAGCAGCAGCAGCAGCAGCCGCTTGGCCCGGTGGGTGGAGCGCAGCCCGCAGCACCGCACCGCACACCATGCCGCGGCGGCAATGGTGA
>CALGOK010000119.1 GCA_937961295.1 uncultured Gemmatimonadota bacterium
AGCGGGGTGACGGCGGTAAAGAGCGCCACCAGCCCGGAGTCGACGTGGCGCTCGACCCAGACGATCGGCGCGTTGCTGAGGACGATCAGGCAGGTGCCGACCCCCGCGACCCCGAGCCATTCGCGGCGGAGCGGCAGCGCGCTGCCGCGAAAGCGGCTCCACGCCATGAGCGCGGCGCCGGCGACGATGAACCGCGCGCCGGCCAGCAGGAAGGGGGGCAACGTCTCCCCGGCGATCTTGATGCCGAGGTACGTCGACCCCCAGATGACATAGATCGTGAAGAAGGCGAAGAGGGTCAGGGGCTCCATCCGGGCGGCGGCGGCATCACGCGGTGCAGCAGGCAGGGCTCGTCGGGATACACCGACGGGATCTGCCATCCGCCATCGATCCAGCGGATCAGCCCGCTTGAGGTGACGACCTCCTCGATCCCGTCGCCGTCGGCATCGGTGGTGCCGTAGATGTCGACGTTGCCCGGCGCGCGTGCGACCGGGCGTCCCCACGCATCGACGACCCAGGTGGCCGTGGTGTTGAGGGTGCCGTCCTTCTGGTCGTCGCGGAGCCACACCGAGAAGACGGCGTAGTTGTGGCCGCCGGGACCGCGCACGCCGATCGGGCGGATGCGACTCCAGAGCGCGTCTTCGTCATCGGTGTGGAAGTCGTACCAGAGCGACGCACGCTCGCGCTCGGTCCGCGGCTGCATCTTCGCCTCGTAGCGCTGCCACACCGAATCGGTCCACGCCCGGTAGTGCGCCTCCGCGCCGATCCGCGCAATCGGCGGCGGGTCGCGCCGCACCGGCATCGCATGGGCCCCGGGCACCACGATCGCGAACGACGACGTGGCCGGCGCGTCGAGGGTGAAGAACCAGCCGGGATGGGCGACGGCATCGCACGCGGCCCGCCACGAGCGCGGCGGCAGGAAGCGCTGCCGGTTGGTGATCCGGGCGTGGCGCATCCGCGTGAGGTTGGCGCCATCGGGGAAGTAGAAGAGCGTGACGGTGTCACCCACGGTGCCGAGCGGCGCCACGCCGGCGGCATCGAACTGCGACGCCACCGGTCGGCGCGGCGATGCCGACGGCCGCTGCATCACCTGCGCCCCGCCGATGGCGCCGTCGGGCGCCTCGCCTGGCATCGGGTCGGTGATGATCCGGGCCTGACCGGCGAGCACCGCCGGGACGAGTGCGGCGAGGACGAGTGGACGGATCATGTGATGCTCTCCGGGTCGGTCAGGCGATCGCTCCAGATCCTGACCAGTCGCCAGGAGAGCCCGAAGCGGCGGAAGGTGAAAATGCCGGCGTCCTCGGCGTCGCCGCCGCGAGCGTTCACGCGAACATCCACGCGCGAGGGACCGCGGTAGCGATACGACACGTCGGTCCCGGCAGCGAGGGAATCGGCCTCACCCGGACGAGGCGTGCGGGTGCCGAATCCGGTCACCAGCTGGGTCAGTCCCTGCGGCGTGACCGTCATGTTGACCAGCGGATCGATCAGCGCGCCCGACAGCCCGGCGAGTCCGGCCGCGTCGCCGGTCATCCGCTGGTCGATCGCCGCGCGGAGGTCGCGCTTGAGGTTGTCCCGAAGTATCGGGAATTCGATGGTGGAATGCAGGTCGCCCTCGCGCCCGGAGACGATCGCCTCGAGGAAGTTGTCCCAGGCGCGGCGGGGCGACCAGTAGTACCAGGCCCCGGTGGCGAGCACGAGCAGGAGGAGCGTCCAGCGGAGCTTGCGCATGGGGGGAAGATAGAGGGACGATGATGCAGGCGCGCCGCTCGCGGCGCGCGATGCCGGCATCGCGCACCCCAAGGGGTGCGCCTGCGGATCGTCACACCGTGATCCGCACCACCCGCGGCGCCCCGTACCTCGCCTCCCCCACTCGCACGGTGAGGTTGGGGAGGATGTCTGCCTCGTGCCCGCGGTGGGAGTGGCCGGCGAGCACGGTCATCGCAATGGCGGGGTGGGCGCTGGCGAAGCGGTGCAGCACCGCGCCGGTGGCGCCGCAGACCAGCAGCGGGTGCCAATGGGGATGCGCCTCGCGCGAACCGGGCTTGAGCGCCTCGACGAACGGCGGGACGTGGGTCGCCACGATGATCGTCTCGGGGTCCCGCTCGGCGGCGCGGCCGAGGAGCGTCTCGAGCCGGGCGGCGTCGGCATCGGCGAGGATCTGCTTGACCGCCAGCTTGGCCGCGCGGCCCTCCTGTGCGGCCAGCTCGGCGATCAGCCGGTCGTCATTGAGCACCAGCGGAGTGCGGATCGGGTCGCCGTGGCGGCCATCGGCCCAGCCGTCGACCCCCACGAGCAGCTGCCTGGGTCCGAGCTCGACCACTCCGGCCGGCGGGAGCCAGCGGATGGCGGGATTGGCCTCGCCGAGCTCGCTGACGGCGTCGCGCAGGGTGCCGATCGAGGCGCCGTAGTGGTCGTGATTCCCCAGCACGAACCACACGGGGCCGCCGCCGGCCTCGGCGATCCGTTCCAGGTCTGCAACGAGGCGCCCGGCGTGGGAGATGTCCCCGGTGACGATGACCGGATTCCCGCCGCGCTCGCGCAAGGCGGAATGGAAGTCCTCGACCGCCGCGGGACCGGCTCGGTCGAGATGGCAATCGGTGATCCAGGTGATGGGCACCTCTCAACCTAGCGGATCGCCGACCCCCGCTGCGGGGCGGGGATCTGGTATTGTCGGCCGGAATTGGCGACATTGTTGCCGCGTTGGGCATCATCGTTGGGCCAGGCAGGACCTCGAGCGGTTCATCACCAATCCATCCAGGAGGCAGCGTGATGCAGGTCAAGTTTGCCCGTTCCCTCGTTGCCGGGGCCGCGTTGGCCCTCGGCCTCGCCTTTGCCACCCCGGCCAGCGCCCAGATGGGCTTCGTGGTGCAGGGCCAGTACGGCGCCGACTACGAGGCGGTCGGTGTCGGCGGCGGCATCACCTTCGGACTCGGTTCGCTGACCACCAACAGCGGGATCCGGGGCGAGGCGACGTTCGACTACTTCTTCGTCGACGATCCGCTCAAGGTGTGGGAGATCAACGCCAACCTGCTGTATGACATTCGCTCGACCCCGGGGCTGTACGTCGGCGCCGGCCTGAACTATGCGGATTTCTCGTTCGAGGATTCGGACCTGTGTGAGCCGTTCTGCTCCTTCGCCAGCGGTTCCGAGGTCGGCCTGAACCTGCTCGGTGGCTGGAACTTCGCCGGCAGCAAGGGTCCGTTCGTCACCGCGCGCTTCGCGCTGGGCGGCGGCGAGCAGCTGTACGTCGGCGGCGGCTTCCGCTTCTGATGCGACCCGCGGCCTGAGGGCTGCAGCGGTCTCCACGGCGCCCCGGCGGAACTTTCCGCCGGGGCGTCGTATCTTTGTGGCCTCACCGCGCTCCGGAGAGGCGATGCTCACCACGGTCAAGGACGCATACGAGGCGATCTACACCGGCCGGTCGTACCAGCACGAGATGGGGCTGGTGGACGTGGTGCTCGACGGCAAGTTCGGCCGCGCCAAGGCAGGACGGAAGGCGCCACCGCGCCGGGTGCTCGAGGTCGGCTGCGGCCCGGGGCTGCGCCTGGCGGTGCTGCGGCAGATGCACGGCAAGTACGAAGTGGAGGGACTCGACCGCGACGCCCAGATGCTGGCGCTGGCCGCCAAGCGCAATCCCGGCGTGCCGCTCCACCGCGACGACATGCGCGAATTCGCACTCGACGCGCGCTTCAACGCCGTCCTCTGCCTCTTCGGGGTGATCGGCTACATGGCCGACACCGCAGAGATGACCTCGGCGCTCACCCAGATGCGCGAGCACCTCGCCCCCGGTGGTGTGCTGCTGCTGGAGCCGTGGCTCACCCCCGACCTGGCCCGCGACCGCTACCTGCGCACCGACACCGCGGAGCGTCCGGGTCTCGAGGTGATGCGGATGAACTTCACCCGGGTGGTGGGCAACAAGTCGCTGCTCACGGTGCACTACCTGATCGGCGACTCCCACGGCATCAGGCACGTGGAGGAGCTCCGCGAGCTGACGCTGTTCAGCGACGAGGAATACCGCACCGCGCTCCGCAACGCCGGCTTCGGCGAGGTGGACCTCGAGGCGTACGGGCCGCAGGGGCGGGGGTTGTACGTGGCGCAGGTGTGAGGCCGCGCCGAACGGCGCGGCCCACACCTGCAGGCGCGCCGCTCGCGGCGCGCGATGCCGGCATCGCGCACCCCAAGGGGTGCGCCTGCAGGTGTTGCGTCAATCCAGCTCATCCATCCTGGGATTGACCACCGTGTTGAGGAACGACCCGAACGTGTAGCTCAGTCCCACGTTGAGCGACGCGCGGTAGCCGGTGGCAAGCTCGCGCAGCCTGAGGAAGATCTCCTCGTCGGTGGCGTCGCCCTTGCGCAGGGTGATCTGATTGCGCACCCGCGAGTAGGATCCATCGACCTCGAACTCGAGCCCGCGGGCCAGCCGCACCTCGAGTCCCCCCGACACGCCGAGCCGGTTGAGCGACCAGTCGTGCAGGTAGTTGCGCGCCGACCCGCTCAGGTAGGCGTTCCCCCAGGGCTGATTGGTCTCGTAGGCCACCTGCAGCTGGTGGTCGAACCGGGTCTCCTCGACCTGGTGATAGATCGTCTCCTCCACGTAGTCGAAGCGGTTGAGCGCGACGGTGTACAGCACCACGAGCTGGCGCCGGGTCGCCTCGGCGTAGGGATACAGGTTCCACTCGATCGCCGGCCCCATCCGGGCGCGGAAGTCGAGGTTGTCGGGCTTGTACGACCAGGCGTCCACCACGCCGCCCACCGACCAGTGCGGCGAGATCGAGCGGACCACCAGCGCGCGCGAGTTCCAGCCGTCGCGCTTGGCGGTGAACTCCTCGCCATCGTCGAGCTCGAAGGTGGTCCGGTTGAGGCGTCCCTCGAGCCGGAGCCGCACCTTCCAGTCCTCGGTGGTGCGGTTGGCGCGCAGCTCGGAGCCGACGTTGTAGCCCACCTCGCGCGACTCGGCATCGAGCTCGCCGTCGACCTGCATGGTGAAGACCCAGAAGTTCCAGGGGTCGCTCGCGGGAACGATCGACTCGCCCCCCACCGGCTCGAAGCGATCAAGCACCAGGTTGCCGCCGCGGCCGCTGGCGAGGAGGTAGCGCACCAGGCCGAGTCGGAGGGTGCGCGCGAACTCCTGGCGATAGTGGTCGTCGGTGGCATCGGGCGGTGTCCGGAACACCACCGTGTCGGTGCGGCCCGCGAGGGCCGCGCGCCCGATGTACTCCAGCGTGACCTCGCGCCCGCCGGCACCGGTGGAGAGTCCCGAGGCGATGACGTGCACGTCGGAGGCGGTGCGATCGGTGACCCAGTCGACCAGTGTCACCTCGGTGCGGAGGTACTCGCGATCGCAGCGGGTGTGGCAATCGAGGAAGAGGCGCAGCCTGGGCATCCCCTGCGCGGGGAGCACGGCGGTGGCGCACAGCAGGGAGGCAGCCAGCAGGCCAGCGACACGGAACACGGCACGATCCTGACGTCAGGGGAGGAGTGTGGCGACGGACGGGCGTCGTGTGCGATACGTTTCGTCCGTGCTTCCGGTTGAGAATAGCCTCCCCGCCCTCCTTGCCGCGCTTGCCGAGCGCCGCCGCGCTGTCCTGGTGGCACCTCCGGGCGCCGGCAAGACGACGCGCGTTCCACCGGCGCTGCTTGACGCGCCGTGGCTATGAGGGAGACGGATCGTGATGCTGGAGCCCCGCCGGCTGGCCGCGCGCGCGGCGGCCCCGCGGATCGCCGCCGAGCGCGGCGAGGCGGTCGGCCAGACGGTGGGGTTCCGGGTCCGCGGCGAGAGCCGGGTGGGTCGTCAGACGCGGATCGAGGTGGTGACCGAGGGAATCCTCACCCGGATGCTGCAGGACGATCCCTCGCTGGAGCGAGTCGGTGCGGTGCTGTTCGACGAGTTCCACGAGCGCTCGCTCCCCGCCGACACCGGCCTGGCGCTGGTGCTCGGCGCCACGATGGTGCTGCGCGATGACCTCCGCATCGCCGTGATGTCGGCGACGCTCGATGCCGCCGGGGTGGCCACGCTGCTCGGCGACGCGCCGATCATCCGCAGCGACGCGCACGTGCACCCGGTGGAAACCCGCTTCGCGCCGCAACGCGGACCAGACCTACCGCGTCACGTGGCCGCGACGGTGAGTGACGCGCTCCAGTCGGAGTCGGGCTCCGTGCTGGTGTTCCTCCCCGGCGCCCGGGAGATCGGGCGCGTCGAGTCGCTGCTCGCTGGCC
Source organism: uncultured Gemmatimonadota bacterium (assembly GCA_937961295.1). Classification (GTDB taxonomy): domain Bacteria; phylum Gemmatimonadota; class Gemmatimonadetes; order Gemmatimonadales; family GWC2-71-9; genus Palsa-1233. The sequence goes on from CALGOK010000119.1 coordinate 6,214, forward strand.
GCGTCCCCGGTGACGTGGACGTGCTGCCGCTCTTCGGTGCCATGCCGCCCGCTGCGCAGGACGCGGCCATCGCAGCCCCTCCGTCGGGACGCCGCAAGGTGGTTCTCGCGACCAATGTCGCGGAGACGTCGCTCACCATCGAAGGGGTGCGCGTGGTGATCGACAGCGGCCTGGAGCGGGTGCCGCGCTTCTCGCCGCGCACGGGAATGACCCGGCTCGAGACGGTGCGGATCACGCGCGCCTCGGCCGACCAGCGGCGCGGGCGCGCGGGACGGACGGCGCCGGGCGTGGCGATCCGCTGCTGGAGCGCTGCGGACGACGCGGGGCTGGTCCCGACGGCACGCGCGGAGATCCTCGACGCCGACCTGGCGCCGCTGGCGCTCGACCTCGCGGTGGCAGGGTTCGCCGATCCGGCAGAACTGCCGTGGCTCGATCCACCGCCCGCCGCGGCGTTCGCGGTGGCCCGCGAGCTGCTTGCGCGACTCGGTGCCCTCGACGGTGACGGTCGCCTCACTGCACACGGCCGGGAGATGGCCGCATTTGGCGCGCATCCGCGCATGGCGCACCTGCTGATCCGGGCCCGCGAGATGGGAGTGGCGTCGGCCGCACGCGCCGCGGTGCTGGTGGCACTGCTCGAGGATCGCGACATCCTGCGCGGCGATGGACGTGCCCCGCCGTCGGACCTGCGATTGCGGGTGGATGCGGTGGAGCGCGACCTCGATCAGGTGCTCCTCGCCGGTGCCACGCTCGACCGCGGTGCCGCGGCCCGCGCCCGCGAGTCTGCGCGCGACTGGCGCACGCGCCTCGGGGCCACCGGTGCGCGCGGTGAACTCGCGGAGGTTGGTGCGCTGCTGGCGCTGGGGTGGCCCGAGCGGATTGCCAGGCGGCGCGATGCGGCGGGTCGCTTCGCGACCGTGGGGGGGCGCGGCGTGTGGCTGCCGGCCGACGATCCGCTGGCGCACGAGCGCTGGCTGGTGGTGGCCGAGCTCGACGACAGCGGTGCCGAGGCCCGCGCCGTCCTGGCGGCCCCGCTCGACGAGGAGGAAGCCGCGGCGATCGTCGCCCGGGACGGCGTCACCGCCGACGCCGTCCGCTGGGACGACGATGCGCACGCCGTGGTGGCTATCCGCCGCACCACGCTGGGCGCGCTGGTGGTGGATGAGCGGCCGATCAGTCACGCCGATGCGGCCGCCGTGCGCGCCGCGCTGCTCGCGGGGATCGCGAGCGCCGGGGTCGCGGCGCTGCCGTGGAGCGACGATGCGCGCCGGCTGCGCGAGCGACTGGCGTTCCTGCATCACCACGACCGCGACTGGCCCGACGTGTCCGATGCCGCGCTGCTGGCCGGGCTCGAGGAGTGGCTGGGGCCGTTCCTCGACGGCAAGCGGCGACTGGAACAGGTCCGGCCGGGGGAGCTGATCGATGGCCTGCTCACGCGGCTCGACTGGTCGCGCCGGCGTGACCTCGACGCGCTGGCACCGGAGCGCATCGAGGTGCCGAGCGGATCACGGATCGCGGTGGACTACGGCGACCCGGCCGCTCCGGTTCTTGCCGTGCGATTGCAGGAGGTGTTCGGCATGCCCGAGACGCCGCGGGTGCTCGATGGACGGGTGCCGCTGGTGATGCACCTGCTCTCGCCGGCGCATCGGCCGATGCAGGTCACCACCGACCTGGCGTCGTTCTGGAAGACGGGGTACTTCGACGTGCGGAAGGACCTTCGCGGACGCTATCCCAAGCACCACTGGCCTGAGGATCCGACCACGGCCGAGGCCGTGCGGGGGGCGAAACGATAGATGCAGGCGCGCCCCTTGGGGCGCGCGATGCAGGCGGAGCCCTCGGAGTGCGCGCTACCGTCAGGTGCCCGGCATCGCGCACCCCCAGGGGTGCGCCTGCTAGAAGCGGATTCCGACCACGATCGGCACCAGCTGCGTGCTCTGGTTCTCCGTGAAGACGTTCACGAACTTCCCTTCGACGAAGAAGCCGCGGCCGAAGTTCAGGCCGAGACCGCCCTGGACGGCGAAGTCGGTGTTGTTGGTATCGCCGAAGTCGGGCGAGTCATCGCCGGTGGTGACTTCGCTGCGGAAGAGGCCGGCGCCACCGAGCAGGTACAGGCTGCTGCCGGTGGAGAACTCGAGCCGGGCCATCGCCCCGTAGGTGTTGAGGTTGGCGTCGGGGTCGACGCCGAGGATGTCCTCGTATCCGAGACGGTTGAACTGGGCTTCGATGCCCCAGCCCACCGAGGATTCCGGGTTGCGCATCATCAGGGTCACGCCGCCGCCCCATCCGGTCTTCAGGCCATCGCCGGCATCTCCCACCGGCATGCCGAGACCGCCGTTGCCACCAAACACCAAGCCCGACTGGGCCGCCAGGGGAGCGGTCGCGACGAGCGAGAGGGCCGCAACCGCGAGGGCTGCCTTGCGCATGCATTCTCCTTATTGACGTTTTCCGCCGTTGTCGTGCGGCGGGGACCCCCCGGGGTGTCCGGGTGGGCCTCCATGGACACGTTCGAGGCGGGGGAGGCTTGCACAGGGGCGACAGTGCGAAGAGCGAGGGGCGAGGGGTGGAACCCTGCGAGCAGCGCCCCTCGCTCCTCGCACTGTCGCCCCGTCAGGGCGTGAACTGCTTCATCCCCTCCGGCGGTGTGTACGGGTGCCTCGGCTCGAACGTGCGCCAGAGCTCGGCCGAGACGTCGCGGATGAGCCGCCACCCCTGGTTGGTGGAGGTCCAGGAGGTGTCCTCCTGGTTCTTGGTGATGACCGCGAAGACGTAGTCGCCCGAGGGGGCGTTGACGAGCACCACCTCGGAGCGTGAGCGATTGACGGCGCCCTGCTTGGAGGCCGCCTGCACGGTGGGCGGGATGCGGGAGAGCGCCTCGCCGTTCCAGTGGATGCGGGTGAGGTGGCGGTACATCGCCTCGCTCGCGGCGGGGTTCACCAGCGTGCCCGCGCGGATCCGTGCCAGCATCTCGGCGATCTCGCGCGGGGTGGTCTGGCCCCAGCCGTACACCTGCCAGATCTCGCGGCGGCCCGGGGTGCGGGAGTTGACGCGGGTCGAGTCGAAGCCGTTGGCGGCGAGCCATTCGTTGATCGCCAGCCCGCCACCCACCAGCGCCTGGAGCCAGAGCGAGGCGGCGTTGTCGCTGGTGGTGATCATCCAGAGGGTGACCTGGTTGAGCGGCACCTTGGCGCCGTCCTGCAGCTTGTCGAACAGGTCGTCCTCGCCGCTGTAGCGGAGCGAGTCAGCCCAGGTCATCACCGAGTCGAACCGCAGCTTTCCCTCGGCCACCTGGGCGATGGTGGTGGCGAGGATCGGAACCTTGATCATCGATGCGGTGGGGAAGAGCTCGTCGGCGCGGATCATCGCGCCGCGGCCGCTCCCGAGGTGTCGCACGTAGATGCCGACGTCGCCCTCCACCTGCGCGGCGAGGGCGGCGAGCCGGGCCTCGAGGGCGGGATCGCGATCGACGGCGGGCCACTGGGCGCCGAGGGGGATGGCGAGGAGCAGCAGGGCGGCGACGAGGCGCTTCATCGGGGGTCCGGTTCGAGTTGACAGGAAGCTAACGGGCGCCGGGCCCCCCACATTCGAGGGAGTGGTGGTTGGGCGTGCCGGGGCGCGAAACTGGCGGGTGCCGGCGGCCGTACCGACCCGCCAGCCCCTGCTGTCATCACCCGCATTGCGGACGGTCCCATGCTGCTGTCGTCGCTGCTGCTCGCCACTGCCTTCGGGCAGGGCCCCAACCCCGACGCGCCCACGGTCTACAGCGGGCGGATGGGCCAGCTCGACGTGCGGGCGCCACGGCTCACCGCAACGATCGCGGTGAACGGTTCGCTCGACGAACCGGCGTGGGCCGAGGCGGCGGTGCTGACCGGGTTCTCGCAGTTCACCCCGGTGGACGGGGTGGCCGCGACCGACTCCACCGAGGTGCTGGTGTGGTACTCCACCACCGCACTGCACATCGGGATCCGCGCCTACGACCGGAGCGGGGCGGTGCGCTCGACGCTCTCGCAGCGCGACCGGATCTTCGGCGACGACAACGTGCAGCTCTTCCTCTCGACGTTCAACGACGGGAGGCAGGCCACCTTCCTCGCCGTCAACCCGCTCGGCGTGCAGGCCGACGGTGCGGTGAACGAGAGCGGCCGCGGCGGCGGCTGCAACGGCTTCAACTGCGCGGTGTCGACCCGCGAGGGGCCCGACCTGTCGCAGGACTTCGTGTGGCAGTCGCAGGGTCGGCTCACCGAGTGGGGCTACGAGGTGGAGATCGCGATCCCGCTCAAGAGCATCCGGTTCCAGTCGAAGGATCCGCAGACGTGGGGGATCAACGTGCTGCGCGTGGTGCAGCGGAGCGGCCAGGAGCAGACGTGGACCCCGGCGCGGCTGGGGCAGTCGTCGTTCCTGGGACAGTCGGGGCGGCTCACCGACCTGCAGGGGCTCAAGACCGGCCGCGCGATCGACCTGATCCCCGAGATGACGTCGCGGGTGAGCGGCACGCCGAGCGGGTCGGCCGGGAGCTGGGAGTACGGCGGCGGCACGCCCGAGTTCGGCGGCAACCTGCGCTGGGGCATCACGCCGAACCTCACGATGAACGCCACCGCCAATCCCGACTTCTCGCAGGTGGAGAGTGACGCGGGGCAGTTCTCGTTCGACCCGCGCCAGGCGCTCTTCTTCCCCGAGCGGCGCCCGTTCTTCCTCGACGGTATCGAGCAGTTCCAGGTGCCGGGGAACCTGGTCTACACCCGGCGGATCGTGCAGCCGGTGTTCGCCACCAAGCTCACCGGCAAGGCGCTCGGCACCCGGGTGGGCGTGCTCGCCGCGCTCGACGACCGCGAGATCTCGCAGCACGACGAGCACCCGCTGTTCGGGATCATCCGGCTGCAGCGCGACATCGGCAGCGGCTCGCAGCTGGGGATGATCCACACCGAGCAGCGGGACGGCGAGATCAGCAACCGGGTGACGGGCATCGACGGCCGGCTGGTGTTCGGCGGGATCCACTCGTTCACGTTCAACGGGGCACTCTCCCGCGACCGGACCACCGCCGGGGGGGAGACGAACACCTCATCGCTCTGGGGCGCTGCCTACCGGCTCAACGGCCGCTCGTTCCGTGCGCGCTACACCGTCAACGCCATCGACGACGACTTCCGGACCCGGACGGGCTTCACCAGTCGGGCCGGGATCGCCAACGCGGTGGTGGCACACAGCTACACGGTGCTGCGCCCCGAGCAGCTGTTCGAGTCGGTGACCGGCGAGGTCGTGCTCAACGGCACCTGGCACTACGACTCGCTGGTGGGCGGCGGCGGGATCCAGGACCGCAAGCTGCACTTCAACCTCAATACCCAGCTGCGCGGCGGCTGGAACGCCGGGGCGTCGCTGCTGATCGAGGACTTCGGCTACGACCCGGCGCTGTACGCACGCTACGGGTTGCTGCAGCCCGACGGCAGCGTGGCACCGTTCGTCGGGACGCCGCGGCTCCCGAACCAGGACTACGTGCTGACCCTCGGGTCGCCGCGGCTGTCGTGGGGTTCGTTCAACGCCTTCGTGCTCTGGGGCCGGGACGAGAACTTTGCCGAGTGGGCATCGGGCGACATCATGTGGATCAACGGCGGCGTGACGCTGACACCGACGGAGCAGTTCCGCGCCAACTTTTCGCTCAGCATGACCAAGGTGAACCGTCCGTCCGACGGCTCCCGGGTGCAGTTGCAGATGGTGCCCCGCGCGCGCTTGGAGTATCAGCTGACCCGATCACTGCAGGTGCGGCTCATCTCGCAGTACGCGCTCGAGACGCGCGACTCGCTGCGTGACGACTCGCGCACCAACCTGCCGATCGTGATTCGTGGCAGCGACGGCACGTACCGCCGAGCGCTCGAGCTGCGCAACGGCCAGCTGCGCAACGACCTGCTGCTGACCTTTCTCCCCAATCCCGGCACGGTGGTCTATCTGGGCTACGGTGCCTCGCACCTCGAGGCCGTCGACCCGCTGCCGGACGAACCGCGGTTCCGCCGCGCCAACGACGCGTTCTTCCTGAAGATCAGCTACCTGTTCCGGATGCAGGGCTAGCGGGCGCGCCGCTCGCGGCGCGCGATACTGGCACCGCGCGCCGCAAGCGGTTCCTGCGAGATGCCCGGCACCGCGCGCCGCAAGCGGTTCCTGCGAGATGCCCGGCACCGCGCGCCGCGAGCGGCGCGCCTGCTACGCCAGCCTCGCCTCGTCGTCGCGCGCGGCGGCGTCGATGAACGCCTCGAACAGCCGTCCCACCGACGGCGAGCCGGCGTCGAACATCTCCGGGTGCCACTGGACGCCCACTGCGAACTGGCCGTCGAGCTCGGCGGCCTCGATCAGGCCGTCGGGGGCCCAGGCGGTGGGGGCGAGGTGGTGGCCGAGCTCGCGGATCCCCTGGTGGTGCATCGAGTTGACCGGGACCGTGAGGGTGCCGATCGCGTCGCCGAGGCGGGAGGCGCGGGTGACCTCGATCGGGTGGGCGAGGTGGTCGCGGGCCCAGCCGGCGGTGGGGAAGTAGTCGTGCTTGATGGAATCGGGGCGTTCCTCGCCGAGGTCCTGCCAGAGGGTGCCGCCGTGGGCCACGTTGAGCACCTGGAGGCCGCGGCAGAGGCCGAGGAACGGCTTGCCGTCGCCGATGGCCCAGCGGGTGAGGACCACCTCGGTGGTATCGCGGGCCGGGTCGAGCCGGCCGAGCTGGGGGTGCCGGGTGCGGCGGTAATAGGCGGGGTCGACGTCGATCCCGCCCGGGACGCAGAGGCCGTCGAGCCGCTCGTAGATCTCCCGCAGGGTGGCCGGGTCCTCGGCCAGGAGCGGGACCAGCACCGGGACGCCGCCGGCGGCCATCACCGCGTGGACGTAGCGCTGGTTCATGACCCACGAGTTGGGGAGCCCGTCGGGGATCCCCTCGATGGCGTGCAGGGTCTGGGTCGTCACGCCGATGAGCGGGCGGCGTCGCATCAGCGGACGCCCTCCGCGGTTTCCTTCACGATCAGGTCCACCACGTCCTTGAGATCTCCGGTCTGCCGCCAGACCGCCAGCTGGCGGTCGGCGGACGTTCCCTCGTCCAGGATGCGGAAGGCATACTCAACTTCCTTCCGCGTGCCAAGCTCGTCGACCACGTCGCCGATGAACCACTCGATCAGCTCGCGGATCAGGTCGCGGGCCGGGAACTCCTCCCCCTTGCCGTAGTCGACCAGCTTGCCGTCGAGCCCGTAGCGGATCGCCCGCCACTTGTTCTCCTCGATGAAGCCGACCGGGTACATCCGGTAGCTCATGTTGTCGCGGCGCAGCTTCCAGAGCTTGAAGACGATCGCCTGGAAGATGGCGGCGATGCAGACCGCCTCGTCGACGCGGGTGCAGATGTCGCAGATCCGGAACTCGAGGGTCGGGAACGACCAGCTCGGCCGCACGTCCCACCAGATCTTCGACGCGTTGGGGATCGAGTTGGTGCGGACGAAGACGTTGACCTGCTGCTCGAAGTCGCCCCACGACGCCATCTGCCGGGGGATGCCGGTGCGCGGGAAGTTGCGGAACACCACGCTGCGGTAGCTCTTGAGCCCCGAGTTGCGGCCGAACCAGAACGGCGACGACGTGGAGAGCATCAGCACGTGCGGCAGGAAGTAGCGGCAGGCGTTCATGGCATCGATGAGGAACTCGCGGTCCTCGATGCCGACGTGCACGTGGGTGCCGAAGATCAGCAGCCGCTGGGCGAGGTCCTGCAGGTCCTCCTTGACGCCGACGTAGCGCTCGAGCGGGGTGATCTGCTGGTCCCACCACTTGGAGAACGGGTGGGTGCCGGCGGCGGCGATGACCAGCCCCTTGCGGGCGGCGAGGTCCATCACCAGCCGGCGCAGCCGGATGATCTCCTCGCGCGCCTCGGCGGGCGAGCGGCAGACGCGGGTGCCGACCTCGACCATCGACTGGTGCAGCTCGGGCTTCACCTCGCCGAGGAGGATCGAGTCCTCCTGGAGGATCTCGGTGATGTAGCTGCGGAGCTCGCGGGTCTCGGGGTCGATGATCTGGTACTCTTCCTCGATCCCGAGGGTGAGGGAGGGTTCCTTCATGCGCGCGGCTCCACGACGAAGGTGGGGACGGTCGATCCGCCGCCCGCGGTGACGTTGACGAGCGCGTCGGTCGAGATCCGGGTGAGCATGCCGTCCATGTACACCCCGTGCCAGCAGAACGGCGCGGTGTCGACGATGCGCTCGGCGATCGCGAGCCGGCCGTCGACCACCGACGGGAACGGCTCGACCGGGAGCGCGATGCGGCGCTGGACCACGGTGGGCCGCGCGAGCGCCTCGGCGATCGCGGCGCGCCAGCGGGCGTCGTCCACCGTCCAGCCGAGGACGATGCCGCTGCCGCCGTAGTCGTCGTTGGGCTTGAGCACCAGCTGCTCGCGGTGCTCGGCGATCCACGGCAGCAGGTCGATGCGCGCACCGTCGAGCTCGGTGTGGCGCTCCTCGACCACCCGGGTCCACGGCACGTGGCGGCGGATCGCCTCGCGCTCCTCGGCGCTGAAGCGGCCCGCGTGGCGCTCGTCGGTGAGGACGGCGAGCGCCGCCTTCTTGTGCAGCGGCTTGCCGAGCGGCGGGTTGACCATCACGACCGCGCCGTCGATCGCCGCGCGCAGCAGCGGATGGTCGAGCCCCGCGCGGGTGACCAATTCGTGGAGCAGCACGCGCTTGTACACGAGGTCGATCACCTGGCCGTCGCGGTCGCGCAGCACGCTGCCGCGGTACTCGAGCGCCTCCGGCGTGGTGATGGTGCACGCCAGTCCCATCGCCCGGAGGTAGTCGGCGGTGATCCGGAACTCGCTGGTGGTGGGGACGTCGTCCCAGTCGACGATCGCGATCCGCGGCGGGGTGCGGGTGCCGCGCACGGCGTGCCAGCTGTCGCGCAGCACCGACAGCAGCGCCGGGCGGGTGGGCATCGGGCGGACCACCCAGTCGCGCGCGAAGCGCTGCATCACCGGCATGGCGAGGAACAGCTCCGCGAGCACGTCGCTGTAGCCCACCCCGGCCGGCGTCTCGGCGTTCATCTCGGTGAGCCGCGCGTCGCCGGTGTCGGGATCGATGAACGCATCGATCCGTGACAGGGGGACGGGGGACGGGTAACGGGGAAACGCCTCGCGGAGGGATTCCTCCCAGTCGGCGAGCCGGAATCCCGAGCGGAACTCCCGGTCGGCCAGGGCGATGGCGTTGGCGCGCAGCATCGCGGCGAGGAGCGGGGCGCAGGCGAGCCGCAGCGCGTCGTAGTCGGCGGGCGAGAGGAAGCGGGGCCGCAGCACGGTGCAGAGCGCGCGGCCGCCGAAGATGATGTCGCGCTCGCGCTGCCGCGCATCGAGCCAGGCCGCCGACTCCGCCGCGAGGGCGTCGTCGAGCAGGTCGTGCCAGGCCGCGGTCGCGACGACGGTCACTTGACCCGGGTCCGTCGGCCGCCCATCAGCGCCGGCGCGCGCGGCCTGGGCGCCGGGCGATCCTCGAGCGCCATGGCGATCGTCACGTCGGCCATCCGCTGCACCACCCACTCGAACCACTTGGGGCCGAGCGAGTTGATGTCGAAGTCGGGCGCCGGATTCATGAAGTCGATCGCGTACGGGACGCCGTCCTTCACCGCGAACTCGATCGAGTTCATGTCATAGCCCAGCGCGCGCACCAGCCGGCGCGCATCGCGCACGATGCGGCGCAGCTGGCCGGACGGGAGGTAGTCCTCTTCCTCGTGATACTTGCGGTTGCGCGGGTCGTACTTGATCGGCGCCACGTGCCGCCGCCCGATGCAGATGCAGCGGACGAACTCGTCCCAGGCGACGTACTCCTGGACGATCATGGTGAGCAGCCCGGAGCGATCGTAGTGGTGCAGCAGCTCCTCGAGCGAGTGGCAGACGTACACGTCGCGCCAGCCGCCGCCATGGGCATCCTTGAGGATGCAGGGGAGGCCGACATGGTCGATCACGCCCTGCCAGTCGACCGGGTACTCGAGGTTGCGGAGCGACTCGTCGTGCTTGATGCCCGGGACGTACTCCTTGTTGGGCAGGAGGACCGTCTTGGGCGACCGCACGCCGAGGGCCTCGGCGAGGGTGGCGCCGAAGAACTTGTCGTCGGCGCTCCACATCAGGGGCGAGTTGATCACCCGCACCCCGCGCACCAGCGCATGCTTGAGCCACGCGCGGTAGAACGGGACCTCGTGCGAGATCCGGTCGATCACCACGTCGTAGCGCTTGACGTCGTCGAGCGTGGGCGCGCCGAGGCGCACGAACTCGGCCGTGACGCCGGCGTTGCGGCGGTTGACCTCGTCGAGGAACGCCGGGGGCCACGACCACTCGCGGCCGACGAGGATGCCGATGGTGCGAGGACGGTGCGTGTCGTGCTTCATGCGTCGTGTTCCGGGATCAGGTGAAACCGCTCGGAGGATGGAGGGTGGAGGACGGAGGATGGCGGCTGCGATTCTTCACCCTCCTCCATGCTCCATCCTCCGTCCGCCACCCTCGGTCATCAGTCATGCCCGCCAACGTACATCCGCAGCATCTGCTGCCACCACGGCCAGTCGTGGGCCCAGCCGTCCCAGATCCTGAGCGCATTGCCGATGCCGCGATCCCAGAGGGCATTGGAGAGCGCCTCGTTCTGGGGGCGCAGGGTGTCATCGGCGCCGACGGCGAGGATCAGGTCGAGTCGCTGCAGCTGGGCGATCCGCTCGGGATCCTGCTCGTGCAGCAGGAACTCGGCGGGATTGTAGAAATAGATCACGTCGTCCGACCAGCCGCCGGTGAGCCGCCGGATGTCCACCAGCCCGCTCATCACCAGCGCGCGCTGCACCAGGTCCGGATAGCGCCCCGCGAAGCAGAGCGCATGGTAGCCGCCGAACGACGCCCCCGCCGTGATCACGAACGGGTTGGGATTCCGCTCGGCGGTGGCCGGAAGCAGCTCGTCGCGCAGCCAGACGTCAAACCGGGCATGCCATTCCACCCGCGCGCGCGGGTGGGCGGCGTCGTCGTACCACGCCCGCTCGTCGATGCTCGGCACGCAGATCAGCTGCAACTGCCCGTCGGCGAGCAGGTCGCTCACCGCGTCGCACATGCCGCGGTCCTCCCACTCGCGATTCCACCCCATCGACGTGGGGAACGCCACCAGCCGCGCCCCGGCATGGCCGTGGACCTCCACTTCCATGGTGCGGCCGAGGAGCGCAGGGCTCTCCCAGGCGAGGGTGGTGCGTTGCCAGGAAGTCACGGGTCGGGTCCGGAGCGAAGCGTGAGGGGTGAAGGGTGAAGGGTAACGGGGGACGGGTAACGGGGGACGGGCCCTGTTACCCATCCCCCGTCCCTTGTCCCCCGTCACGTCGTATCGGATTGTAACGCCTGCAAGTGCCTGCTTGCATGGTTGGGAGCCGACAGGTATCGTGTCTGCCCATGCAAACCAAGCTCGCATTGCTGGACGTGACGGCGCGGCTCTTCGCGGACCACGGCTGGCGGGGGACGACCACCCGCCGGATCGCGGAGGAGGCGGGGGTCAACGAGGTGACCCTGTTCCGGCATTTCCGGTCCAAGGAAGCGCTGCTCACCGAGGCAATACGGAAGGTGGCGACCGAGTCGCACCCGGACCGGTTGCCCGAGGTGCCCAGCGACCTGCGCGGCGAGCTGACCGCGTGGGCGGCCGGGCAGCACGACCGCCTGCGGGCCAAGAGCTCGATGATCCGGACCTGCCTGGCGGAGTTCGAGGAGCACCCCGAGCTGGCGCCGGTGGCCTGCGAAGGGGCGATGGAGTCGATGGCCGACGCGGTGCGCTATCTCACCCTGGCCCGGGAACGGGGACTGATCGGTCCCGACGGTTCGCTCGAGGCCGCAACCGTGATGCTGATGAACGCGATCTTCCTGGATGCGATCACGCGCGACGTGGTCCCCGACTGCCAGCCGGTCTCCCCCGGCGAGTCGATCGACGCCTTCGTGGACCTGAGCCTGCGCGCCCTCGGTGCCGGGGAGGGGCGATGATGGGAACGTCGCCTCGCGGGCCGACCGGGGCCGCTGCCGCGCCGCGCGCGGCGCGGCTGATGCTGGCGCCTGAGACTGCTGCCGCGCCGCGCACTGCGCGGCTGATCGTCGCGCTGCTCGGACTGGTTCGCGTTCTTCCCGCCTCGGCCGCGCCGCAGGCGGCGCGGCAGCCAGCGGCGCGGC
>CALGOK010000120.1 GCA_937961295.1 uncultured Gemmatimonadota bacterium
GGTCCAGTTCGGCGAGCTGCTCGACGAACGCCACGATGCCCTGCAGTTCCTCGGTGAGGCGCGGGACATCTTCCTCGCGCACCGCCAGCTCGGCGAGCCGGGCGACGTGCCTCACCTGTTCCGCTCCGATCTTCATGCGCTCTCCCAATCACGTTCCAGTCCCGCGAAGGCGACCAGCAGCTGCTTGGTGCCCACCTCGGGATCATCGAAGGCCACCGACACCTTGAGGTCCTTCCCTGCGCCGGTGAGGCCGAGGATGGCCCCCGACCCGAACCGGCGATGGCGCACCCGCTCGCCCTTGAGGAACCGCGGTGCATCCTGGTTGTCCGCCATCGCGGCGGGCTCCTCGGTGCGCCGCTGGGGCCGCGACGCCGCCGGCGCCGCCCGGCTGCGGTCGCGCCGTGACCAGGCGCTGCCGCTGTCCCAGCGGCGACCGCCACCCGACCACCCGCCATCCCAGCCGGCGAGCGACCCGGCGCTGAAGGAGGTGCGCTGTTCCTCGACCAGCTCCGCGGGAATCTCGCGCAGGAAGCGTGACGGTGCCCCGGGACGGAGCTCGCCGCCGCGGCGTCGCGCACGGGCCCAGGTCATCAGCAGCGCATCGCGCGCCCGCGTGATGCCGACGTAGCAGAGCCGCCGCTCCTCCTCGAGGCCGTCGGCCGACTCCAAGGCCCGCGCCAGGGGAAAGAGGCCGTCTTCCGCCCCGGTGATCGCCACCACCGGCCATTCCAGTCCCTTGGCGGTGTGCAGGGTCATCAGGGTGACGCCCTCCTCGCTGCCGCTGCTCGAGTCGACCGCGGACAGCAGCGCCGCCTCGGCTACGAAGCGCTCGAGCGGCGTGCCGGGATCCTCGTCATCGCCGGTGACGACCTCGGACCACTCCGCGGCACTGGCCACCAACTCGCGGACGTTCTCCCAGCGCTCGGCACCCTCGATCCCCTCGGCGGCGAGGACGGACTCGTAGTCGATCGCCGCGATCAGGTCCTCCATCACCGTGGCCGGCGACGAGGCACCGCTGCGCGCCCGCACCGTGTCCAGCAGCTCGGCGAACTCGCGGAACGCCGCGCGCACGTTGGGACGCAACGCGGTGATGGCATCGGCACGCGTCGCGGTGGCCAGCAGCGGCAGGGACCACGCCCGGGCATGCACCCCGAGCTCGGCGAGCGAGGCGGTGCCGATGCCGCGCCGCGGCACCGCGATGGCACGCAGGAACGCCTCGTCGTCGCTGGGGTTGGCCACGAGGCGGAGGTAGGCGAGGAGGTCCTTCACCTCGCGGCGATCATAGAACGAGATCGCGCCGACGATCCGGTACGGCACCCCGGCGCGGCGGAACGCCTCCTCGAGCGCGCGCGACTGCGCGTTGGTGCGGTAGAGCACCGCCATCGCCTGCCACCCGGTGCCGTCGCGCTCGCGGCGCTGCAGCTCGCGGGCCAGCCATTCGGCTTCGTCGCGCTCGTCGGCCGCGGCGAGCACCGTGATCGGCTCGCCGCCCGGTCGCACCGTGCGGAGGGTCTTGCCCAGCCGCGAGCTGTTGCGCGCGATGACGGCGTTGGCGCCGTCGAGGATCGCCCGCGTCGAGCGGTAGTTCTCCTCCAGCCGCACCAGGGCGACCGGCGCGAAGTCGCGCTGCAGCGCGCGCATGTTGCCCACGTCGGCGCCGCGCCAGCCGTAGATCGACTGGTCGTCATCGCCCACGGCGAACACGTTGCGGTGCCGCGCCCCGAGCAACCGCACCAGCTCGTACTGGGCCCGGTTGGTGTCCTGGAACTCGTCGACGAGCACGAACTCGAACCGCCGCTGCCACCGCTCGAGCACGTCGGGATGCTGGCCGAAGAGCGCCAGCGGGTGGAGCATCAGGTCGTCGAAGTCCATGGCGTTGGCGGTGCGCAGCGCCTGCTGCATCGCCACGTAGACGTCGGCCGCCACCCGCACCGCCTGGTCGCCCGGCGCCGAGCGCTCGAGGTCCTGCGCAGTCTGCATCCGGTTCTTGGCGCCCGAGATGAGCCCCTGCACCATCCGCGGGGGGAAGAGCTTGCTCGGATGGTTGCGCTCGTCGAGCAGCCGCTTGACGAGCGCGACCGAATCGTCCTGGTCGTAGATGGTGAACTGCCGCGAGAACCCGATCCGCTCGGCCTCGCGGCGCAGCAGCCGCGCCGACAGCGAGTGGAAGGTGCCGATCCACAGCCCCGCCGGATCGCGCGCCAGCAGCGACCCGATCCGCTGCTGCATCTCGCCGGCGGCCTTGTTGGTGAACGTGACCGCGAAGATCCGCTCCGGGCCGACGCCGTGTGCGTCGATGAGCTGGGCGATCCGGGTGGTGAGGACCCGGGTCTTTCCCGATCCGGCGCCCGCGAGCACCAGGATCGGGCCGTGCACGTGGCTGGCGGCCTCGCGCTGGGCGGCATTGAGCCCGCGCAGCAGGTCGCGGGACTCGGTCACGCCGAGGGGGCCAGCGGAAAGCGCATCAACAGGGTCGCTCCACGGTCGGAGGGTTCGAGCATGAGGGTGCCGCCATGGGCTTACTCCACCACGCGGCGCACCAGGGCGAGGCCGATGCCCCACCCGCTCTTCTTGGTGGTGATGCCGGGTTCGAACAGGGTGCGGCGGATCTCGCGCGGAATCCCCGGTCCGTCGTCGCTCACCCGCACCACCGCCTGGCGCTCGGACGTGGCGGCGGAGATCACGATCCGGCCGCCGCGGCCCTGCAGTGCGTCGGCGGCGTTCTTGACCAGGGCCTCGAAGGCCCACTCCAGCAGCACCGGGTCACCAAGGATGACCGGACCGGCGCGGGGCGCGTCGACCTCGATGGCAATGGCGTTCGCGTGCCGCGGCAGCCGCGTGCGGTAGTAGCCCACCACCTTCTCGGCGAGCGCTCCGAGCGCCACCGGGTCGCGGCGCGCCGGATTGCCGATGCGCTCGAACCGCTGCGCCACCCGCTGCAGCTTCTCGGCATCGGCGTCGAGGTGATCGGCGAGGCGCGCCGGCGGCATGCTGCCACCGCGCAGCTGCTCGATCCAGCCCTGCAGCGACGTGAGCGGCGTCCCCATCTGGTGCGCCGCCTCGCGGGCCATCGCGACCCAGAGCCGGTCGCGGCGCGCACCGGTCTGGCTGCGGTAGGCCACCACCGCGACCGTGACCATCACCACCAGGGTGAGCCCCTGCAGCACCGCCAGGGTGCGCAGCAGCGACGTGGCCGGCACCGGACCGAAGTGTACCACGCCGAGCGCGGTACCGAAGGGCGGATTCACCGCATCGAGTTCCCGCGCGTACGCGGCAACCCGGTCGCCGGTGGGATCCTCGGCCTCGAACGGCAGGTTGGCGCTCGTGAGCACCCTGCCGGCGGAATCGGTGATCACCACGGGGATGCCGAGTTCGCGCACCCGCGCGCCGAGATCGAACAGCGCGGTGGTGGCCGCGTCGGGGTCGGGGTCGCTGAGGCCGGCAAACGTGGTGGCGTAGATGCGCGAGGCGGTCAGCGCCTGGGTGCGGAAGTGGCGCGCGACCACGAGCGACATGGCCAGCGAGAGACCCGCCAGCACCGCCACGAGGAGGAGCGCCACCGCCGGCGCGAACCGGCGGATCCCCTCCCTACGTCGACGCGACGAGGCGGTCGGTGCCGACATAGGGCACCAGCGCGTCGGGAAGCCGCACCGAACCGTCCGCCTGCTGCCCGTTCTCGAGCAGGGCGATGATCGTGCGCGGAAACGCGACGCCGGAGGCGTTGAGGGTGTGGGCGAATTCGGGCTTGGCACCGGGCTCCGGCCGGAAGCGGATCCCCGCCCGCCTGGCCTGGAAGTCGGTGAACGTGCTGGCGCTCGACGCCTCGAGCCAGCCGTCGATGCCGGGCGCCCAGAGTTCGAGGTCGTGGGTGCGCGCGCTCGCGAAGCCGGTGTCGCCGCCGGCGAGCGTCACCACGCGGTAGGGCAGCTCCAGCCGCTCGAGCACGACCTCGGCGTGCCGGGTGATCCGCTCGTGCTCCGCCTCGCTCTCCTCGGGCCGGCAGATCCGGACCAGCTCCACCTTGTCGAACTGGTGCACGCGGATCAGGCCGCGGGTGTCCTTGCCGTGCGACCCCGCCTCGCGCCGGAAGCACGGGGTGTAGGCCACCATCGCGATCGGCAGCACCGCCGCGTCGAGAATCTCGCCCGCGTGGATGTTGGTGACCGGCACCTCGGCGGTGGGGAGCAGGTAGAGCTCGTCCCGCTCGACCCGGTAGAGGTCGTCCTCGAACTTGGGCAGCTGCCCCGTGCCGCGCGCGGTGGTCGCGTTGACGAGATACGGCGGCTGGACCTCGAGGTACCCATGCTCGCGCACGTGCAGGTCGAGCATGAAGTTGGCCAGCCCGCGGACCAGGCGGGCGCCCATGCCGGTGAACAGCGGGAACCCGCTGCCGGCGAGGCGGCTGCCGCGCGGCAGGTCGAACAGCCCGAGCTCGGCGCCGATCTCCCAGTGGGGCCGCGGCGCGAAGTCGAACTGGCGCGGCGTGCCCCACCGCCGGACCTCGCGGTTGGCGGCGGCATCGCCCTCGGGAGCGTCCTCGTGCAGGAAGTTGGGGATCGCCAGCAGGTGCGCCTCGAGCAGCGAGTCGAACTCGCGGAGGTCCTCCTCGAGGTCCTTCAGCCGCGCCGCGCGCGCCGCGAGGTCCGCCTGCAGGTCGCCAAGCTCCTCGCCCGCCTGCTTGCGGCGTCCGAACTCGCGACTCGCCTCGTTGCGCTCCGCGCGCAGGCGCTCCACCTCGCCAAGCACCTCGAGCCGGCGCGCATCGAGCTCGAGCACGCGATCGAGCTGCGCCATCGCCCCGTCGTCGCGCCGTCGCGCCAAGGCGCGGCGCGCCAGCTCGGGATCGTGCCGGACCTGGCGGACATCGATCATCCGGCGGTCACTCGTCCGGAAGGCCGAGTGCCAGCGAGCGGTAGCCGCAGTTGACGTTGGCGACGACGCGGAACCGCATCGTGCCGGCCGCATCATCGAACCCGAGCACCTCGAGCTTGGCATACTGCGGCACGCCGAGGAAGCAGACCACCCGCGACCGGGCGACGACCACGTCGCCGACCGCGACCGCCAGCGAGTCGCTGGTGACGTACCCGTCGTTGGGCGGATCGACCAGCGCGTCGAACCCCACGGTCGACTGCTGCAGCCCCGGATTGGCGCTGCGCGCACCGAGCCCCAGCGCGGCGAGCGGCACGAGGAGCCGGCGTCCTCCCGCACGGAGGTAGACGAAGTCGAATGCGCGCGGCTGGTCGGTGCGGACGACGCGGTGGTCGGGGATCGAGTAGGCGGAGGCGAGGTGCACCGGTGGCGACGTGGCCGAGCCGAGGGTGACGGTGTCCACCGCGTTGGCAAAGGCGGGATCGGGCAGGTTGAGATCACTGCACCCGGTGACCGCGGCAAGGGCCGCGAAGGCGAGGGTCCGGCGTCCGGTCATGGCGGAAGGTTAGATCGCTCGCCGGAACGCGGCAACCCGGCGTCATTGCTTGACTTCGGCGCCGCCCGGCCCCAAGGTTCGCGCCGTCCCCACCCCCACCGGAGTCCGCGATGCC
>CALGOK010000121.1 GCA_937961295.1 uncultured Gemmatimonadota bacterium
CGTTAGTCGTTAGTCGTTAGTCGTTAGTCGTTAGTCGTTAGTCGTTAGTCGTTAGTCGTTAGGAACCGAAGGTAGCCAAAGCTGCACGGTGTCGCGAGAGGGACGGTGGTGCGGCACACCCCAATAGCCAACGACCAACGACCAATGGCCACCGGCTCACCCCTCCCGCCCATTCCCCGGCCTGTGCTTCGGCAACCGCGCCAGCTGCGCGTTGATCGCCGTGAGGTCCACGTAGCCGGGGTCGAATCCGTCCGGCAGCCAGTCGCGCAGCTCGGCGGAGCGGGCGTCGAGCGGAGCGTCGAGCGCGGCGAGCAGGTGCTGGTAGCGGGTCGGTCCCTCCACCGCATCGGGCGGTGCGGCGCCGCCGCCGTCCAGGCACACCGGCAGTCGCTGGCCCACCAGGCGCGGCGTCACCTGCTCCACCGTCAGCACGTGGCGCCACGGCTCGCCCTCGGTCTCCACCTCATGCATCAGCATTGCCCCCGGATGCAGCGCCAGCGAGTTGAGCGCCGTGGACTCGGTGGTGATGTCGCCCGGTTCGTCGGGGTCGAGGTAGCGCACACCGTCGACCTCGAACGCGTGTTGCGGCGCCTCGTCCTGGCCGAGGGCGCGCTGGATGACGCCGTGCAACTCGAGCAGCGAGGCACGGGTGGACACGAGCAGGCGTCGCCAGATGGTGGGGCGGACGTCGGCGAGTTCCAGGCGGACCTGGATGACGTCGCCCTCGCCGCGGCGGATGCGCGGCCTGGTGGAGGAGCCCACGGGTACCTCCGGTCAGGGTGATGGCATCGGCGACCGACCCGATGCCGGTGGTGCCGTCTCAGCTGGGGTCGGGTTCCACCTTTCGGGTAAGGGTCACCGAGAACTGGGGCCAGTCCCAGATGTTCACGCACATCCCTTCCCACTTGCCGTCCACTCGCACCAGGCGACACTGCTGCGACGCGCCGAACCGGAACTCGAACCCGCCCTCGATCGGTCGCCACGCGGAGAGCGGGATCGGCTGCTCACCCTGGTTCAGCGTGAGTTCGGTCGAGTCGGCAACCTGCCGGACCGCAAAGTCGAGCGGGAACGCCTGGGTGCGCCGGCCCCGGGCCACGGCCGCGGTGTAACGCCCCGTGTGGGGAACCGTGCCGGGGGCCGCGGGGGGGAGGCCCAGGAGGGCTGCGAGAACGAGCAGTGCCGGGCGCATCGATCGCTCCTGGGGAGATGATGCCCTCCGGACGATAAGACGGGCACCCGCGTTTCGGCCAGCGGGGACATGTCTGCCATCGTCAGCGGCCGCACAGCATCACGCCATCCATGTCGTTTCCGGAACCGACAGTCACGAGGCAGCGGAAACCGGTGGCCCTGTCGAGAATGGAGACGGCATAGGAGTCCTCATCTCCTTCCGTGACCCGAAAATCGGCGTCCGGCACCTTCAGCCCCCTCGGGTACTCGTCAGCACGAGCCGGATAGCGACCGTGATCCGCGTAGTAGGCCTCCGCAAACGTCATCGCGTTCCGCATCGCGGTCTTGAAGTGGGCGACCCGGACGGGCTCGACCCCCGAGACGGTCCACGCGCAGTCCGGTGAGGCGACCCGCCCAACCTCGGGAAGCCCGTGTCGGATGACCGTGACATGCGGGAACCCGTCGTCGTCTTCACGGGTGCCGACCAGGAACTCCCCGTCGAACTGGGCGGCATGGAATCTCGGCGGGAGATCAAGGGCCGCGATGAGGGCGCCGTTGGCGCCGTGGACGTTCCATCGAGCGGTGCCGAGTCGACGAAGCCACACGCGGCCAAGATGATCGGTCATTGCCTCGCTGAGGGACTCCGCCCGAGCCGGGGCGAGCCGGCGCAGCAGGTCGACCGAGCACCCGGCACGGCCGAGGATCCCGTGCCGGACGATGGCGCTGCCGGCCAGGCTCCACCCCGCACCGGCGCTCTGCTCCTCACTCGTGGCAGCCCACTGGCGCACGAAGGATCCGTCGAGTCCGTAGAGCAGCCACTGTCGGGTTCCGGTCGAGAAGATCGCCACCGAGTCCCCCGACCACGGATGGACCCGCGCTGAGGAGCGGTACTCGCCTGGACCGGCCCCCTCGCGACCGAGCGCGACCTCCGGAACGCCGGAAGCGTCGTGCACCCGCACCTGGGGCGGCCCTCCGGTCGCGACCACGAATCGGCCATCAGCCAGGCGCATCACTGTGCGCACCCGGAGCAGTTCCCGAGCGGGATCGTTGGCAGCACCGCCGAAGTCGGTCACGATCGTGACAGCAGGAGCGTCCGGAGCCTGTGCGCCGCTCGCTCCCGGCACGGCCATACACATGGCAAGGACCAGTCTGCCCAGATACCTCATCGCCGCTCCCCTCCCGTCGTGCTGCATGCCACCTCGCCGGATTCCCACCCTGGCAAGCCCGTGACCCCGACCGAGGCCACGCATACCGCCCCGGTGGCCAAATGACTGATCGCGAAGATCCACCGCTCCGGGCCGTGCGCCAGCACGGTCATCCGATTCTGGTCGGACACCACCACCAGCCCCTGCAGCCCGTTGAGGTCGGCGGCGAACTCGCCGAAGTCCGACTGCAGCGCTTGGCCGGCAACCACCGCGTTGCGGGCATCGATGGAGAGCCGGCGCAATCCCGGATCGCTCGGCGGAACGGGAGGGGGACACGTGGTCACCGGCGGCTGCTGGGCCGCGCCCATCGGAATGTGGAACACCATCACGTGGTCGACATCCATCTCATCGGCTGCCACCCCGATCACGTGGTCGCCGCTGAACTGGTGGATCCGCATCCCTGCAGGAAGGCGCACCGACGTCGGCCGACCGGTCGAGGCCGCGTGCACATGCCAGAGTTCGGCATCCACGACATCGCGTCGCCAGGTTCGTCCGGCCCCATCGGTGAGCGCCTCGACAAACCGCAAGGCACGCGGGGCGGGAAGCCGCGCGAGGATGGAGGCGGGACAGCCACGCGACCCGAACAGCACCTGACGCGTGTAGTGCCCGTCGGTCAGTGTCATCCCGGCCGCGATCGGGTGGGCGGAATCGACGGGCCACTCGCGGATCAGGCGGCCCTGCAGGGAGAACAGCATCCAGCGGCGCGTGCCCTCGGAGAGCATCAGGACGGAGTCGCCCGACCACGGACGGATGTCGATGCGCCCACGGTACTCGCCCGGGCCTTCGCCCGGACCGCCGAGGCGCCGCTCGAATCGGCCGCGCGCGCTGAACACCCGCGCCTCGAACGGCTTCCCGGTGACCACGACGAATCGTCCATCGGCGACGCGCAGGACGCGACGCACCTGCAGCATTTCGGCGTTGGGGTCATCACTCAGCCCGCCGAAGGTGAGCAGCGGGACGGGCTCCAGCGTCGCCGGACGCTGGGCCGGGAGCGCAACAAGCGGGAGGGCGGCGAGCAGCAGCAGGCGGTGGATCACGGCGACCTCCAGGGGGACGGAAGCACGATGCCGCATGAGCGATGGAAATCTACCGCAACACCGCCCGCACCGAATCGAGTGATCCCTGGTTCGCCGCCGCCTGGATTCCCAGCACGTGGGCCATCAGTTCGTACACGTGGATGTTGCTGAACGGCGCCACCACCGCCCCCCGCCGGAATGCCGGTCCCGACGCCACGAACAGCGCCCGCATCGACGGGAGCGCGTTGTCGAAGCCGTGGTTGCCGCCCGGCTCCACCCGGCTGGCGCGCGCGCGCGACGTGACAGTCCAGCCATCGGCCGCGATCGCCACGATCGCCGGGACCCGCGGATGGCTGCCGAACGCGAGTCGTGCCGGCACGTCCTGCTTCCAGTGCACGTCGAGCGCCGGGTGGGCGCCGCGCAGCGCGCGGTACACCGCCTCCGCGCGACCGGGCCTTGGCGCGATCATCACGGCCGGCCCCCAGTCGTGGACGGTGATGTCGTCCAGCGACACGAAGTCGTCGAGCACGATCACCCGCTCCGGACCCACCGGCGCCATCCCGTGGTCGCTCACCACGATCAGGTTCACCGATTCCGCCAGCCCGCGCTCGTGCAGCCGGCGGGTGAGCCGGCCGAGCATCGCGTCGGCGGCGCGCAGCGAGTCGTCCACCAGCGGCGAATCGGGACCGAACTCGTGCCCGGCATGGTCCACTGCCGCGGTGTACAGGGTCGCAAACGCCACCGCATCGCCCGCCGGGCCGTCGAGGGCGGCAATCACCGAGTCGACCAGCGCCGCCACCGGGAACCCGCCGTCGAATCCCATCCAGCGGCTCGCCCAGCCCCCCCCGATCGGCGCCTCCGACCCCGGCCAGAAGTACGGTGCCGCACGAAGCCCGGCTCGCGACGCCGTCACCCAGATCGGCTCGCCGCCCCACCAGCGCGCGTCGCGCACCGCGTCGCGCGCGGCCATCGTGAACCGGCCCAGCACCGAGTCGGTGATGTTGTTGGCGATGATCCCGTGCCGGTCGGGCCGGAGCCCGGTCACCAGCGTGTAGTGATTGGGAAAGGTCTTGGTCGGGAACGACGGCTCCAGCCACTCCGCCCGCACCCCCGCGTGCGCGAGCGAGTCGAGCACCGGTGTGACTCCGCGCGCGAGGTAGTCGGGACGGAAGCCGTCGATCGAGACCAGCACGATCGCGGGCGGACGGGCCGGGGCGGGAACGGGGGCGGACCCGGCGGGCGCACAGCCGAGGGCCGCGAGCAGGCACATGACGAAACGGCGCATCCCGAAGGATGCGCCGTCGGCGTTCCGCGCGCCACCGTCGTGACGCGGGCGTTATCCCACCTGCACCTGGATCGACCGCGGCTGCGCCTCGGCCGCCTTGGGCAGCGCGAGCGTCAGCACGCCGTACTCAAGCCGCGCCTGCACGTTCGAAAGGTCATACGTGGGCCCGACCGTGAACTGGCGCGTGAACGCGCCGCGCTCGTCGCGCTCCACCTTGACCGTCAGCATCCGGTGCTCGGCGCTGACCGTCAACTGCTCCGGCTTCACCCCCGGCACGTCGATCCGGATCTCCGCCCTGTCCTCCAGCTCCCGCACCTCGGTGCCGTCACCGAAAACCGGCATCTCCAGGCTCCGGCCGAGGAAGCGGTCGAGCGTCGGCTCGATCCCGAAGCCGTTGCGGGTGAACGGGGTCAGTGCATTGCGAACCATTCTCTCCTCCTCCCCACCTGTCGTGGGATCCAGCGGTGCGTGCATCGGCGGCCCCATCGCCGCCGCTCGCACCCGGGAGGGGCATCAGCCATGCCAGCCGGATTCTGCCAGGCACGGCAGACCTCGGACCCGCGGTTTGCCGGGACGGCAAGCTCGATTGCCATCATGACAGAACTCGGCTGACGGAGGCCTGTCCCGAGCGAAGCGAGGGAACGGAGGCCCCCCGCCTGCCGTCCCCCGCCCAGACGTCACCCCCGGCCCGTTCTCCGCCTGGCTCGCTGCATCACCTGTTGGGCCGCCAGGGCCGCCAGTCCCACCAGCAGGAAGAAGAGCCAGTCCGGGACCGCATCCCACAGCCAATCCACCATCCGGAAAAAGAGGAACAGCAGCAGTCCGGTGGTGCCGGCACGCACCAGGAGCCGGTCGTCGCGGCGGATGCCGGCGCGGACAAGCAGCACCAGCACCACGAACCCCACCAGCTGGTAAACACCCTCCACCAGCGACCCCGGCCCGAACCACGACGAGTGTCCCGAGACGCCGAGCAGCAGCAGGGCCATCATCAGGGCGACCACTCCCACGAACTGCCATGTCGTGCGGAACCCCGCCGGCTGGGGAGGATGCCGGCTCGCGATCGCCATCGCCCCCGCGCCGAGGATCGCCAGCGGTTCGAGGTGGTCGAAGGCGCGGTGCATCGCGGCGCCGCGCGCCAGGCCCTCGAACGACCAGAGCCATGCGCCGGCCCCCACGATGCCGAGAGCCGTGGGGAGCGGCAGCCGCAACCGGTAGCCGAGGGCGAGGCCGTACACGCCGAGGCCGAAGAAGGGCCATCGCGACTCCGGCAGCTCGAGTGCGCGCTCGGTCCCGACCAGCGCCACGATCACCGCGATGCAGCCGACCACCGCGGCGAGGCTGGCGAGGTACCCGGAGCGGTCGCGCCGCGCCGCGACCAGCGTCCCCCACGTGATCAGCGGCAGCGGCAGCCACATCAGCACCAGGCGGCCGGTCCGACCGAGGCCGTCCCACGCGCTGTCGACGAACATCGCCCACGCCGTCGACAGCGCCACCGTCCCGAGCAGCGTGGCGACCTGCATCCCGGTGGAGAGCCGCTCCGCCTCGCGCGTCAAGTCGACATCGCTCTCCGCGGCGAGCCGCGCGAGCAGTGCATCGTGATGCGCACCGACGGCCGCCAGCACCGATTCATCACCCTGCACCACCCCTTCCGCTCGCAGCGCGCGCACCTCGGCCTGGAACGCGCGCACCTGGCGCACCCGCTCCTGGTCGTTCATTCGGCAAACCTCCACCTGGCATGGTGATCCAGGGTGAGCGGCACCTCCGGCATCAGCAGCGCACGCACCATCTCGATCGGCATCGGCCCGGTGGCGAGCACCGCGTCGTGGAAGCTGCGCTCGTCCATGCGGCCGCTCCCCACCAGCTCGCGGTGCAGCGCGCGCAGCTGCATTCCGCCCAGCAGGTAGCCGGCCTGGTAGAGCGGCGAGTAGTTGCCGTTGAACGACCGGCGCACCTCGCCGGTGGCGCTGGCGCGCTCGTGCCCCACGCGCTCCACCAGGAAGTCGATGCACTCCTCCGGCGTCCAGTTGCCAAGGTGGAAGTTGAGCGAGAAGAGGATCCGCGCCGCGCGGTGCATCCGCCAGAAGAGCATCCCCATCCGGTTCTCGGGCGTCTCGGGAAAGCCGAGCTCCCACAGGTGGATCTCCCACCAGAGCGCCCACCCCTCGCTGTAGAACGGCGTGGCGAACGCGCCGCGGTGCGTGTTCGACCGGGCGCCCACGAACCCCTGCAACCCGTGGCCGGGGATCAGCTCGTGGTGCACGGTGGCGCGCGAGAAGTGCCGGTTGTTGGCGCGCAGCGCCATCTGCTTCTCGGCCTCGGTCTGGCCGTCGGTGGGCGAGGCGACCATGATCACCTCGCCACCCAGGAAGAACGGGTTGGTCTTCTGCGCCTCGGCGGACATCATCTCCATCCGCCAGATCTCCTTGATCAGCGCCGGGACGGTGACCAGGCCGCGCGACTCGACGAAGGCGGTCGCCTCGTGTGCCATCTCGCGCACCGCCAGCACCTGCCCACCCACCGGGGGGTGATCCTGCTTGGTGCGCTCGAGCGCCGCCTTCCAGTCGTCGCCGAGCCCCATGTCGCGCGCCGCGCGCCGCGCCTCCGCCTCGAGCAGCGCGAACTCGCGCTCGGCGATCGCCAGCAGTTCCTCCGGGGTGTACGGCACCATCTCGCGGGCGAGGTCGGCGAGCAGGCCGTCACGGCCGATCGGGTCGCCCACGATCGGCTCGTCGCCGCCCTCGCGCACCCCGACGATCCGTTCCCGCAGGTGCTTGCGCCAGACTTCCAGTCCCTCGCCGAACCGCTTCGCCGGCTCGGCGATCCGCCAGGTGATCTCGGGATCGTATCCCACGTAGAAGCGGCGCCAGGCGTCGTAGTGCCGCACCAGCTCGGTGATCGTCTCCGTGGCGCGCAACGCCACGATCCGGGTGGGCGGGGCGGCACCATCGCGGCCGAGCCGTGCCCTCGCACTGTCGATTGCGTCCGCCATCCAGGCCAGCCGGCGGGCTGCCTCTTCGGGCTCCGGGCGCACCAGCTGGCGTCGCTGCTCGAGCATGGCGTGCAGCGTGTCGCTGAACGGCAGCAGCGGCGCCATCTCGCCCGCCAGCCGCTCCTCGCGCCCCAGCAGGCCGAGTTCGTGGTCGAGCCGGGTGCGGAGCAGCACCGCGTCGACCTGGCCCTGCCGGGAGAGGGCGGCGAACGGCACCGCGGCGAGCCGCGTGCGCCACGTCGCGTGGAAGGTGGCGAATCGGTCGAGCCGCTCGCGCGAGTACGGCACGGCGTAGCGGCGACCGAGCGCCGCACGGTCGCTCGACCAGCGCTCGACGATCGGCGCCAGTTCGCTCGACGGCCGCGCCATCAGGGCCACGAGATCGGGAACGGCGGGGTCGTCGGGCTGCTGGCCGGCGAGGGCAACCGGGGCGACGAGCAGGGAGAGGAGGAGTCGGCGCATGGCGGGAGGGGTGGAGGGAGCGCAACGCGTCACGATCGGTGACGCCGGCGAACCTCCCAAGATCTGCCCGCGGGCAGCGCGACGCCAGCGCATCAGCGGCCGGCGATCACGGCTCCATGATCCGGTAGCGGCGCACCACCGCGTCCAGCATCACCTCGGGATCCCCCGGCTCGCACACCAGCAGGAGCCACTCGCCGTTAAGGTCCCAGCGCCCGCCGAATCCCGGGCACTCGAGCGCAACCCGCCCAAGGAACCGCTCCCCGGCGAACACGTCGGCCGCCACCATGTCGCCCTCCTTCACCACCACCCACAACCGCCCGTGGCCGTCGCTGCGCGGGGCGCCGACGTGCGTGAAGCGCCGCACCGGCGTCGATTGCAGCTCCGCACGCAACCTCGCGACCTGCTCCGGCCCGCGGGCGAGTGCCGAGTGGCGCAACCGCCGCAGCTCGCTCTCCACTTCGTCGGCACCCATCAGCGTGGGCGGCAGGTCGCGCGTGGTTCGGTGGGCCAGTTGCCCGTTGCCGTGCCACGCCGCCATGGCGTACGTGAGGCCATTGGCCACGACCACGCCGTCGCGCCACCGACCGATCGCGGGGGAATTGGCCACGCGGTCGGAGATGCTCGCGTCGTCGCGGAAGAGATCCACCAGGACGCTGTCGATGGGCTGCACCACGTCCCGCACCTCACCGGTGGCGAGGTCGATGAGTGCCGGGACCATCGTCGTCCCGCGGAACCGGGATGCGAGCAGCGTCGGTCCGGGACCGCGGGCGAACGGCACCACCGGCTCGGCGGCGCGAAACTCCCGGCGCACCCGGCCATCGTCCCGCGACCAGATGATGATCCGGCGCGTCGCCAGGTCGTGGCCGATCGCCACCGTGTCGTCGAGCCAGAGCGGGAACGGCGCGCGCATCTCGCCCGGCCCTTCCCCGAGTCCACCGATCGGCGTGGCGCTCGCCCCGTCCGCCGCCACCACCAGCAGCGCCGAGGTTTCCAGGGCGAGCGCCGCATACATCCAGCCGCCGTCCGGACCCGCCACGATCGCGCTGTTCACCGAACCGGGGGCCAACTCGGCACGGGGACTTGGAACCTCGACCACGTGCGGCATCGCGTCGGACGCCAGCGATCCGGCGCCACGATCGGCGCCCCCGATGCATCCCCCAGACAGCACCGCCGCGAGCACCGCCCACCGGCGGAGCGGGTCACCGCGACCCGCCCGCCGATGTGGAGCCGCCGTGCTCCTGTCGACCGCAATCACGGCCGGTTGTAGGTCCGGCAGATAGCCGCCGCCGTCGACGTCGCGATCCAGCCCTGGTTGTACTGCGGCTCGCAGCCCGACCAGTAGCTGTCGTCGGCGTACACGCAGTGGTAGAGGTGGTAGTAGCAATTGATGCCGTCGCTCGGGATGGTCGGACCGGCGGTCGCCGTGGCGCTGCGTGCCGCGCCGGCGATGAGGACAAGGCCGAGGATCGCGGAACCGAACAGCAGGGGACGCTTCGACATGGTGATGCTCCTGGAGAGGAAGAGTGGCGCGTCGTGAGCGCACGACGCAGCGGGAGCCACGCGGCTCCGGCGCAACACTACGCACCGGAGACCGCCTCCACCAGATGAGCATCGAATCGTGAACGGGAAAGATCAGGCGGGCGAGACGACGCGCTCCACCGTGCGCGCGATTTCCGCGATCGTGAACGGCTTTTCCACCACTTCGCGCCCCGCACTGGCGAGGAATTGTGCAGTGTCAGGTTCCACGACATCACCGGTGACGAACACGACGCGCTCGGCGAGTTGGGGTGCGGTGCGGTGCAGCGCGTCGTAGAACTCCATCCCCGACATGGCGGGCATCTTGAGGTCGCAGAGCACCACGGTGGGCGCCTCCGCGTCACCGACCGACGCCAGGAACTCCAGCGCGCGTGACGCGTCGCCCTCCTCGCGCACGGTCCATCCCCAGCGCGTGAAGATGCGCGCCAGCGTCGAGCGCACCGCCGGCTCGTCGTCGATGATCATCGCCGAGCCGGGGCGATCGCCCGGCACCGCGAGTCCGACCGGCGGGGCGGCCCGGTCACGCGCCGCGGCAGCGACCTGAGGTCCACCGGCCAGCGGGGGCCCGCGCGCGGCCGCACGGAGGCCAGCAGAGCGGGAGCGGGTCGGGGAGGGAAAGAGGGCAGCGAACCG
>CALGOK010000122.1 GCA_937961295.1 uncultured Gemmatimonadota bacterium
TCGCTCGCGCTGGTCGGCGAGCGGGGCGCGGAGGGCGATGCCAAGCAAAGCGCCGTGCTCTACGGGCGGGGTCGGCCGCTCGAGGCGCGGGGGAAGCCCGAGCAGGCGCTGGGGTGCTACGAGCGGGTCCTCGCCGTGGACGTGACCTTCCAGGACGCCGGGGACCGGATCACCGCCCTCGGCTCCGGGGGCCAGGGATGACCCTGCCGCTGCTCGACCCGGTCGGTCTCGACGACCTCCAGGAACCGGTGCTCGAGCGGCTCGGCCGCGTCGAGCTGGAGATGCGCCGGCTGATCGAGGACGACTTCCCGCTGATCAGCGAGGTGAACCAGCACCTGCTGCGGATGCGCGGCAAGATGTTCCGGCCGACCCTGGTGCTCCTCGCCGACGAGGCGACCGGGCGCCCGTCGCCGCGCGGCGAGACGCTCGCCGCGGTGATCGAGCTGATTCACCTGGCCACCCTGGTGCACGACGACGCCGTCGATCATTCGACGCTGCGGCGCGGCATGCCCACGATCAACGCCCAGTTCTCGCACCAGGTGAGCGTGATCATGGGCGACTTCCTCTACTCCCGCGCGGTGGTGGAGCTGGTCCGCCTCGGCAGCCTCGACGCGCTGGCGGTGCTGGCTCGGGTGACCAACGAGATGACGATCGGCGAGATGCGCCAGCTGCTCGCGCACGACCCGCTCGAGTTCACCGAGGAACAGTACGACCTGCTGATCCGTGCCAAGACCGCCTCGCTCATCTCGGGCGCGTGCGAGGTCGGCGGGCTGGGTGCCGAGCCGACGGTGCGCGGCGCGCTGGCGGCGTTCGGCGAGAAGCTCGGCATGGCGTTCCAGATCGTGGACGACCTGCTCGACTACACCGCCGACGCGCGCGACACCGGCAAGCCATCGGGACTCGACCTGCGCGAGCACAAGGTCACGCTGCCGCTGATCCACGCGCTGCCGCGATTCAGCGAGGCCGAGCGGCGGCTGGTGACCTCGCTGATGGGGAACCCGGAGCCGAGCGACGAGGAGATCGCCGAAGTGGTGGCTGCCGTGGCGACCCGGGGCGGCCTGGAGTATGCCCGGTCGCGCGCGCAGCGGCTCGCCGCCGAGGCGCAGGCGGCGCTGCTGCAGCTGCCGGAGAGCGCGACGCGGGCGCCGCTGCGCGCCGCCATCGGCTACGTGCTCGAGCGGCGGCGCTGATGGCCGCCGGCCCGCGCCGCCCGGCATTCTACCTCGGCGTCCTCACCGCCGGGTTCGTGGCCGGCGGCCTGCTCTCCGCCCTGCTGGAGCGGTTCCTCCCCGAGAGCGCGGCCCGGAGCTTCTTCACCTACGCGGTGACGCCGACCCTCGGCCCTGTCTCGGTCGACCTCCTGGTGGTATCCTTCACGCTGGGTCCGATCGCCTTCCACGTCTCGTTGCTGTCCCTGGTCGGCGTGGCGATCGCCTATTACACGGCCAGGTCGCTGTTCTGAGGACGGGAGTCCACGATGCCGAATCTCGGCTTCACCGAAATCATGATCATCCTCGTCGTCGTCCTGCTGGTGTTCGGCGCGAAGCGGCTGCCCGAGATCGGGTCGTCGATGGGACGGGGGATCCGCGAGTTCAAGCGCTCGCTGACGGACACGCAGGATGCGCTCACCCGCGACGAGCGCTCCGGGCGGAGCATGCTCGATGGCGGCACTAGCCGCGAGGACGACAAGGCGCCGACCGGCGGGGAGCCGAAGCGGTTGTCGCAGTAGGCGCCCGCCGGGCGCCTACTGCAGGCGCGCTGCTCGCAGCGCGCGATGGTTGGTGCAGGTGCAGGCGCGCGGCTCGCGGCGCGCGATGGCTGCCTGACGACAAGAACCCCGCCATGTGGCGGGGTTCATTGTTTGTGGGTGGTGATCGCGCGCCCCAAGGGGCGCGCCTGCGGTAGCCGCGCGATGCGCGGCTACTGGATCGGCAGCGTCGGCGCCTCGGCCTCGAGCTGGGCGGCGGTCTTGAACACCTCCGAGCGCTCGTCCTTGATGCGCGCCGTGGCGCGCAGGTTGGCGAGGAAGAGCCGCACGCGCTCGTCGCGCGCCGCGCGGACCTCGCGCGCCTGGAACTCGTCGAACGTGGCGCGGAACTCGGCGCTGTCGGCCGCGGTCCGCTCCAGCACGCGGATCACGTAGATCCCCTCCGGCGTGACGATCGGGGCGCTCAACGCGCCGACCGGGAGCCCGAACGCCTGGCCGATCAGGGCGGGATTGGGCAGCGGCGGCTGGATCCGGGCGAACGGCCCGAACTCGCGGTGCTGGAGGCCCATCGCGGCCGACGCGGCGGCGAGGGTCTCGCCGGCCTGCACGCGCCGCACCAGGTCGTTGGCCATGCGCACCGCGAGCGAGTCCTTCTTCTGCTCCATCACCGCCGCGGTGACCGCGGTGCGGATCTGCTCCAGCGGCGGGATGCCGGCCTCGTGCAGCGAGTCGAGCCGGAAGACGTAGAACGCCTCGTTCTCCACCTCGATGACGGGTGACGTCTCGCCGACCTGGGCCTGGAACGCCCAGATGCCCGGGTCAGCCAGCATCGTCTGCCCCACGAACACCTGGCCGCCCTCCTGCACCGGCGCGGTCTGGCCGATCGGCAGCTTGAGGGCTCGCGCCGCGGTGTCGAGCGCGGCCGGGTCGAGCCGGTCGGCGGCCAGCTGCTCGAGCGAGTCGGCCTGTGCGTCGGCGAGGTCGCGGTGGGCGCCGGCCAGCTCGATCGGGACCAGGATGTGCCGGGCGGTGACGCTGTCGGCAGTCCGCGCGGTCACCTCGATGAGGTGATACCCGAAGTCGGACCGCACCGGCTCGGAGATGGTGTTGAGCGGCAGGGCGAACGCGGCATCCTCGAATTCGGCGACCATCTGCCCCCGGCCGAACGTCCCGAGGCTGCCGCCCTGCGCCGCGCTGCCGGGATCGGCGGACTCGCGGCGGGCCACTTCCTCGAACGGCGCGCCACCGACGACCTCGTCACGGAGCTCGCGGGCCCGCAGGAGGGCGGCCGCGCTGTCGCTGGCGTCGAGCGCGCGCGACACGGCGATGAACGAGAGGTACGCGGTCGCGGGGCGATCAAATTCGTCGCGGTTGGCGCGGTAGTACGCGTCGACCTCCTCGCTCGACACCGTCACCGCCGAGTCCGCGATCACGCGGCCCGGCACCAGCGGCGTGAGCGCGATCCGGACCGTCTCGTTCTGGTCGCGATAGCGCTGCCAGAGCGCGGCGTCGGAGAGGTAGATGTCCGCGGTGATGTTGCGCAGCAGCTTGGACCGGAGGATCTCCTCGCGGTAGCGCTGCTCCAGCAGCGGGATGTACTGCGCGCCCACGGCGGACGCGAGCCAGCGCTGGTACTTGGCGAGATCGAACTGTCCCTCGGTCTGGAACTCGGGTGCGGACTGCAGCTCCGGCGGCGGGACGAACTGGATCAGCTGCGCGACCTCGTCGGCCGACACCTCGAGGTTCCGCTTGCGGATCTCGGCGCCGAGGACGGCGGTCTGGATGAACCCTTCCCACACCTCGTCGCGGACCTGCTGGGTCTCCCGCAGCGTGAGCGACCGGCCGAGCTGCTGCTGCCGCTCGGTGACCGCGTTCTGGACCGCCTCCTGGAAGACGCGGAGGTCGACCGACTGGCCATTGATCGAGCCGACGGTGGTCCGGGTGAACATCCCCCCGGCACCGGTGAGGCCGCTGAGGTCCACCACCAGCCACAGCATGAAGGTGATGGTGATCAGGTAGACGACCGGCTTGGCGGCATTGCGGAACGCTTGCATCATGGATCGAGACCCACTCCCATGCGGGTGAAAACAGCCCGGAAACGTAGACGCCGTGCGAGAGATCCTCAAGCACGGCCGGGGATGGATGGTTGACACCCCTGCCCGGCGCGCGATAGTCTTGCCCCCTCCCCATCTACCCACCCACCACCGTCGAACGGATGATCCCGGGATCCTCCCTTGATGCGCTCGCCGCCCGCTGGGCCGCCCGTCCCGAGCCCGGCGTGTTCGCCGCGCTCGCGGAGGGGCTGGCCAAGCGCGGCGACCTGGCGGAGGCCGCCCGGGTGGTGGCGGCGGGGCTGGCGCGCTATCCGGGGCACGCCGCCGGGCTGGTGGCCCAGGCGCGGATCGCGGTGGCCCAGGGCGACCGGCCCCTCGCGGTCCGAGCCCTCGCGGTGCTGCTCGAGCGCGACCCGGGGCACCCGCTGGCGCGGGAGATGGCTGCCGACCTTGCCCCCGAGCTGCTCGCCACCCCGGACGAGCCCGCCGTGGCGATCGTGTCAGCCGAGCCGGTGCCGGCGGATCCAGCCGGTGAGGATGCGCCCGCCGCGTCCCCCGAGGCGACCGCCGCACCGGCGCCCGAGCCTCCCGGCGAACCGCTCACGGCGCTCGACCCGCCGCAGGAGGGGGCCCGAGGCGAGGAGCAAGATCCCGAGGACGAGCCGGCGGCCGAGGGGGTGGAGTTCGGGCTGCCCGAGGAGCTCGAGGCGCCGCCGATCGTCACCGAGTCGCTGGCGGCGCTCTACCACCAGCAGGGGCATCTCGAGGAGGCGATGGCGGCGTATGCCGAGCTGGCGGCGCGCGATCCATCCAACGACACCATCGCCTCGCGCCACGAGTCGCTCCGCCGGGAGCTCGCGGCTCGCCGCCCCCTGCCGTTCGACGCCCGCCAGAGCGGTGGCCGCGGCGTGGCGGCGTGGCTGGGGACGATCGCCGCGGCCCGACCCGCCGGGCGCGCCGAGGACTCCGCGCTCGACGCCTTCTACCAGCCGCCGCCGGCGCCCGCCGACGCCACGGCCGACTTCGACGCGTTCCAGCGCTGGCTGGAGGAACTTGCCCGGTGAAGAGGATCCTGGTCCTCAACGGCCCCAACCTCAACCTGCTCGGCACCCGCGAGCCGGGGATCTACGGCCACGCCACGCTTGCCGACATCGAGTCGGCGCTGCGCGAGCGGGCTGGCACGCTCGGGGTCGCGCTGTCGTTCCGGCAATCGAACCACGAGGGCGAGCTGGTCGACGCCGTGCAGCAGGCCCGCGCGGGGGCCGACGGGGCGATCGTCAACCTGGGGGCATGCACCCACACGTCGCTGGCCTTGCGCGACGCGTTCCTCGCCGCCCCGCTGCCGTTCGTCGAGGTGCACCTCAGCAACCTCTTCCGCCGCGAGGAGGCCCGGCACCGCTCGGTGATCGCCGACCTGGCGATCGGGATGGTGACCGGGTTCGGCGCGCGCGGATACGTGCTCGCCCTCGAGGCGTTGGTGGACGCTCTCGGCGATGGCTGACCGCCGGGCGGAGCGCCAGGCCGCCCTCCGCCAGCTGCTCGAGGACCGCGAGCTGGAGGGGCTGCTGGTCAGCCACCTCCCCAACGTTCGCTGGCTGACGGGGTTCACCGGGTCGGCAGGGGTGGCTCTGGTGCTGCCCGGACGCGTGGTGCTGGTCACCGACTTCCGCTACGCCGTCCAGGCGCCGCAGGAGGTCGGTGCGCTCGCCGAGGTGGCGATCGAGCGAAGCAGCGTCTGGGGCCGGATCCAGCGGTTGCTCGGCGAGGCGAAGCCTGGCCGGGTCGGGTTCGAGGCGCATGTCCTCCCGGCGCGCGAGGCCGATCGGGTGGGCGCGCTGGTTGGCGCCGGCGCGACGGCCACGAGCGACCTCGTCGAGTCGCTGCGGCAGGTCAAGGACGATGGCGAAGTGGCCGCGATCCGCGAGGCCGGTCGGCTTGCCCTGGAGGCGCTCGACGAGGTGCTTGCCACGGTGCGGGCCGGCGAGCGCGAGCTCGACGTGGCCGCCCGGCTGGAGCTGGCGCTGCGGCGGCGGGGGAGCGAGTGGCACCCGTTCGAGACGATCGTCGCCTCGGGTCCACGATCGGCCCTGCCGCATGCCCGGACCTCGACCCGCGAACTGGCGCGTGGCGACCTGCTGCTCATCGACTTCGGGGCGCGGGTGGACGGGTACTGTGCCGACGTGACCCGCACGGTGACGCTCGGGCCGGCCGACGATCGGCAGCGCACCGTGCACGACCTGGTGCGGGAGGCGCAGCAGCGGGCGCGCGAGCAGGTGCGCGGCGGGATGACCGGCCGCGATGCCGATACTCTGGCACGGGAGGTCATCGCGGCGCGCGGGAACGGAGAC
The DNA here is from genome assembly GCA_937961295.1 of uncultured Gemmatimonadota bacterium. Lineage (GTDB taxonomy): Bacteria > Gemmatimonadota > Gemmatimonadetes > Gemmatimonadales > GWC2-71-9 > Palsa-1233. Next base: position 6,111 of record CALGOK010000122.1, read on the forward strand.
GCGTTCGGGGACTCGCTGGGCCACGGGCTGGGGCTGGAGGTGCATGAGGCGCCACGACTTGCGGCGACCGCCGAGGCGGCGATTCCGGTCGGTGCGGTGGTGACGGTGGAGCCGGGAATCTATCTTCCGGGGTGGGGAGGGGTCCGCCTCGAGGACGACGTCTGGCTGGCGCCGGACGGACCGGTCCTGCTCACCGACGGCCGGACCGGCCTTCTGGAACTCGACGCCTGACGGCGGGAGCGCGCTTGGCAACGACGGCGGACATCCGCAACGGACTCGTGCTGGCCCTCGAGGGGCGGCTGATGCAGGTGACCTATTTCCAGCACGTGAAGCCGGGCAAGGGTGCCGCCTTCGTGCGGACCAAGCTGCGCGACGTGCGGACCGGGGCGGTGCTCGAGCGGACCTTCGCCTCGGGCGAGCGGCTCGAGACGGTCGAGCTCAATCACCGGCCGATGACCTACAGCTATCGGGATGGCGAATTCTATCATTTCATGGACCTGCAGTCGTTCGACGACGTGATGCTCACCGCCGGGCTGATCGGCGCGGAGCAGCTCAAGTACCTGAAGGAAGGGATGGAGTGCACCGGCCTGGTGCACGACGAGCAGGTGATCCTGCTCGAGCTGCCGCACTTCGTGGAACTGGCGATCGTCGAGACCGACCCGGGAATCCGGGGCGACACGGCCACCGGCGGCACCAAGCCGGCGCGGCTGGAAACCGGCGCGGTGGTGCAGGTCCCGCTCTTCATCGAGCCCGGGACGGTGATCCGCGTCGATCGTCGCGACGACAAATACCTGACTCGCGTATGACACCAGACGAACTGCAGGATCTCGCCCGCGCCATGGAAAAGGTGCCCGGACTCAAGGGCATCGACATGCGCGACGTCCGGCGGCTCGCCCAGCTGCTCCACGACCATCCGGAGATCGGCGCCATCGAGCTGAAGGGGTTCTTCGG
>CALGOK010000123.1 GCA_937961295.1 uncultured Gemmatimonadota bacterium
CGTCGCGCGCGACGCCGCCGATCCCTGCCCAGTGCGACCATCCGCCGCGCCGACACGCGGCGCGGAAGCGGCCGGGTGCCGGCGCGCGGCGCCGGCGTCCGCCCTACTTCGCCGCCGCCTTGCTGATGATCTGCTCGGCGACGTTCTTCGGCACTTCCTCGTAGTGATGGAACTGCATGCTGTACACGGCCCGCCCCTGGGTCGCGCTGCGCAGCGACGTGGAGTAGCCGAACATCTCCGCCAGCGGCACGTGGGCGGTGACCACCTGCGACTCGCCGCGCTGGTTCATCCCGCCGACCTTGCCGCGGCGGCTCGAGAGGTCGCCGATGACCGCGCCGAGGAAGTCCTCGGGGCAGACCACCTCGACGTCCATGATCGGCTCGAGGATCACGCCACCGGCGCTCTTGACCGCGTCCTTGATCGCCATCGAGCCGGCGATCTTGAAGGCCGTCTCGCTCGAGTCGACGTCGTGGTACGAGCCGAACACCAGCTGCACCTTGACGTCCACCATCGGGTAGCCGGCCAGGATGCCGTTCTCCAGCGCCTCGCGGATGCCGGCCTCGACCGGCTTGATGAACTCGCGCGGGATCACGCCGCCGACGATCTTGTCCTCGAAGGTGAACCCGGAGCCGGTCTCGCCCGGCTCGACGTTGATCACCACGTGGCCGTACTGGCCCTTGCCGCCCGACTGGCGGATGAACTTCCCCTCGACCTGCTCGACCCGCTTGGTGATGGTCTCGCGGAACGCCACCTGCGGGCGGCCGACGTTGGCCTCCACCTTGAACTCGCGCTTCATCCGGTCGACCAGCACCTCGAGGTGCAGCTCGCCCATCCCGGCGATGATCGTCTGGCCGGTCTCGGCGTCGGTGCGGACCCGGAACGTCGGGTCCTCCTCGGCCAGCTTCTGCAGCGCGATCGACAGCTTGTCCTGGTCGGCCTTCGACTTCGGCTCGATCGCCACGTCGATCACCGGCTCGGGGAACTTCATCGCCTCGAGGATCACCGGCTTGTCCTCGTCGCACAGCGTGTCGCCGGTGCGGGTGTCCTTGAGCCCGATCGCCGCGCCGATGTCGCCCGCGAGGACCTCCTCGATCTCGTCGCGCTTGTTGGCGTGCATCTGCAGCAGGCGGCCGACCCGCTCCTTCTTGTCCTTCGACGCGTTGTAGACGTAGCTGCCCGACTCGAGCTTGCCCGAGTACACGCGGAAGTAGGTGAGCCGGCCCACGAACGGGTCGGTCGCCACCTTGAAGGCCAGCGCCGAGAAGGGCTCGCCGTCGGCGGCGCGGCGCTCGACCACGTGCAGCTCGTCGTCCGGCGCGTGGCCCACGATCGCGGGCACGTCGACCGGCGACGGCAGGTAGTCGATGACCGCGTCGAGCATCGCCTGGACGCCCTTGTTCTTGAACGCGGCGCCGCAGAGCACCGGCACGAACTCCAGCGCCAGCGTCGCCTTGCGGATTGCCTGCCGGATCTCGGCCTCGGTCAGCACCTCGCCGCCGAGGTACTTCTCCATCAGCGCCTCGTCATGCTCGACCGCCGCCTCGATCGCCTCGTGGCGCGCCTGCTCCACGGCGTCGCGGAACTCGGCCGGGCAGTCGACGACCTGGAACTTCTTGCCCATGGTCGTGTCGTCGAAGATGTACTGGCGCCGGGTGATGACGTCGATGTGCCCCGTGAACGTCTCGCCCGAGCCGACCGGCAGCTGCAGCGGGTACGCCTTGCGCGAGAGCCGGTCGCGGATCATCGCCACGCAGCGCTCGAAGTTGGCGCCGACGCGGTCCATCTTGTTCGAGAAGATCATCCGCGGCACGCGGTACCGGTCGGCCTGCTTCCAGACCGTCTCGGTCTGCGGCTCCACGCCGGCCACCGAGTCGAGCAGCGCCACCGCGCCGTCGAGCACGCGCAGCGACCGCTCCACCTCGACCGTGAAGTCGACGTGGCCCGGGGTGTCGATGATGTTGATCCGGTACTCGGCGCCGGTGCCCAGCTCGTCGCTCTCGCCATGGCGCATCCAGAAGCAGGTCGTGGCCGCGGAGGTGATGGTGATCCCCCGCTCCTGCTCCTGCTCCATCCAGTCCATGGTAGCCGCACCGTCATGGACCTCGCCGATCTTGTGCGACTTCCCCGTGTAGTAGAGGACGCGCTCGGTCGTCGTGGTCTTCCCGGCATCGATGTGGGCCATGATGCCGATGTTGCGGTACAGCTCGATCGGATGCTTGCGCGCCATGTCTCTTCGTCCGTCCCCAGCGAAAAAGCGGGGCGACCAGCCGGGCCGTGGCCCGCGGTATCGCTCCGCGCCTCGTCCGGCCCGGAGGCCGTGACGGGGATGCCCACAGGACATCCCGGCGTTTGTCCGAGGAATCAGAGGTGGGCGGGGATCTCTCCGCTCACGTGACTCCGATGTTCGTTCAGCTCCCCTCGCCCTTCGCGCCTCGCGATGTCGCCGCGACGGGCGAGGGGCGAAGCGCGAGGAGCGCGGTCACCAGCGGTAGTGCGCGAACGCCCGGTTGGCCTCGGCCATCCGGTGCGTGTCTTCCTTCTTCTTGATGGTGCTCCCCTCGCCCTTGCTGGCCAGGATGAGCTCCGCCGCCAGCCGCTCGGCCATGGTCTTCTCGCCGCGCGCCCGCGCGAACGAGATCAGCCACCGCATCGCCAGCGCGGTCCGCCGCTCGGGGCGCACCTCGACCGGCACCTGCAGCGAGGCGCCGCCGACCCGGCGGCTCTTCACCTCGACCGCCGGCTTGGCGTTGTTCACCGCCTGCTTGAAGACCGCCACCCCGGGCTGGCCGGTGCGCTCCTCGATCAGGTCCATCGCCCGGTAGAAGATCGACTCCGCCAGCGACTTCTTCCCCTCGAACATCAGGTTGCTGACGAACTTCGACACCGTCTGCGAGTCGTAGCGCGGGTCGGGCGGCACCGGCCGCTTCACGGCCTTGTTGCGGCGGCTCACTTGCCACCGGCCTTGGGCCGCTTGGCCCCGTACTTCGACCGGCCCTGGCGACGGTCATTCACCCCGGCCGCGTCGAGCGCGCCCCGGAGGATGTGGTACCGCACGCCCGGCAGGTCCTTCACCCGGCCGCCGCGGATCAGCACGATCGAGTGCTCCTGCAGGTTGTGCCCCTCGCCCGGGATGTAGGCGATCACCTCGATCCCGTTGACGAGGCGCACCTTGGCCACCTTGCGCAGCGCCGAGTTCGGCTTCTTGGGCGTGGTGGTGTACACGCGGGTGCACACCCCGCGCTTCTGCGGGTTGCCCTTGAGGTGCGGCGACTTCCCCTTGAACCGCGGGGGAGTCCGGCCGTGGCGCAGCAGCTGATTGATCGTCGGCATCGGTTTCCGGTCTGACAGCCCAAAACACGGCCGATCCGGAACTGCCCGAATCGGCGACAGACCCCAATAATACCGGACTTCAAGGGGGCGGTCAAGGAGCGCCCCCCGACCGGCAACGCGCCCCGCGGCGCGGCCCCCGCGCCACACCCCATCCGGGACATCCGGTATACGTCTTGCCCCTCTCCGGTGCGCTGGCCGAAGGTCTCCGCACACCGGACCGGGCCCACCGGGGGGGGCCACCCCGCCCCGGCCCGGACGGCGTGCGCCCCCCCTCCGTCGGAAAGTGGCGTCATGGCGCAGTTTGGCACCCGATCGGCACCCGGGCAGGGGTCCCGCGACGAGTCCGCCGCGGGCGCCCCCGCGCGCTCGCAGGGGGTCCGGCCCCGCGGCCATTCCGTGGCGTCGGCGCCACACGGCGGGGGCGGCGCGGCCCGGCTGGCGTACCTCCGCGACCTGATGACCGAGCTGGTTCGCCGCGACCTCAGCCTCCGCTACAAGCGGTCGGTGCTCGGGCTGGCCTGGTCGCTGCTGACCCCGCTCACCCAGCTGCTGGTGCTGCGCTTCGTGTTCACCGTGGTGCTGCCGCTCGAGATCCCCAACTACACCGCCTTCCTGTTCACCGGGATCCTGGTCTGGAGCTGGCTCGCCTCCGCGCTCGACCAGGCCGCCGGGTCGATCGTGGACAACCGGGAGCTGGTGCGCCTGGCCGGGTTCCCGGTGGCCGTCCTGCCGGCAGTGACCGTGGCCGCCAACCTGACACAGTTCGTCTTCGCGCTGCCGATCCTCGCCCTCTTCCTCTGGCTCGGCGGCGGGGTGCCGCTCAGCGCCGCCCCGCTGCTCCTCCCGGTGCTGGTGGCGCTCCAGTTCCTCTTCATCCTGAGCGGCGCCTACTTCGTGGCCGCACTCCACGTGACCTTCCGCGACGTCAAGCACCTCCTCGGCATCGGGCTCACCCTGGGCTTCTACCTCACCCCGGTGTTCTACGAGGCGAGCCAGGCGCCCGACCGCTACGCCGCGCTCTACCGGTTCAACCCGATGCGCCACCTGATCGGGGCCTACCGGGACATCCTCCTCCACGCCCGCCTCCCCGATCCGGTCCCGCTGGCCGGGGTTGCCCTCGGCAGCATCGTGCTCCTCGTGCTGGGCTACCGGCTCTTCGCCCGGGCGTCCTCGCACTTCGTCGACGAGCTGTGACGATGGCCACGGCGATCGAGGTGCGGGGTCTCTCCAAGTGTTTCCGGGTCCATCATGCCTGGCGGCCCCGGTCGTTCCACGAGGCGCTGATTCGCGGCTTCCGCCGGCTCGCCCCGGACGAGGTGTTCTGGGCGCTGCGCGACATCGACCTCGATGTGGCGCAGGGAGCCGCCGTGGGCCTGGTCGGCGACAATGGCGCCGGCAAGTCGACCCTGCTCCGCCTGCTGGCCCGGGTCGGCCTGCCGGACAGCGGCACCATCCGGCTGCACGGCCGGGTCGGCGCGGTGCTCGACCTCGGGGCCGGCTTCCACGGCGACCTGACCGGCCGGGAGAACGTGATGCTCGGCGGCGTGATCGGCGGGCTCTCGCGCCGGGAGGTGCGCGCCGCATTCCCGGCCATCGTGGAGTTCGCCGGGCTGGAGGACTGGATCGACAATCCGCTCCGCACCTACAGCACCGGGATGCGGATGCGCCTGGCGTTCTCGGTCGCCACGGCGGTGCGACCGGACGTGCTGCTGGTCGACGAGATCCTCGGCGTGGGTGACGCCACGTTCCAGCAGAAGTGCGCGGTCCGCATCGACGAGCTCCGCGCCGCGGGGTCGACGATGGTGGTCTGCTCACACCACGGCGAGACGATCCGCGAGCTGTGCGACACGGCGGTCTGGCTCGAGCGCGGCCGGATCGCCAGCCTGGGTGACGCCGCGACAGTGATGGATGCCTACCAGCATGCCACACGGCCCGATGCCTGAACACCCGCCTGCGGCCCCGGCCCCCGAGCGGGTCGTGATCGAACGGGTCTTCCGCCCGGCCGATTGGGCCGCGTTCGTCGCCCTCTCCGCCTTCGGGCTGGCCGCGCTGGGGTGGTTCTGGACGGCGTGGCTCCACGATGGCCTCGGCGGCCAGCCCTGGCTCCGCCTGCTGATGATCGGGGTGCTGCTGGCGCTGCTGGTCAACCAGCAGGGCCGCTGGCTCCTGCTGCTGCCGATGCGCCGCCCGCGGCCGATGCCGGCGCCGACGGGACTGCGGGTCGCGGTGGTCACCACGTTCGTGCCCGGCGCGGAATCCGTCGAGATGGTCGAGGCGACCCTGCGCGCCATGACCGCCATGCGCTACCCGCACGACAGCTGGCTGCTCGATGAAGGCGACGACCCCGACGTCCGCGCCGCCTGCGAGCGACTCGGGGTGCGTCACTTCTCCCGCAAGGGCGAGCCGACCCTCGCCACGGACGAAGGGCCGTTCCGGGCCAAGACCAAGCACGGCAACTACAACGCGTGGCTGCACGCCGTCGGCTTCGCGAACTACGATGTGCTGGTCGCCTTCGACCCCGATCACGTCCCGGAACCCGAGTACCTCGACGGGGTGCTCGGATACTTCCGTGACCCGGGCGTCGGCTACGTGCAGGTGGCGCAGGCGTACTACAACCAGGACGCCAGCTTCATCGCGCGCGGCGCCGCCGAGGAGACCTACGCCTACTTCTCGGCGATCCAGATGGCCGGGTATGGCATGGGGTATCCGATCATCGTCGGCGGCCACAATGCACACCGGATGGAGGCGCTCCGGGCGATGGGCGGCCTGGCCGCGCACGACGCCGACGACCTCATGCTCACGCTGCGCTATCGCGCCGCCGGGTGGCAGGGGGTGTACCACCCCGCGATCCTGGCGCGCGGGCTCACGCCGGTGGACTGGCGCGGATACCTGGTCCAGCAGCGGCGCTGGGCGCGCTCGGTGCTCGACCTCAAGTTTCGCCACAACGGCCCCTTCGCGCGGAAGCTCCCGCTGCGGTCGCGCGCCATGAGCCTGCTCCACGGCCTCAACTTCCTCCACCGTTCGCTGGCGCACGCGCTGCTCGCGCTCGTCCTGGTGTACCTCTGCGCCACCGGGCGGACCATCGCGCTCCTCACCGAGCGGATGCTGCTGCCGTCGATCGCGCTTGCGCTCGTGCTCGCCATGCAGGAGTTCTTCCGGCAGCGGTTCTACCTCGACTGGACCCGCGAGTCGGGACTGCATTGGCGCGGAGGCCTGCTGGGCTTCGCCAAGTGGCCCTGGTTCCTGCTGGCGATCGCCGATGCCGTGACGGGTCGCGAGGTGGGGTACGTGGTCACCCGCAAGGCGTCGAGTGCCGGGATCTACTGGCCGTTCGTGACCTGGCAGCTCGGACTCGCCGGCACGATCGGACTCGCATGGTGGCTCGGCAGCCGAGGTCCCGGCGAGTCCGTGGTGGTCGCCGCGATCGGGGCGAGCGTCGCGACGGTCGCCGTGGGCCTCGCGCTGCACGCCCTCCGCGCGCCGCCGGCGTCCTACGAGCCGGCACGGGCGCGCAGCAGCGTGGCATCCGTCGCCTCGACGCCATCCGAGTTCAGCGGGGTACCGTGATGCGACGCGCCATCGTCTGCCGCGAGTATCCACCGGCGCCCGGTGGAGGCATCGGGACCTACACGGTTCGCATGGCACATGCCCTGGCAGCCGCGGGCGAGACGGTGCACGTGATCGGGCAGCGCTGGCCCGGCGCGGAGGACCCACGGACCCTCTCGCACGACGGCCGCCTCATCGTCCATCGCCTGCCGGTCGAGCGTCCCGGCTGGCTGGCCGGCACGCGGCGCCATCCCGCCGTGGCCACCGGACCCGCGCGGGCGCTCTATCGTCGCGGCGGGGCGGCGGCAGCGTTCGCCTGGCAGGTGGCCCAGCTGCTCCGGCAACTGGAGGCGGAGGACGCCGTCGACCTCATCGAGGCGCCGGACTACGAGGCGCCGCTCCTGGTGCACCAGCTTCGCCGGACCGCCGCCGGCAACGGCACGCGACGGTCGCCCTGCGTGATCCACCTCCACTCGCCGACCGAGTTCGTCGCCCGCGCCAACGGGCACGATCCCTCGGCGATCGCACGCGACCCGCTGGTGCGCCTCGAGCGGATGAGCATCCTTGCCGCCGACGCGCTGGTCTGCCCCAGCGAGGCACTCGCGCGCCAGGCCGCGGACCACTACGACATCGCGCGGGGACGGATCAGCGTGATCCGATATCCACACGCCGGCGCCGCGGCGCTCGAGCGTGGCGCGGCGACCTGGGAGAGCGGCCCGATCTTGTTCCTGGGTCGCCTCGAGCTGCGCAAAGGGATCGTGGAATGGGTCGCCGCCGCCGCGCAGCTCGCGCTGGAGGATCCGTCCCCCCGATTCGCCTTCGTCGGCGCCGACCACGTCGACGCGCAGCTTGGCGGCAGCGATCGGCTCGCCGCGATGATCCCGGCCGAGGTTCGCGGACGGTTCGAGTTCCACCCGCCGCGCGAGCGCGGCGCGATGGACGACCTGTTGCGCGCGGCGCGCCTCGTGGTCGTCCCCTCGCGCTGGGAGAATTTTCCCTATACCTGCATCGAGGCGATGGCGAGCGGGCTTCCGGTGGTGGTCTCGCCGGCGGGCGGTACCGCGGAGATGGTGGTGGACGGGGTCTCGGGATGGATCGCCGCGTCGCCATCGCCGGACCACCTCGCCGACGCAGTGCGACGCGCGCTTGCCGCCGGGGCGGGCGGGCTTGCTGGCGCGGGCGCGCGCGCGGCGATGCACATC
>CALGOK010000124.1 GCA_937961295.1 uncultured Gemmatimonadota bacterium
CGTCATGCCTGGTGCGAGCGCTTGGTCTCTGGGTGTTCGACCGTGTACCACAGCTTCCTGTCATCGTCATCCCAGGCTAACGACGTCACCCGCTCGCGGCGCACCGGCAGCAGCGCACCGGTGCGCAGGTCCTGCACCACCAGGGCGTACTGGCGGAAGCCGGTCTCGTCGGTGCTGTAGGCAAGCAGCCACCCGTCGTCGCTCACGCTCATGCCGCCCAGCGCCATGTAGGGCTTTCCGTCGGCGAGCGCGTTGACGTCGAGGAGCACCACCTCCTCGCCGTCGTCCATGGTGCCCTGCCGACGGCAGTGAATCGGGTACTGCAGCCCCTCCTCGGTGCGGGTGTAGTACCACCAGTCGCCCTTGCGATAGGGCACCGAGAGGTCGGTCTGCTGGATCCGGCCGAGGAGCTCGTCGTAGAGGCGCTGCTGGAGGTCGCGCGTGGGGGCCAGCACCGCATCGGCCCACGCGTTCTCCGCCTCGAGGTGGGCGCGCACCGCGGGATCGTCCTTGTCGCGGAGCCAGGCGTAGTCGTCGATGAATGTTTCGCCGTGGCGAACGACGGTCACCGGCTTTCGGGGGGCGGCGGGCGGGTTGATCATGGCGACATCGCGAAGGGCGAGGGGTAGTGGCGACATGGCGAGGGGCGAGGCGCGAAGGGCGGTGATCTTCCGCTCCTCGCCCCTCGCCCCTCGCCCTGTCGCGTCGATGGAGGCGCAGGGAATCGAACCCTGGTCCGAATCGGCGTCCGGGACCGCGTCTACGTGTGTAGGCTCCGCTTCCAGCTTGGCGCCGGGCCGGCGCAGAGCCAGCCTTCCCGGCGTTGACCTCCGAAGGAATCTCGCAACCGGCGGCGGAGGACCGCCGGCCACCAGCCCGGATTTGCGATCCGATGGCGACGCCCCGGACGGGCTTCGGTCATCGGAGGTGCAGCAAGCGAGCTAGAAGCTCAGCTTACGCAGCCAGTGCCAGTTCAGAGTTGGCAGGTAAATCAGTTCCAGAGGGTTTAGCCAGGACCCCGGACCTGGACACGCGGCGATGCCTTCTACCAACCCGTCGAAGCCAGTCGCCCCCGAACACCAAAGATAGACCGAAGACGGACGACGTACAAGGGCGACAACGCGAGGGGCGAGGCGCGAAGGGCGAAGGGCGCTGCCAGCCGGCCGACGCGCTCGCCTTCCGCTCCTCGCCCTTCGCCCCTCGCATTGTCGCTACAGCCAGCCCCGCCGCCGGAACCACGCGAAGATCCCCAGGCACAGCGCCAGCATCACCAGCATCACGGCCGGATAGCCCCAGCGCTGGGTGAGCTCGGGCATGTGCTGGAAGTTCATGCCGTAGACGCCGGCAATGAAGGTGAGCGGCAGGGAGAAGGCGGAGAAGACCGTGAGCAGCCGCATCACCTCGTTGGTCTTGTGCGAGGACATCGACAGGTGCACCTGGAGGAGCTGGTTGACCTCGTCGAGGAGCTGGTCCACCCAGAAGAGATAGGCGTCGGCGGTCTCCCGCACCTCCTGGTAGAGCGGGTCGTGGCGCTCGGTCGGGGGCGACATCTTCTGCAGCACCACGCTGGTCTGCCACAGGATGCGCCGCGAGAGGGCCACCCGACGCTTCAGGTTGAACGCGTCGCGCAACGTCGGCGCGGGAACGTCCTCGTCGAAGACCCCTTCCTCGAACTCGTCGAGGACTTGCTGCGCGGCTTCCAGCGGCCGCTCGTAGGTGTCCAGGGTCGCGAGCATCATCGCCGACATGATCCCGTGCTGGGTGGCGTTCCCGTCGGCCGCCCGGAACCGGTCGCGGATGGTGGCGATCTCCTCCATGTCGATGCGGTGCACCGTCAGGATGACGTCGTCGCGCATGAAGATCGCGACCTTTCGCGTCAGCGCCTGGATCGTGGAGGCATCGTCCGGCGCCGACAGGTCGCGGGCGCGCAGGATCACGAAGGTGGCGCCGTCGAACCGCTCATACTTGGGGAGGTGCTCCGGATCGAGGCAGTCCTCCACCACGCTGGCGGGCATGTCGAGCTCGTCGGCCAGCTCGTTGAGCTCGTCCCGATTGCTGCCGATCACGTCGATCCATCGGCAGCCCTCGTCGGCGAGGACATCGATCCGCATCACCCCTCCCGGTTGACGATGGCGGCGAGCAGCCGGTCGGCCGCCATCGCCGCCCCGAAGCCGTTGTCGATGTTGGTGACGGTGATCCCCGAGGCGCAGGCATTGAGCATCGCCAGCAGCGCGGCGAGCCCGCCGAACGAGGCGCCGTAGCCGACCGACGTGGGCACCGCGACCACGGGGGCCGCGACCAGGCCACCCACGACCGACGCGAGGGCGCCCTCCATCCCCGCGACCACGATCACCACCGCGGCCTCGCGCAGCCGCGCCTCCTGGGCGAGCAGCCGGTGCAGCCCCGCCACGCCGACGTCGACCACGCGATCGACGCGCCGGCCGAACGCCGCGAGCGTGGCAACCGCCTCCTGCGCCACCGGGAGGTCGCTGGTGCCCGCGGCGACCACGAGCACGAGGGGATCGGTGTCGGTGGCCCCCCGGCGCACGCCCCCGTGACTCCAGCGCAGCTCGATCAGCTCGTCGATCACCGCCGAGGGGTGCGCCGCCACGATGGCCGCACGCTGCTCGGGCGTCGTGCGGGTGGCGAGCACCCCCGCCCCGGCGGCGCGGAGCCGCTCGGCGATCGCGGTCACCTGCTCCACCGTCTTGCCGGCGGCGTAGATCACCTCGGGGCGGCCCTGCCGCACCGCCCGCTGGTGATCGATCGTGGCGAACGGCAGCGTCTCGGACGGAAAGTGCGCGAGGCGCCGGAGCGCCTCGTCGGGGGTCACCTCGCCGCGCTGCACCGCGGCAAGCAGGGTGGCCAGCGCGTCGCGGGTCACGCGGCGGCGGCCAGCGCCTCGCGAGCGAGGTAGTCGGCGAACACCTGCTCCGCCTCCGCCATCGTCTCGACCTGGAAGAGCCGCTGCCGGAGCGACGTCGCGCCGTGGAGCCCCTTGGTGTACCAGCCGAAGTGCTTGCGGAACTCGACCATGGTGCGGCGCGAGTCGCCCTGGAGCTCGAGCGCGAGCCGCGCGTGCTCGGAGGCCACCGCGAACCGCTCGGCGGCGCCGGGAGCATCGGGGAGCTCCTCGCCGCGCAGCAATGCCTGCGCGTCGCGGAAGAGCCACGGGTTGCCGAACGAGCCGCGACCCACCATCACCCCTGCGCAGCCGGTGTGCTCGCGCATCCGGACCACGTCGGTGCCGGTCTCCACGTCGCCGTTGCCGATCACGGGCACGTCGAGCGCCTCGACCACCGCCGCGATCTCGTCCCAGTTGGCGCTGCCGGTGAACATCTGCGACCGGGTGCGGGCATGGAGCGTGAACGCGCGCGCGCCGGCGTCCTGCATCCGCAAGGCGATGCCGACCGGGTCGCGCGTGTCATCGGACCAGCCGGAACGGGTCTTGACGGTGACGGGCAGGTGGGTGGCGACGACGCACGCCTTGATGATCCGTTCCACCTGCTCCATGTCGCGCAGGCAACCCGAGCCGCCGTTGCGGGCGACGACCTTCTTGACCGGGCAGCCGAAGTTGATGTCGACGAAGTCGGGCGCATAGTGCTCGGTCACCAGCCGGGTGGCCTCCGCCATCGCCTCATGGTCGGCGCCGTAGATCTGGATCCCGATCGGCCGCTCGATCTCGTCGAACTCGCACCCCTCGAGCACCCGGCCGATCCGGCGCCGGATCCCCTCGGAGTTGAGGAACTCGGTGAGCACGACGTCGGCCCCCATCCGCCGGCAGATGCGGCGGAACGGGGGCTCCGACACCCCGGCCATCGGGGCCAGGAAGAGCGGGAACGCCGAACCGGTGGGATACGGGAACGCCATCCCCGCAATCTAGGAAATCGGGCCGGCCCACGCGAGGCCGGCCCGGGCGATTCGCGTTGTCGCACCGCCGTGTCCCGTGTACCGTTCGGCCCATGCAACTGCGCGATTTCCTCGGGACCGAATCGATCGGACTCGACCTCCCGGCGGCCTCTCGCGAGGCAGTCCTCGAGGCGATGGTGGACCTGCTCGCCATCAGTGGGCGCTCGCGCACCACCCTGCTCCGCCTGCTGGCGCGGCGCGAGGTGCTGGGGTCCACCGGCGTGGGTCGCGGCTTCGCGATCCCCCACTGCCGATCGCTGGTGGTCCCCCGGGTCCGACTGGCCTACGGGCGCCTCGCCGGACCGCTGGAGTGGGGTGCACCGGACGGCCTCCCGGTGCACCATGTCTTCCTGATCGTGGCGCCGCCGGTCGAGGTCAGCAACCAGTACCTGCCGATCCTCGGACGGCTCGCGCAGCTGGGGCGGCAACCCGGATTCCGCGAGGGGCTGGATCGGGCAGCCACCCCGAACGAGGTGCTCGCGGCGCTCGACTGAACCGGGCGGCCACGGGCCGCGCCTTGACGACCCCTGCCCCGGGCCCCACACTCGGAGATCCGATCACCCCGGGAGCCCGACCCATGCGCCGCCTGCTCGCCCCGATCGCCGTCCTCGCCGTGCTGGCCTGCGCGCCGGCCGAACCCGCCTACCTCGGCACCTGGGTCCCCGACCAGTCCCAGGCCGACGTCACCAACATCACGCTCCAGTACGAGATGGTCGACTCGATCACCTACCAGGTGACCGTGGACGGCCAGACCTATACCATGTCGCTCGACGGGACCGAGACCGAGACCCCGTGGGGCGGGACCACGGCGGTGACGCCGATCGACTCGCTGAGCTGGGCGAGCGTGTTCCGGGTGGGCGGCACCGTGATCAGCACCGACACCGTGTGGCTCGCCGCCGATGGCCAGACCCTCACCTCGCGCGCCAACCGCCCGGGCCCCGACGGCACGGTCGACGTGACCGAGATGCAGTTCCGGCGCGTGTCGGGCGGCCCGGGACTGTCGGGGACCTGGCAGGCGAGCTCGATGACCGGCGCGATGATGGGGAACATGAGCATCGCCGCCGCCGGCGACAGCGCGCTCGAGATCCATTTCGCCTCGATGCAGGCCACCTGCACCCCGCCGCTGAGCGGTGGTGACGCCGTGGCGAACTCGCCGATGTTCGACGGCACCTGGACCTGCGCCGTCGCCGAGCGCGATGACGGGGGCCTCACCCTCACATGGAAGCGCTCGGGCGATCCGCGCTATGTCTCCGACTTCACCGTCTCCGCCGACGGCAACACCCTCACCGAGGTGGCCACGTCCACCGACGTCGACGAGCCCGTGACGCTGGTGTACATGCGAAGCACCGACGAGCACTGAGCGCGACAGCGCGAAGGGCGGGGGGCGAGGGGCGGTGATCCGCTCCTCGCCCCTCGCCCTTCGCCAGTCGCGCTACTCCCACTCGATCGTCGCGGGCGGCTTGCTGCTCACGTCGTAGACCACCCGGTTGACGCCGCTCACCTCGTTGGCGATCCGGTTGGAGATCTGGGCCAGCACGTCGGGCGGAAACGGGAACCAGTCCGCGGTCATCCCGTCGCGCGACGTCACGGCGCGCAGCCCGATCACCTGGTCATAGGTGCGGAAGTCGCCCTGTACCCCCACCGACCGGAGCGGGCGCAGCACCGCGCACGCCTGCCAGATCTGGTCTTAGGGCCCTGCGGCGCGGATCTCCTCGATGTAGATCGCGTCGGCCTGCCGGAGCAGGTCGCATTGCGCCTGGTCGACCGGGCCGAGGATGCGGATGGCCAGCCCGGGACCCGGGAACGGATGCCGGCCGACCATCTCCTCGGGAAGCCCCAGCTCGCGGCCCACCTGCCGCACCTCGTCCTTGAACAGTTCGCGCAGCGGCTCGATCAGCGCGAACGGGAGCCGCTCGGGAAGCCCGCCCACGTTGTGATGGGTCTTGATGGTGACCGAGGGCCCGCCCGACGGCGAGAACGACTCGATCACGTCGGGATAGAGGGTGCCCTGCACGAGGAACTTCACGTCGGCGCCGACCGCCTTGGCCTCGCGCTCGAACACCTCGATGAACCGGTGCCCGATCCGCTTGCGCTTGAGTTCCGGCTCCTCGACGCCCTCGAGGTCGCCAAGGAACTCGGCCGAGGCGTCGACGGTGCGCAGGTCGATGCCGAGGTTGCGGCGGAAGGTCTGCTCCACCTGCTCGCGCTCGTTGAGGCGGAGCAGGCCGTGGTCGACGAAGATGCAGGTGAGCCGGTCGCCCACGGCGCGGTGCACCAGCGCGGCGGCCACCGAGGAATCGACCCCGCCCGACAGCCCGCAGATCACCCGCGCATCGCCCACGAGCTCGCGGACCCGGGCCACCTCGGCCTCGACGAAGTGTTCAGGCGTCCAGTCGGGCTCGCAGCCGCACGCGCCGAACACGAAGTTGGCGATGATCTCGCTGCCGCGCGGCGTGTGTGCCACCTCGGGGTGGAACTGCACGCCGAACAGCGGCTTGGACTGGTGCTCCATCCCGGCAACCGGCGAGTTCTCGCTGCTGGCCGTGACGGTCCATCCTGGCGGCGCCTCGTCGACGTGATCGCCATGGCTCATCCACACCGGCGTGGTCGCCCCCGGTGCGAAGCCGATGAACAGCTGGCCACCCTGGACCCGGACGTCGGCACGACCGTATTCGCGGCGCGACGCCCCGCCCACGCGACCACCCGAGAGGGGCGCGCGCAGG
>CALGOK010000125.1 GCA_937961295.1 uncultured Gemmatimonadota bacterium
GGCGGGGACGGCCATGATCGCGCCGGTGCCGTACTCCATCAGCACGTAGTCGGCCACCCACACCGGGATCGGCTGGCCGGTGGCGGGATTGACGGCGAACGCGCCGGTCGGCACCCCGGTCTTCTGGCGGTCGCCGACCTTGCGCGACACCAGGTCCTTCGCCGCGGCCTGGTCGAGGTAGCTGCGCACCGCGGCGCGCTGGTCGGCGGTGGTGATCGCGTCGACCAGCGGGTGCTCGGGGGCGAGCACCATGAAGGTGGCACCGAAGAGCGTGTCGGCCCGGGTGGTGAACACCGGGATCACCGCGTCGTGGCCCTGGACCGCGAAGCGGATCTCGGCGCCTTCGCTCCGGCCGATCCAGTTCTTCTGCGCCGCGACGGTGCTCTCCGACCAGTCCATCTTGGTCTGGTCGTCGAGGTTGGCGAGCAGCCGCTCGACGTAGTCGGTGATCCGGAAGTACCACTGCTCGAGCACCCGCTGCTCGACGGCGGTGCCGCAGCGCTCACAGGCGCCGGCGATCACCTGCTCGTTGGCGAGCACCGTCTTGCAGCTGGGGCACCAGTTCACGGCGCCCTTCTTCTTGTAGGCGAGTCCCTGCTTGAACAGCTGCAGGAAGAGCCACTGGGTCCACTTGTAGTACGCCGGGTCGGTGGTGGCCAGCACGTGGTTCCACGCGAACATCCCGCCCATGCTGGTGAGCTGGCGGGTGAAGTTGGCGATGTTGCGCGGGATCAGCTCGCCGGGGTGGATCCCCACCTTGATGGCGTGGTTCTCCGAGTGGATCCCGAAGGCGTCGAAGCCGATCGGCTCGAAGACGTCGAACCCCTGCATCCGCTTGAACCGGCCGAACACGTCGGCGCCGGTGAACGCGAAGAGGTTCCCCACGTGCAGCCCCTCGGCGGACGGGTAGGGGAACATCATCAGGTTGTAGAAGGGGCGTTCGGCGCGGTCGAGGTCGGGCTCGTTGGTGCCGCGTTCGTGCCACCGGGCCTGCCACTTCGCCTCGACCTCGGCCGGGCGGTACGGGTGCTTCGGGTCGGTCATGGCGCCAATATACTCAGCCGCGGCCGTCAGGCCGCGGGGATCGGATCCGTCTCGGACCGACATCCCCGCGGCCTGACGGCCGCGGCTGAGTGCACGTCCTTCGCGCTGTCGCCGGTTACCGGCGCCGTGCCTGCCGCTGGCTGAGATCCAGCTCGAACGGTTCGCCGTTGACGGTGGCGTCGGGCGTGCTGGTGCCGTTGAAGATGACGATCACCGTGCGGGTCACCGGATCGCCACCATTGACGACCACGGTCCAGGTCCGCGTGATCGTCCCCGAGAGCGGCCACGGATCGACGCCGTCGCCGCGAACCGGCATCACCACGTCCTCGATCTCGAACTCACCCTCGAGCTCGTACTCGCGCGGCGGGGAATTGCCCGGCTGGCCGGAGCGGGAGATCTCCTCGTTCCCCTCGCCGTTGATGATGCGGGTGGTGTTCTGGCCCTCGAGCCCGGTGAACACCAGGTCGCGGGTGCGGAACACCGACGACGTCCAGGGGCCGCGGGTCACCTCACCCTCGACGGTGGTCTCGACCTCGATGCGCGCGGTGGTGAGCGGATCGTACTGATCCTGCGTCGCGCCGCTGGCATCGAAGAAGGCGATGGTGCGGGTCACGGTCAGCCCGTTCGCCGGGTTGGGGGGGCAGCTCCAGCGGCCGCCGCCGAATCCGCAGCCGTTGGTGTTGCCGGGGCCGTCGGGCGGGCCGTCGAACAGCGAGGCGGAGCCGCCGAGATAGCCGATCGAGCCGGTCATCCCGGCCATCACGTCCACGTCCTCGGCCACGGCGTCGGCCGCGGCGGTGGCCACGGCGAGGTTGAGGCTGCTGTCGGTCCCGGTTCCGGGACCGGTCGAGTCGCTGTTGCAGGCCGCCGCGAGGGCGAGGGCGGCCACCAGGAATGCTCGGGTACGCATGGGGAAGAAGCCTCGGGTTCAGGGTCTGCCGGGGAGACGGAGCCCGGCGGGCGACGTTAAGGACAAGGATCGGAGGTGGAGATCGCTGACTCCAGCCTCGTGATCCGCACTCGCCGGCCGCCCCGGGGCCGGTCGGCCGGCACGCCGGGGCAGGTGGACAGCTGTCTGATGATGGGTTCTCGGGACGGATCGGTCCCGCAGTGCCAGCTGGGCAGCTCCGCGTCCCGACCCGATCGGTCCTGGCCGCGAGCGCCCCGTGCCGGGCCTCAGCAGCAGGGGACGAGCGAAGGGCGAGGGGGCTGCACGCTCGAGATTCGTGATTCGAGACTGGAGACTCGAGGGTGACGCGGGGCCGATAGATTCGGTCTTCCTGCATTCCTCCCACAGGAGTGGCCCTTGTCCAATCCCTCACTCCGGGCGGCGTACCTCCTCGTGTTCGGCCTGCTCGCGGCCTGCAACACGGCGCCGGTGCTGCCGCCGGAGGACTTGCGCGCCTTTGCCTTGGTCGAGACGTCACTCTGGAGCGGTGGTCGGCTCGAGGTCGTGGTGCGGCACGCCCACGACGAGCAGCCGATCCCGGCGATCAAGCTGGACGGCACCGCGCTCGTGGTCAGCCGCCTTGACGACACCACCTTCAGGGCAGCGCTGCCAGTACGGACGGGGGGGCTCCCGGTCCGGATCGAGAGCGAGGAGATCCCGCCGCTCGAAGCGACGGTGGAATTGCATGGATTCGTGTCGGCCCAGCTGGGACCCGGCGTGGGGGGGTCGGTGCTTCCGCTTCCGGGTTCAGGAGGCCAGGTGATCCTCGGTGCGACCCGGTCGGGGCTGGCGTCGGTGTCGCTCGCGACCGGCCAGGTCGTATCGACTTGGTCCAAGTCGGTGCACGCCATCGAGTGCGCCAACGGCGTCGTGCCGGGCCCGGCAGTGGGGCAGGTGGTGCTGCGGGCGGGTGTGGAGGGAGCTCAAACGTGTGCCAGCCACTACACGCTCCACGAGACGACTCCAGTGGGAGTCGGTGCAGGACTCGGCGAGGTGATGCCCGGCTGGTCGCGAAGCATCGCCGCCGTGGTTGGCCCGCAATCGGCAGTCCTCGGGTGGCACGACAACTTCGGGTCGTTCCTCCGGTGCGGAGCGGGTTCGCCGTGGGTCGGTTGCCAGCAGGTTGAGCCCTTCAGCGAGTTCCAGGCGAACCTGTACGGCTTCGAGGCCGGCTACACGGCCCGTCGGATCATCGGGCTTGGAATTCGTCCCGCGATCCACCACCTCGGTACCGGTGACATCGTACGGATCCTGCCATCCACGGATGATTCCGACCTGTTGTACTACCACTCCGCGGCGTTCAACTCGACGGAGCGACGGTTGTTCCTGACGGCGTTCCGTTCCGCCTTGACTTCCAGCCCATCCGGACTCCTTCTGGTGCTCGACAGCGAGAATGGTGTGGAGCTCGACCGCAGGGAACTGGTCGGGGGAGACCCGAACGGGGTCGCGATTGACGACGCACGAGGATTGGTCTATGTCGCCATGCACAGCCCGTCGGAGCGGCGCTACTGGCTCACGGTTCTCGACGCGGCAACGCTGGAGTTGGTGGCGGAGCTTCCGGCTCCCTCCGGCACCATCGAAGACGCGGTACGGCAGAACGGCCACCGCCGGCTGATCCTTCCCGTTTCCGGCAACATGGTGATCCTGGTGGCAACCCAGTACACCCCGTGGTTCACCTCGGCGACCATCCCACCAATGGTGATCGCGCGCTGGAGCCTGGCGGACTGAACGGAGATCGGAGGTGACGCCGGGCCGGTAGATTTTGTCACGATGCATCCCTCTCCCTGGAGCCCGCCCTTGTTCCACCCCCCGAGTCGGATCACCTGGCTCGCCGCCGTGCTCCTCGCGGCCTGCAACACCGCACCGGTCATCCCTCCCGAGGACACCCGGGAGTTCGAGCTCGCGGCGCGATCGTTGTGGAGCGGCGGATCATTCGAGGTGGTGGTGCGCCATGGCGAGGGGGAGCAGGCGACGCCACGCGTCACACTCGACGGCACGGCGCTGGTGGTCACCCGGGTGGACGACACCACGTTCAGCGCGGCGCTGCCGGTGCACACGGGCACGCTCCCGGTGCGAGTGGAGGGGGAGGGCATCTCGCCGCTCAATGCACACGTGACGCTCCACGGCTACCTCGGCACCGTCCTCGGTCCCCAGGTCGAGGGAGCGATGGTCGTCCTCTCCCACACGCCCCCGCGGGTGCTCGGCGGCACTCGCGAGGGGCTGCTCGAGGTGAGCCTCGCCACGGCCGTGGGTGGGCGCAGCTGGCCCACCACGTTCCACGACCACTCGTGCGGCTGGGGGGTGCTGCCGGGGCTGGCCACCGGCACCGTCATCCTTCGCGCACGAATCTCCGACACGGTGTGTGCCGATCCGGTGGTGGCCCGGCTGGGACAGGAGATCGCGGTGGAGACCACCCTGCCGCAGCCACCCACATGGTTCGCTCCGGTGGCCCTCGTCGGGCCGAGCACCGCGCTGGCCGGAGGGTATGACCTGGTGGCCCAGCGGGGTCAGTGCACCGGCGGCTTCGTTGCCTGCACATGGTCCAGCAGTGTTCCGCTGAACCACACGCTCGTGGGGATCGAGATCGCGCCGAGCCTCGGTCGCGCCGTGACGCTGGCGCACGGGCCGGCGCTCTACGATCTCGCCACCGGCGACACCGTGCGGTCGATGCCGTGGATCCACCTGCTCTCGGACGCGACGGCGGCGGCGTTCGATGTCGCCGAAGGTGTGGTGTACGTGAGCAGTGCAACGCCCGGGGCGACCTTTGGCGGCGTGCATGCCGTCCGGACCAGCGACGGGGCGCTGCTGGTCGAGACGCCGACCGATCCGGAGATCGGGTTCCGGGCGGTCGCTGTCGATGCCCATCGGCAGCTGGTGCTGGCCGCGGCGTGGAATGTGGCGGCAGACCGCCTTGAGCTGCGCGTCTTCCGTCGCGGGACCCTCGAGCCGGTCGCGGTGTTGCCGGCCACCGGCGCCGACGTTCCGCCTCGCCTGCGCTACGGCATCATGCGGCTGGTGGTCGACGCCCCCGCGGGCATCGCCTACCTGGTGAGCAGTCTCGACTTCAACTGGAATCCCGCCATGGCGCTGCGGCCGATGGTGATCGCGCGGTGGAGCCTGGTGGACTGAAACGAGACTCGTGATTCGAGACTGGAGACTCGAGGGCGCATCCTCGAATCACCAGTCTCGAATCACGAGTGTCGGGCGAGGCATGCCTCGCCGCTACTCCTCTGGTGTGTTGCCCCCCGCCACACCGCCGCTCACGATGAACTTCATGTGCTCGGTCCCCTCGACGTTGACGTGCTCGATCTGCGTCGCGGGGACCAGCAGCAGCTGGCCGGCGAAGTTGTAGCTCTGCGGCAGGTACACGCCCACGTGCTCGGGAAGGCCGAGGCGGCTGACGTCCTCCGCGGTGACGAAGCCCAGCACCCAGAGATCCTTGTCGGGGTCGATGCGCACCCGCACCGCCGTGTTGAAGCGGCGCTTCTCGCCCGCGAACGCGTTCATCAGGTCCTTGGCGGCGGTGTAGAGGAGCCGCACCAGCGGCAGCCGGGCGAGGACGGCGTCGAAGGTGTCGATCGCCGCGCGGGTGACCACGTTGGTGGCGAGCAGGCCGATCAGGGTGATGCCGACGATCACCACGAGCAACCCCACCCCGGGGATGTCGACTCCCAGCCAGCCGTCGATCCAGGCGACGGCCTCCCACGCGACCCAGACGGTGAGGATCACCGGGAAGGTGATGACGGCGCCCCGGAGGAAGTACGTCGCGGCGCGGCGGAACGGCGAGGTGGTCTCGTCCATCGTCAGAGCCTGGCGTCGAGGGTGGCGAGAAGGCGGTCGAGCTGGTCGGGGGTGACTTCGCCCATGTGGCCGATGCGGATCAGCCGATCGAAGTCGTCCTCCAGCCCCGGCGCGATGGCGAAGCCGTCGCGGGCGAGGTCGGACACCAGCGTGGCGGCGCTGGTTCCCTCGGGCAGCACCAGCGCGCTCACCGTGTCGGCGCGCTGCCCCGCGGGGGCGAGCAGGGTGAACTCCGCCTCGCGCATCGCCCACTGCTCCACCCGCTCGCGCATGGCACGATGCCGCGCGAACCGGGCGTTGAGGTCATCGCCAAGGATCCGCTCGAGCTGGCGATCGAGCGCGTAGCACACCGGCAGCGCCGGGGTCTGCGGGAAGCGGGCCGCGGCGGCGGCGGCGTGCAGCTCGACGATGTCGAGGTAGAGGCCGCGGTCGCGCAGGGCAGCGGCGCGCGCGAGGAACCGCTCGCTCGCCACGGCGAAGGCGAGTCCTGGCGGCACGGCGAGACCCTTCTGCGACGCGCCGATGACCAGGTCGGCGTCCCACCCTGCGGGATCGACCGGCATCGCGCCGAGCGATCCCACCGCATCGACGATCGTGAGTGCATTGGTGCTGCGCCGGATGGTGGCGATCAGGTCGCGCACCGGCGCCACCGATCCGGTGCTGGTCTCGACGTGGACCATCGACACCGCATCGACCGGAGGGCCATCGAGGAACTCGGCGAGCTGCGCGGGCTGGATCGCCTCGCCGCGCGCCACGTGCACGCGGATCACGTCCTTGTCACAGCGCTCGGCAATCGTGGCGAACCGCTCACCGAAGGTGCCGCTCACGATCGCCAGCAGCCGATCGCGCACACCGCTGCGGATGGCGGCCTCCATCATGGCGGTCGCGCTGGCGGTGGCGAGCAGCACGGGCCGGTCGGCGTGGAACACCCGCCGGAGGCCGTGCTGGAGCCGCTCGGCGAGGGCGTGGCCCGCCACGGTGCGGTGGCCGACCATCGGCTGCGCCATTGCCTCGAGCACGCTGGGTGCGACCTCGACGGGACCCGGCAGCCAGAAGCGGCCGGAGACGCTCACGGGACCGGCTCGAGCCGCGGATTGTCGCGGTACGCCCGGCCGGCCTTGGCGCAGGGCTTTCTTTCGTGCCGCACGATGTCGGCGGTGAAGTCGAACCGGCCGCCGAACAGCGAGGACCCCACCCCGTAGACGTCGACCGGGACGCCGAGCGCCTCGAACTCGCGGATCTTCTCGACGGTGAACCCGCCCGAGACGACGATGCGGACGTGGCCGTGGCCGGCGCGGTCGAGCGCGTCACGGACATTCCAGACCAGCTGCGGGTTGACCCCGGTGGGCCGGAACGGCCCCATCATCGGCACCACCGAGGCGTCGACCATCTGCTCGGAGGTGTCGAGCCGCACGCCGTAGAGCCGCTTGCCCAGCGCATCGGCCACCGCCACGGCGGTGCGCGGGCAGTCGTTCTCGAAGTCGACGAGGGTCACCAGGCGCATCTCGTCGGGAGTGTGCTCGAGGAACTTGCGCGACGCGAGGACGGTGTCACCGCCGTAGGCCGCGATCAGCGCGTGCGGCACGGTGCCGAACCCCTCGCTCCCCCACCACGACGCCTGGGCGTCGGTGGAGACGCCGATCGCGCCGGCCACGTGGGCGGCGTAGCCGTCGCCGGTCTGCACCATCCAGTGGTCGTGGCGGGCCGGGAAGAACATCACGTCCTTGGGCTTGGCCGCCTCCACCACCCGGCGGGTGTTGGTGCCGACGCGGGTGCGCCGGGCGAGCACGCCGAGGTAGAGCGTCTCGAGGTGGGCGAACTGGTCGTAGGGACCCTCGATCTCCAGCACCACTTCCCATGGCACGATGGCGTCGCCGTCGTGCAGCGCGCGCACGGCCAGCTGCGACCAGTCGTCGCTGCAGAGCTTGAGGATGGCGATCGCCTCGTCGATGCCGCCCAGCAGCGCGTCGTGCTTGGTGAACACCTGCATGGTCACGCGCGGGGACGCGCCGTCGCGCCGAAGCACCTCGCGAGAGCGCACGAAGTA